>JAAYAM010000202.1 GCA_012719355.1 Acidobacteriota bacterium
AAGGACGGGATTAAACGCGATCGTGTCCGCGTGCGCTGGTGGGATTCCGGCGCAATCACCTACAGGGCGGCCGCAATGCAAGGCCGCGAAAATTATGATCGCACAAGGGGACTCAACTGATTTCTATTTATATCGTAATTGATTGCGTCAGCTTCAGTCGACTGATGGCCGAAAAGGAGGACATGGTGTCCTTTTGTAGACTTTGGCGAAGCTGTCACATGGAACAGGGAGGGTAGCAGACTTGGGGACCGTGTATGTCGTGAATCAAAAGGATAGAACTTCGAAAGCTATGAAGCCTGTGCTCGTCAAAAATGAAGATAAAGAACTGCAGAGTATCCTTGAGAGAAACTATGACCTGCTGCCGGGAGATCAGATTGACCCGCAAACGCCGTGTCGCTGGTTACTGGTAAAACGCGAAATGCCGGTTCCTGACCCGTACAGCGGAGCAGAACGCTGGAGCGTGGACTTTTTCTTCCTTGATCAAAACGCTATGCCGACATTCGTAGAATGTAAACGGTATCTCGACACGCGAGCACGTCGGGAGGTCGTGGGACAAGTCCTTGAATACGCTGCCAATGGACAAAGATACTGGTCTGGTGAGGATCTTCGTGCGTACGCAGATGTAACAGCGAGACAACTCTATAGCACAACACTGGAAGAGGTTTTTTCCAAACTTGGATCCGATATCTCGGATTCCGAAGAGGACTTCTTCAAAGAAGCGGAACGACGGCTGAAGGCGGGAGAGGTTCGAATAGTCTTCTTCCTGGAGCAAGCCCCCAATGAACTCAAGTCATTGGTTGAGTTCATGAACAGACAAATGGAAACGGTCGAGGTGCTGCTGGTTGAGGCCAGGCAGTATGAGGAAGCCGGTTTTAGAATTGTCGTCCCAACACTGTTCGGGTTTACCGAACAGATCCGCGAGATCAAACGTGGGAAATTGACGGAGAGAAAAGCTGTCGCTTTCGACTGGGAAAGCTTCCAAGGGAACGCACTGTTGAAGCAGTTGGACGAAGACACTATAGGCAAAATAAAGAAGTTATATGACAAATGCCGGTTGCTGGAAGCAGAAATGGTATGGGGTCGAGGTATCCACACCGGCTCCTTTAGCCCCAAATGGACGAGCATTCAGGCTAAAGCGGCGCCGTTTACGGTCTATGCAGACGGGAAACTGGAACTTCACTTCAGCTCGCTGCGAAACTCGGAAAGCGCCAAGACATTTGCCGAGTTGTTGGCGAGCAAGATCATCCAAGGAGGTCTGCCGCTTCCGGAGGATCACATGGAAACCTACTTTACGTATGGACCTACGGCATGGACAAGTAGTGTGGACGCTTTAATCAGCGCGCTAGAGGTAGCTTTGAGCGGGTGCCGTTTAAACTCGGCAGCAGCACAGGTATAGCTCTAAAGAAGTGAGAAAAGCTTCTAGGACGAATCAAAGGGAGAATCAATGAAAAAGAAAGGCCCGAAAGAAGGAGACGTACGCATTTCAAAAGACTGGCCGCTTCTTGCTGGAAAACTGGCAGGCGTACTTTCAGAAATGACGGAAGATCAATTCCTTATAATTCAAGTGAAGAATTCGAGCCGTTTTGTTCAATTTGCCGCCCAGGGGAGTCACGGCATGCGCGCTGAGATATCAAGCAATGCTTATCTCTCAGTTTCCGACAGGCTGACTGACCGGCAAGTCGCCGGGCTGG
Source organism: Acidobacteriota bacterium (assembly GCA_012719355.1). Classification (GTDB taxonomy): domain Bacteria; phylum Acidobacteriota; class UBA6911; order UBA6911; family UBA6911; genus UBA6911. Next base: position 1,692 of record JAAYAM010000202.1, read on the forward strand.
TTAAAACCGGATGGGAGGCGCCTACAGGTAGTCCCTCTGAGTCTACTCCAGAAAACGATCCTGATGGTTCCCCTAATTTTTTCATCGACTTCCCTGCCCCTCTTAAGCCGTCCCGAATAGCCAGGCAGGCGGTTCAGGCTTTGTCGGAGATACTGCGGATACCCCACCCCGGCTTTCTGGAGTATGAAGCGTTCGAATCCAATGGCAAGGTTCTTCATTTTCCTTCCTTGGGCGTCAAACGTATAGTGAAAGAAGAAAAAGCGAACCTGAAAAAAACAGAAACAAACCTGCTTTATATTGTCAGGGAAATCACTGGAATAGGCGATCTCGAATACGATAAGGACGGGGACATTGCCCTTCGCTACGGCAGCATCACGATGTACGTCAGCATCATTGGCAATCCCCCGCTGATCCGTTTCTATTCACCGTTGGTCAAAGACGTCCGGGGCACGCAAAGGCTGCACGCCAGGCTCAACGAACTGAATTCAGGCGTCGGATTCATGCATTTCTTCATTCGCGACAAAGTCATTTTCGCTATCTCCGAAATCTCGGCCGCGTCTTTGCAGTATGGAACCGTAGCGGAATCGATGGGCAGGTTTTCCGCAATTGCCGATGGCGTCGATGAAATGCTCGAATTCGAATTCGGGGGCAAAACTTTGCGTCTGGCGAATGCGGAAAGTGCGATGGTTCATTGAACTGCTATAGAATGACGCTGCCGCACATTCTGAAGCCGAAACCTTAGATCACTGTTTGTCTGATGTTCGCAATAGATGGCCACGGTAGATCCAATTCTGAACACAATCTCTGCCAGGTAGCAACGCCAAGAAATCCTTCAGCTATTTGTTTGCGCTCTACCGGTGTCCTGTGTGGCAGGCTGGCATCAATCATGTCCGGCTTTATCTGCGATTCAGCCTCTTTTTGCCAGTGCTCGCTGGGAGTCACTGCCTCGGCGCCACCGGGCCCTTCGACGAGCATCGTGCCGAAAACCTTCTTGTTCCCACGGATTTCCCAGGATGCGTCCATGTGCCGGAGTATCTGACTGCGCCGACGCATCCAGTTCGTGGTGGTCGTGGATTCGCGCTCCGTTCGTTTACCTTCTATGACCAAGATCAGGCGCTCGGTTTCCAGATACGCATCCGGACGGGACTGTCCTTCGAGCACGTACCATGCGCGTTGCGCAGGTCGGCTCTCCAGGAGCAGAAGGGCTTCAGCTCTGGTCTCAGGATGGCCGGCAACCAGGAGTTCACGTTTGTTTCGCGTTTCATCACTGCCCCAGCAAGCCTCTGACATTGGCTTCTTCACGTTCATGATGAGCCATCGCAGTAGAGCCTTGGGAGGGTCCAGTTGGCGTTCCTGTCTGCCCCACCACCTGCCATGTCCATCAATCAGAGAATTGATTGTCAGGCCGTTAAATCCTCGTGATGAGAATGATCCAATTTTCAATATAACAGGCAGCCATGAGCAGCCCGTCGGATCGCGATCCATCAACGCATCAAAAATTGGGACTACCCGCGTAAGAGAAGAGTCATACTTTCCCATGCTTCTTTCCTTTTTTTGGCAAACACGGAGCTTGGCGTTCCCAGCCTAGTTCAAGAGAGAGACGAAAGCTACACTATGATTCGGCCGGGGCCGGATCACGGCAGCCGGCCGGCGTTGCTGAAGCTGTAGGTGCCGAGTTCGCCGATGATGATGTGGTCCAGCAACCTGATTCCCAGGATCTCGCCGGCCTTGGCGACGCGCTCAGTCAACTGAATATCTTCACGGCTGGGAGCCGGATCGCCTGATGGGTGTCCATGACTGAGGAGGATCGAAGCCGCATTTTTCAGGATTGCGGATTTGAAGATCTCTCGTGGATGCGCAATTGAGGCGGTGAGGCTGCCAACAGAGACAATGTCCATTCCGATAATCCTATTTTTTGCATTCAGCATGACACACACCAGCTTCTCTCGGTCGGATTTCAGGAGTTCCTCTTGAAGGATGGCAACCACGTCATCGGGATTGTGGATCGAAGGCCTCGGTTCGACTTTGATCAGCCGGTCGCGAACCAGCTCGACGTGGTAGACGGGGATGTATTTTGCCGTAGCCGGGACCCTCGCCGGTGCCGGATTTTCGTTGGTTTCAGGCTCGATTGCTGTGAAGAGGTTTCGATTTTGAGTGGCTCGCTTCGGATTCATGGTGTTTCTCCCTTTCTGCCCTGTTTATCTCGGGGCACACAAGAGCGAGCGGGGCCGCTCCCAAGAGCACCGAAGTGCTTTCCTGGGGGCACCGGACGAGATTCTGGTGAGCGGGACGCGATCAAACCCGAAGGGCAGAATGTTGGCTGGGGGTGCCGGGAAAGCAGAACGGAGGCGATTGCAGGGCGCGACCAGGCGATCTCTGCCGTCAAGCGAAGCAGTGCCCGAGAGAAACAGGGCAGAAAGGGAAAACATCCCATCGGAGCAGAGCCCCTCTAATGAAGCCGTACAATGCGAGTAGTCGAAACCAACGATAACCCGCCTCACATGGACAGAGGCTGGCAAAAATTACCAGGCCTAGAGCGATTTGCGGCGGCGTATCAGTGAACCCATCTGAACCATGATCGCGATAAGAAGTGTCATGCCACGAAAGATTGTGTTTGACCGAGGTGGTCTGGCCTTGCAGTTGCATAGTCAAGGTGAATGGAATAGGACAGATTGCGCAGGCGGCCTGACCAATTGTGAGGGCGAATCTCCTAAATCCCCAATACTGAATGCGGCGAGGCGGTTCATCCTGTCTGACCATCAAGGAGGATTATCCCCATGAGGATTTCAGTTTATGGCAAGGGCCACGTCGGCGGAGGTCTGGCAGACCTTTGGGAGCAAGCTGGTCATGAGGTCTTCCGGCTCGGAAGAAATGGCGGCGACGTCACGAATGCGGAGGTTGTGCTCCTGGCCGTGCCGGGCGACAAAGTTGCCGAAGCACTTGGTAAGTTGCAGGGCATCAAAGGCAAAACCGTTATTGACGCCACAAATCGAATCGGGATTGGCCCTCCGGAAGGGTTCAGATCCAACGCGGAATTCGTGAAATCAAGGACCAACGGGCCAACGGCGAAGTCGTTCAACATAAACTTCGCTGCCCTGTATGGGCGGCTCAAGGAAGCACGAGCAAGACCAAGCAATCTGTGGTGTGGCGATGATGCGGCTCGTGAGATTGTCGAAAGGCTTAATCGCGACGCCGGCTATGATCCGGTTTATACCGGACCGCTCGAAAACGCGGCCGACCAGGAAGAATTGATCCGGATAATCTTCGCGATCAACAAGGGCGGAATGGGGACTTTCGTTTATCGAATAGCGCCACCGGAAAAGCTTTAGTTTGCCGGACTCGCGATCATCAAAGCAGATTCAGGAGATTCTCCCGATACCCGAACTTGCCGCCGAACCTGGTTTTCCTGGTCACGGATCTGCATCGAGACCACAGGAAATTTCCCGGATTGATCGATATCGATAATCCCGAAATTGCTCTCGAAAAAGAGTTCCCCTACCCTATACCGATTCCGTTCGGGTGAAAAGAAGGCTCTCAGATGATAGAAGAAGTCCACGTGATGCGTGAGGCCACTGGATGTGATCTCGTAAAACGGATAAGGAAGACCTGAGTCATTTGACTTGGAGATTTCGCCCAGGTGTCGGTCTCCGCTCAAAATGACTGTCAGTTTTGGTTTCGTCTCGGCCAGGAGCTGCAGAACTCTCTTTCGCGACTTTGGATAATCGTCCCACCGATTATAGGGATGTTCAAAAGGAAGCAATTGGAGGCTCGATCCGAGCAGCACTATGTCATCCTTGCTGTCCCTCAACTGATTGTTCAACCAACGCCATTGCTCTTCCCCGAGAAGGTCGCTTTCCGGCCCCGGTATATCCGCATTATAGTAAAGGTCAAGAAGAATGACTTTGATCCGGCGCCCCGGCTCGCCATACACATAGGAAGTGTATAAGCCGTTTTGCTGGCGTCGTATGCTCTCTTCGGGCTCACCGATAAAATCCAGGAACAACTGCTGGCTCTCGGCCTTCTTTTTGAAAAGACCGTTCCCATTCTTCATTCCATATTCGTTGTCATCCCACGTACCTACAATACGGCAGCTTCGCAACAGGTCCTGGTATTCAGGCTTCTGTTTCTGGTTGTCATACTGGCTCTTCAGAAAAGACATATCCTCAGCTTTGGCATCGACACTATGGCCCAGCCAAATCCAGAGATCCGGTTTGCAGTTGAGAATGGCTCTCCACATGTGGTTCGGCATCGATTGCTTGTTGCAAGAACCGAATGCAATTCGGAAGACACCTGGCTTTGCCGGTGCACGATCGAGCTGATCGCCACTCACGGGAGTGGGCCTTCTGGAATAGAACTGGAGGACCAGAATGGTGGCGATTCCGAGCATAATGAGACAGATCGGAATCCAGAGGATGCGTTTCCAATTCATTAATAGGTTTCCTCCTTCACAGACTCAGGATGCTTGCCGAGAATGGAATCTGAGCTGTCCCCAATCATGACAAATCCGGCCCAGTAGATCGGCACAGCCTTGTCCTGGTACTTCTTGATGAAATCCAGCTTGGCCTGGCGTAACGCCGAACCTTTATCCATACCTTGGGCCAGGAAGGAATAGAAGCGTGTCATGAGATCTGCAGATGAACGATCATCCGCGGGCCAGATGCTCGCCACAACGGACCGCGCCCCGGCCAGAAGGAATGAATGAACAAGGTTCGAGATTCCCTCCTGGTCCAGGACTTTTCCCACAGCAGTGTCACAGGCTGACATAACAACAAGATCCGCTCGCAATCTAAGGCGGCTTATTTCCCACGCCTGAAAAATATCATCATCACTTTCAGACTCTGGACCAAATAGAAGAGCAGATCGGGCCGGGAAATCAACGTCTGAAGTACCATGAACAGCAAAATGCAGGATATCGAAATCCTCCAGATTCGAGGATTTCACAGCGCTTTCACTGACGTTTTCACCCAGCAACGTCACTGTATCCGAGACTCCATCCAGGGCTTTCTCGATTGCAGAGATTTCGGCACGAGAGCCGGGTAGCCGTGCGGGATGAGGAGTGTTTGCAAAGAACACAGATCCACTTTCATCCAGAGAAGGATATCGGGCGTCTCCAACACCCAGAAACCACGAACGGCGAGTTCGCGCCACAGAGTTCTTTCTGAGGAGAAAGGTGACAGTTGCCGCAGGGCTGTAATCGATCATGTGGGTTTCAATCAAAAGCCGGCCGGGCTGTATTGAGAGCGTTTCGAATGGCAATAGATGCAATAAGCCGTCTGGGACAATTGTTATCCGCAGCTTTTGAGTGAGATCCCCTACCGGTGCCAGAAGAAGAGCATAAAGTCTCCGGGCGATTTCGGTTCCCATTCTTCCCTGCCGAATTTCTTCTCGATAGTTTTTGACTGCTTCTTCGATCACACTCCTCGAAGCCAGGGTTATTCCATGAATGTTGTCCCGACCTATGGCAAGGCATGTCGAATGAGGTTCCTGTAATACATACTCGAGAATAACCTCGCCTGGATAAAGAACTTCCTGAATTTCGGTTACAGGTATCGGTGCAAAAATCTGGCCTTCGACAGCATGCCGGCCGGCGTCTCGGCTCGAGCCCAGATGCTGCTCCAGATCGAAAATCTCACTTAAAACACTGCGAAAGTCCGGAGGATCCTGCTTCAGCCAAAGCCGCTTCTGAAAATCGGCGAGGGCTTTTTCAAACAGCACAAAAGAATCCTGTTTTTCCGGGGCCTTGGGCAAAACGGGAAAAGTCATTCTTCCCCGAAGAGAATCCGAGATGCTCCGTCCGCGCGCCTGCTCCAGGATGGCAAATGCTTTCGCGGGATCTTTGAGCTTCATGAGAGAGACAGAGTAATAATCCGCATACAAATCGCTCATTCTCGAGATGATAAAAGCTCGGGCGTGGGCACTGTTGAATTTGGCCAATAGAGCATTCAGTGCGCCGATCGCTTCTTGATAGAGACGATCCGCCTCAATGAACCGCCCCTGATCTGCTCGAATGGCAGCCTTGTTTTGAATATGCACGATGGCTTCGAAAGGATCTCCCGTTTTGAGACTGGATTTCAGGCCTTGTTCTGCGACGTCGAGCGCCTTCCAGAGTGCGCCGGATATCCGGTAGATCTTCGAAAGCTCAAGAGAAGTCATAGAAACCAGCCGGTGGTATCCTACTTCGCGTGCGATATCGAGCGTCTGTCTAAGCAGATCGCCCGCCTCAGTAGCAAGTCCTCGCTCAGACTTGACCATGCCCTGCAGAAAGAGCGCCTGAGCGGCATTCACCCTCGAGCCCGTGAGACGTGCCTCGGAGACACAGTGGTCAACGAGAGGGAGTGCTTTATCGACCTGTCTCTCGGAAAAAAGGACTACTGCTTTTTCAAAGTAAGCAGCGAAGAACGAAGAAGCCTGTTCCTGATCTGCCAGATCCAAAGCCCGGTCAAGGTGGCCTAAAGCATCGTGATTTCGGCCGGCGCTCCGGTACATGCCGGCAATCGCGGTACGGAAGCGAAGCTCATTGCTTATGTCCCCGGTGTCTTTTGCATGCCAGAGAGAAGCAGCGACATCGTCCGAAGCCGCCGGCTCTCCAGCGAGTACCTTCAAAATAGCCAATTCTCCCCGGGCCCTCGACTCCAGATGCCGGTCATTACTCTTTTGCGACAGTTCATGAATTTCACTCCAGTCTCGCCGGCGCTGTTCTGTATCGAATGTGCCTGCAGTATATGCATCTGTATCTGTTCCGAGGTCGGCCTTGAGAAATAGAGCTCTGAGACGAAACGATGGATTATGTTTCAAAGGCGATCGTCTGATTTCCCTGTTCAGATCATAAGCGATCTGATCTAAAGAGCGATGACTTACCGAGGCGCGAATTCTTCCCAGCCGGGCGAGTGCTTCTTTTGCCGAGTTTCCTTTGTGAGCGAACTGCTGCTCTGCTCTCGAATACAGGGGTAATGCTTCCAGCCAAGCGTACCGCGCTGCAAGAAACTCAGCTCTTTGAAGCATCTCTTCGGCTGATTCCGGAGTCGAAGCAATTCCGAAAGGAACGAAACAAAAGAACAGAATAGCTATTTGAGTCAGGCTCATTTGAGTGAGTCTCTGGACCATTTAGAAACTATATCTAAGTGACATCTGCAGCTGGAACGGCGTTCCGGGATAGATTCCGTTAACATTGAGGGACCCGTCAGGCAGGTACTTCGAACGGAAGGTCGGCAGCGGTGTCTGGCCCGTACCCCATAGGGAACCGACCGCTCCTGCCGGACCCTGTTCGCTGGGATTAACCGCAAAGATATAGTTGTCCGTGTTCCAGAGGTTGAAGAAGTCTGCACTCCAATCCAAAGTATTCTCTCTCCACAGCAGGAACTTCTTGGTCAGACGGAGGTCATGCTGAAATTCATTCGGCTGTCTGAAAGAGTTCCGTAGAAGCGGTATCCCGGCAATAATGGGTCTATCGGTGAGCTGACCATCTCCGTTATTGTCGGCGCCGGTGAAGGCACTGAATGGGGTGCCGGTGCGCCATTCCACTACGGAACTCGTCTGTATACCAAAAGGCAACTGCCACACCGCACTCATGACCCAGCGATGTCGAATGTCATTGCGGCTCCAGCGGTATTCAGAGTCAAGGTTGTAGGCATTCTCGTAATTGATTCCCAGATAGTTCCGTTCGTTGGAGTCATCGTCTCTGTTGTATGAGAGCGCATAGCTGGTTCGGAACTGAAGGCGGCCGAATCTCCGCTCCAATCCGATAACGAATGCACTGTAATCGGAACGGGCACTGCTTTCCTGTTGACGCAAGATGCCGAACGATGGATTTGGTCTTGCAAGCAGGTTGTATCGGGGCCTGAAGACGGATGGCGTCGAATTGTCCGGCGAGAGTACAGGTTCGGGCAGGTTCACATCCCTGATCCTTTCCAGGTGGACCGTCTTGCTGCGGACAAAGCTGATGTTCCCAATAATGTTGGCGGGCAACTGTCGTTCTATCGAGATTCCGTACTGATAGGAGCGTGGGTTTTTAAAATCAGGAGCAAAGAAGGAAGCGTCGGGTCTGACGGCGTTGATCCCGAGTGACGTGAAATAGGAAGCAGCACGGGGATCCGAAGTTTCCGGCACAAATGGAAACACAAATTCCGGGTGCAGTTGTTGGATGGCTTGAATTTGAGGCCCCAGGAGGTCGAAAGTGACTCCGACGTCGGGATTGCCATTTGAATTGAAGGTCTGGTTGACCAACAGGGCGGGAGTGCGTGCGTTGAAAATGCCGCCTCCCACACGAATGACGGTTCGATCGTCGGAGCCGGGCCGCCAAGACAGGCCCACTCGCGGTTGCCACATATTCAGATCGCTTGGGACCTGCGAGGTGTATGGCAGCATCGGATTGGGAACCAGAGGCTGGGGCATCAGCGCCGCCTCATACCGCAGGCCTGCGTAGAGGCTCAGGTATGGAGTCAACCGGATTGTATCTTGAACATAGCCGGCGAAATCCGGGAATCCGGCTTTAATCCGGCCTTCCCCAAAGAAGATTCTCAGGAAATCTGCTGGATAGGGCTGGCCTGTTGTCGGATTTACCTGTCCTCCGGCTACCCGAAGGTAGTTGTTGAGGCTCGTGAAGAGGTAGAGGCCGCGCCAGTTCCCACGGAATACCTGAGAGACGGACGTGTGGTTGATATCAACTCCGAGCTTCAGGTAGTGTCGTCCATTTATAATGGAAAAATTATCTGCAAGCTGCCATCGACTGTCATTTTGATCGACAGGAAGCGATGCCAGGCCGCCGAGCGCGCAGCATCCTATGATTCTGACCTCGGGACCGGCGACATTCTTGAAGTCACCTTGTTCAAGGTTGTTGGTACGCAGCCGCGACTCGTACGAATAATGCACGCGAAATTCGTTGAGAATGCCGGAACTGAAACTGCTGTGCAGAGAAACGACGCCTATGTGTGTTGAGTCGCGTTCCGTCCCGTTGTTTTCCAGAGAGCTGTCGGTCACCCCAAATCTGGTCGCATTTTCTGCAAAGTTCCTGCTATGGCTGTAGCGCACGCTCAGTTCATTACGAGAAGAGAGACGATGATCGATTTTGGCCAGATAAGTGGATACATCGTTGGTGGTCTTGAATGTGCCCTGCTTACTCATGAGTTCAGGAGGGCCACTCGGCAAATTGAAGCGAACGGTGAGAGGCTGAGATTCCTGCTGGCCATCGAAGACGGTGAAGAAATATGTTTTGTTCTTCACCAGGGGACCGCCGATACTTGCTCCGGACTGTTGCCGGGTGGGAGCGGTATCAAAGCCGAAGATGTTCCGTGGAGAGAATTCGCGGTGACGCAGGTAGTAGAAAGCACTCCCGTGAAAGTCGTTCGAGCCGGACTTCGTGACGACATTGATTATTCCGCCGGAGCTTCGTCCGAATTCCGCCGAGAAGTTGGCCTGTATGACACGAAATTCCTGGATGGCTTCCTGGCTCAGCACGAAGGCGAAATTGGAGCGCTCTCCCCCGCGCTGGCCACCGAAGAAGGGCTGGTTGAAATCGGCGCCGTCCACGTTGATCACGCTGTTGATGCCTCTTGCTCCGGACAGGCTCAGCTGTCCGCGTTCGTGTTCCTGGTAAAGCCCTGGAGCCAGCAAGGCGAGGTCCAGGAATCGGCGGCCGTTAAGCGGAAGCGAAGAGACCAGCGTACGGTCGATGATCGTGCTGGTTTCGAATTGTGCCGGGCTCACGGAGAAGTCGTCCTGAACTTCCACGATGGTCGAAATTGAGGAAGGCCTCATCACTACTTCCACATGCCGGGCCTCACCCACAGTCACCGTGATGCCGTTCACCCTTGCGGTTGCGAAACCTGGAAGCTGCGCGGTCAGTTCGTAGGCCCCGACCGGCAGCAATGCCGCGGTGAAGAGACCTTCATCAGATGTACGATAAACACGCGATATCCCGATACCGAGGTGCTTGAGCGTGACTGTGGTCCCCGGCAGCACAGCACCCGTCGCATCCCGGAGGACACCTTCGATCACACCGGTCGAGATCTGGGAATGTGCACAGAGAGGGATCCACAGCCAGAGAATCGCCAAAAACAACCGTCGCGGCTTCATGAGAATTTCCTTTGTATGGTGAGTAACCGAGAAGGTGTGCTTCGGGTGCGCTAACTTGGGTCTTTCAGAAGATCACCACATCGAACTTCATGAAACGTGGATGAACATGCAGAGTAAGCGTCAAATAATCCCCACCTGTTGCTGACCGCCGCGTGGTCTTATGATGCCCTCCGACAAATGGAGGGAGAAATGGGAAGACAGAGTTCGCTAAAGGCGAATCAGTGGCGACAGCACGTCGA
>JAAYAM010000203.1 GCA_012719355.1 Acidobacteriota bacterium
CGGCAAGTCCGCTCAATCCGATGAGGATTCCGATGAGGTAGGAGAGCGGGAGTGAGAACATGAGGATTCTGGGGAGGATTGACCCGGCGATTGAGCCGACAGTTGCGAGTGAAGCGTTGCGGGTAATAAGGAGTTCGGAGAGGAGGCCGAGTTCCCGGATAGAGACGACGAAGGTAAGGACGATTAGAGCAATAAGGAATGGGGGGATTACGGCCTGATAGAGGAGCTTATCGATTCTGCGCATGACGGCTGGAAGACTAGCACAGGGTCAAAGGGCGTGTAAACAAAGGCGGTGCGGGAGGCGGGTCGGATCTTCGCATAACTTCCGATAAGTTATCTTATGTCAACTACAGCCTGGAATAATCTGGGGCCACGATCCGCCACTCGGGCGAGCCGTGGCCCCCTGAGAGCCTTTCGACTACATCTTGTACTTCCCCATATCCTCGGGGTTGAGGTTCTCCAGCCATTTCTTGATGTCTTCGGGCGAACTCCGTTCCGCGCCCAAAGTTGTTCCGGTGGTACTGGACGATTTCGACAGGACCTCTTCCGTAACGAAAATGGGTGAATCAGTCCGCAGTGCAAGCGCGATTGCATCGGAAGGACGCGAGTCAACGGTAATGGTCTTCCCCCCCGCATTGAGAAAAATCAGGGCGTAGAAGGTATTCTCCTTCAGTTCCGTTACCACAATCTTGGTGACCTTGACGTCGAGATGGTTCAGAAGCCCTTTGATGAGATCGTGCGTCATGGGACGGGGCGTGTCCACCTTTTCGATCTGAAGAGCTATCGCGTTGGCCTCGAAAATCCCCACCCAGATTGGAAGCAAAGTGTCGCTTGAGGCCTCCTGCAGCACCACAATCGGAGAATTGGTGAGCGGGTCCATCATCAGACCTTTTATTTTAAACTCTATTTCCTTCATGATCCCTCCCAGCCCAGGTTGTGAAAATCCGGGGAATCAGCCCCTTCTTACTACCTATTGTTTCACAGCTGCTGAGTTAATCCAGACTCCTTTCAGACTGTTCGGCCCGAAGCCGGTGATTTCCACCTGAATGAACTTTCCCATAAGGGATTCAGGTCCGTCGAAATTCACAATCCTGTTATCGCTGGCCCGCCCGGTAAGATCGAAACGATTTCTGGCCCGGTCGTCGACCAGCACCTCCAAGCGTCTGCCCAGATAAGCTGCATTCTTGTTGTACTGGATCAGCTTCTGCCGCTCCTGCAGCTTTTCCAGTCTCCTTCCCTTTTCTTCCTCCGGTACTTCGCCGGGAAGGTTCAGTGCAGCTGTATTCGGCCGCGGCGAGTACTTGAAAGAGAAGGCGCTATCGAATTGTACCGCATCGAGAAGGCTCAGGGTATCCTCAAAGTCCGCCTCTGTCTCTCCGGGAAATCCTACGATGATGTCAGTGGAGATTGCGACCTCGCGCGGCGCCTGCCTGATTCTGTCAATAATCTCAAGGTATCTCTCCCTCGTGTAACCGCGCCGCATCGCCCGCAAAATTCTGGTGGAACCGGATTGAACCGGCATATGGATCTGGTTGCAGATCTGCGGGCGGGAGATCATCACCTCGAGGAGCTCATCCGTGAAATCTGCAGGATGGGGGGATGTAAAGCGGATTCGCTTCAACCCTTCGATCCTGGAGAGCCGTTCGAGAAGTTGCGGAAAGCTCATCCGGTTACCGGTGCGCTCGCGGTAGGAGTTGACCGTCTGCCCCAGGAGAACGATTTCGACATAGCCCTTCGCAACCAGTTCCTCCGCCTCCCGTATAATGGCCTCGCTCGGCCGCACCCGTTCCCTGCCGCGAGTCGACGGCACCACGCAGAACGCACAGCGCCGGCTGCATCCTTCGCTGATCATGACGCTCGCACGCCAGCGGTTCTGCCGCATCACATAAGACGTCTCGACCGATTCCAGATCCTCTTCCATCCGCAGGTCGACGGCCACCTCTCCCGTCCTTATGGTCCGCTCGACCAGTTCGGTCATCACCTGGCTCTTCTGCGGGCCCGCCAGGATATTCACATACGGGGCTTTCTTCAGAATCGAGTCGGATTCGAGCTGGGCCATGCACCCCACGACCCCAACCACGAGATCCTGACGAATGTTCTTCTGGCGTTTGATCTCGCCCAACCGGGCATAGACCTTCTGCACCGCTTTTTCCCTGACACTGCAGGTGTTCAGTATGATGATGTCGGCTTCCGACGGGTCCGTTGCCGACACCATGCCGTGGCGCTGCAGGTTGCCGGCGATCTTTTCAGAGTCCAGATCATTCATCTGGCAGCCGAACGTCTCGATAAGATATTTCTTGGACATGCAGTTATTTGACTTCCTTGTTGTGCAACTCAGCCGAATGCTCAAGCAGTTCCTCGGCAAAACCACGCGTTGCCGCCGTGATGTTCTCCCCGCCGAGCATCCTTGACAGCTCCTGTATCCGTTCCTGATCATTCAGGCGCCTGACCACCGTTTCGGTGCGCCCGCCGACTACCTTCTTATGAACATTGAAATGATGGAGGGCAAAAGCGGCGATCTGAGGCAAATGGGTGACGCAAAGAACCTGGTTCTCCGTTGAGATGTCCTTCAGCCTCTTCCCAACCGCCTCGGCCGCCCGTCCACCAATCCCGGCATCGACTTCGTCAAAGACCAGGGTTCTGCCCTTTTCCTCGCCTCCGCAAAGCGATTTGATCGACAGCATCAGACGTGACAACTCGCCCCCCGAAGCAATTTTTGCCAGAGGTTTCATCTCTTCGCCTTTGTTCGGGGCTATCAAGAACTCTACATGGTCGATCCCATCGAGTCCATAAAAAGCGGGGATCCTCTCCCCGTCCCCCTCATCACGGTTGGGTTTGAACTCGACCTGCAGCTGCATCCGCTCCATCGCAAGAGCCGCGAACTCCTTACGGATATCCTGTACGAGACGCTCGGCGGCGCGATGGCGTTTTTGTGAAAGCTCATGCGCAAGTTCACTGTAAACGCTCAATTGCCGCTTTAACTCTTCGGCCAGACGGGTCGATGATTGGGCATACGAAAGGAGTCCGTCGAGTTCCCTGCTGCAGCGCTCCTGGTATTCAATGATGTCGTTGCTCGAGGCGCCGTATTTCCGCGTCAGTTTCTCGAGCCCAAAGAGGCGCTGCTCGACCTGTTCGAGCCTCTCGGGATTGAAATCGGTGCGCGAAGCGTAATCGCGCGCCGCGTAGGCCACGTCTTCCAGCTTATAGCGGCAGTCCTGCAGCGCCTCCCGATGCGTGCCCCACTGACTGTCGTATCCCTCGAGCTGATCAAGCAGCCGTTCTATACGGTTGATGCCCGCAAGAACCGACGACTCGCTCTCATAAAGCGTGGCATACATATCGCCGGCAAGGCTCAGGATCTTCTCCCGGTTCGAGAGAAAATCCCTTTCGGCTTCAAGTGCTTCCTTCTCACCGGGCTTCGGGTTCACACCCTGGATTTCCGCTATCTGGAACTGAAGCACATCGATCCGCCGAAGGCGTTCCTGCTCGTTCATCTCGAGAGATTGCAGTTGCGAGGCGATTCCTGCGACTCTTCTGTAGCTGTCCCGCACCTTCTTCAGCAGCGCTTCATTTCCGCCGAAATGGTCGAGCCACTCGAGATGAGTGGCAAGTTCGAGAAGGGATCTCTGTTCCTGCTGCCCGTGAATGTCGGCCAGTCTTTCTCCGACCGCCTTCAGCAGCGACACATTGGCAAGATTACTGTTGATGTAGGCGCGGTTGCGGCCCGAAGCCGAAATCTCGCGCCGGATCAGGACGGTATTGTCGTCGGACTCAAATCCGCATTCGGCGAGTTTCGCCGCGACTGAACCTCCGGGATCGATCTCGAATACTCCTTCGATTACGGCCGTACCGCAGTCAGACCGTATCATCTCCTGGGACGACCGCGCTCCCAGAAGCAATCCGAGCGCATCGACCAGGATGGACTTCCCGGATCCGGTCTCGCCGGTAAGAAGGTTCAGTCCGTTCCCGAATTCGATCTCCAGTTCCCGTATAAGAGCCAGATTCCGGATCCTTATCAGACGAAGCATCGTCGGTTCCTGCTATGGATGGATAGACCTGCTGCGCGCACGTGAGTGTACCATAAATCCGCCTGGTGCAGGGCGGTTGGAAACGGATTTCGTGATATCGATCGCACAATCCGAATTCTTTTTTCCCGCTGCTGAGTCATTTCTTGACTTGCCCGGTAACCTGTGGTTATTTCTGCTGTTAATGTTTAGCCGATTTAGGAGGATTCAATCATAGAACCGGTTCAGATTTTACTTCAGGAGACACCTTCGGCCCCGTTCGGAGGCGTGTTTTCCCATCTTGCCAATGCCAGCGGTTTTGCGCTGATAATCCTGCTCTTGCTGCTCCTGTTCTCGCTTCTCTCGTGGACCATAATACTTCGCAAATGGATGACCTTCCGTGCGGTGGCGCAGAAGAGCCACGATTTCCTCACCATCTTCCGCAAGAGTCCGAGACTGAGCGAGATCGGCTCAGCATGCGATCTTTATCACGGCACCCCTCTGGCAGGGATTTTCAGCGCCGGCTACCAGGAACTCAATACCCAGCTGCAGGCGGCGAAATCGCATAATCCGGAGCGGCCGGTGCTCTCCGACCGGAATGTAGTCGGAATCCAGCGTGCACTCCAGCGTGCGGCGACTGCTGAATTGTCGGTCCTGGAAAAGAGCATGAGTTGGCTGGCGACTACTGCTTCCGTGACCCCGTTCATCGGACTTCTGGGAACGGTCGTAGGGATTATCAACGCCTTTACCGGACTCAGCCAGGAAGGGACCGCCTCGATCCAGGCTGTGGCTCCGGGGATCGCAGAAGCATTGATAGCGACCGCAGCGGGTTTGTTTGCCGCCATTCCGGCCGTGATCGCATACAATCAATTTGTCAGCAGGATGAAAAACATTGCTGCCGAAATGGACGACTTCTCCTCGGAATTTTTGAATCTCGTGGAACGGAGTTTCAGCTGAATGGCCTTCACAACGAATCAGGGGAAAACAGCCACTTCCCTTTCCGAAATCAACGTGACCCCGCTGGTGGACGTCATGCTCGTGCTGCTGATCATATTCATGGTGACGGCGCCCATGCTCCAGACGGGCATAGATGTGGAACTCCCGGAAACAAAGAACGTAAAGGAAGTGAATCCCAAGGAAACGATCGTGATATCGATCAGTCGGGAGGGATCCATTTATTACGGTTCTGATGCCATTCATTTTTCCAGTATCCCGGAACGGCTCAAAAACGATACCAGGAACACGAAGGAATCGATCTTCCTGAGATCGGATAAGGATGTCAAATGGAACTCTATCGTCTCCGTCATAGACATGATACGGGGAGCCGGCTTCACCGAGATCAAGCTGGTGACCAAGCCGTTCAAGGATTTACCCCGACGATAGAACTTCCGAATCAGCCATGAACAGCCGCAGCAGCTTAACTTTACTCCGCATTCCATTGATCAGGGAGAGGTATGCCGGTTCTTTCCTGGCCTCGATAGGAATTCACATTCTAGCTGTCATGCTGGTGCTCTTCGGGGGTTACCTTTTCCCCAGGCAGGTGGTTCAGATAGGCAGCGGGCTCGGAGGAGGAATGGGCGGCGACATCTCTACCGTGGGCGTCATTGACGAGCTTTCCGGCGGAACCGGAATGGTGAAGCCGTCGGTCGTTCCAAAGCCGCCGGCGCTCCTGGAAGAGCCCCCTCCTGTCGATCGGTCGAAGGCTGTCCCGATTCCGCAGACAATAGAGCCCAGGAAGAAAAAGCCTGCGCCTGCTCCGAGCAAACCTGCCCCCAAACCGCCATCATCCAATGTCATCCCCACCGCTCCCGAGCCGGGTTCAGGGGGGACAGGAGGCCGTGGCGGCGGAAGCGGCGGAGGATTCGGAGGAGGAATCGGGGTCTCGATTGGCAGTGGAACCGGCGGCTTCGGCGACCACTGGTATGCCCGGGTTGTCGAAGCCCGGATAAGCAGCAACTGGACCCGTCCCCCGGAGGGTGTGCGGGTCGAAGTCATTTTCAGCTTCGACATCGCTTCCGACGGAACCATCAGGAACATCAAGAAGGAGAAATCCTCCGGCAATGCCGTACTCGATCTGAGGGCGGAAGGCGCCATCAGGAGTTCAAATCCTCTGTCCGCCCCGCCGCCTGAATTCAGGGGCAGGTTGATACGGTTCATGGCTCATTTTGTCTATCCACCAAATCAATAGTCATACAGTGAAGGAAAACAATGTCCGCCAAGATCAAGATATTCGCGCTCCTGCTCGTGGTCATCAGCGCGGCATCGACCACTCTCTTTACGCAGGAAGAACCTCCCCCGATAACCATCAGGCCGACTCCCTCGGAAGAAGTAATATTGGCCGTTGCCGACGTGCAGCCGCTCAACGCCGCCAGATCAGGCGAACTCTCCGAGGCCATCAGAGTATTCAACCAGGTGCTGTGGGACGATCTGGCGTTCTCCGGTTTCTTCACCCTGGCGGGCAAAAGCTTTTATCCGCCGGAACCTATCGTCAGACCTGAAGATGTCCGATACGAGGCATGGGCGACGCTTCCATGGTCCGTGAGCTTTCTGACCGCAGGTACTCTGGACATCAGCGGAGGGATCCTGAAGGCCGAGCTGCGGCTTTTCGACATGAAAGCCCGTACCCCAATGCCTGGACTGCGGATTTCGGGAGAGAAGGACCAGATCCGTTCGATGGCGCATCGCTGGGCCGATGAAATCGTCTACAGGCTCACCG
This sequence comes from Acidobacteriota bacterium, assembly GCA_012719355.1. Classification (GTDB taxonomy): domain Bacteria; phylum Acidobacteriota; class UBA6911; order UBA6911; family UBA6911; genus UBA6911. The sequence goes on from JAAYAM010000203.1 coordinate 6,721, forward strand.
CCGGGGCTTCCAGAGGCGTCGCAATGACAAAGATCGCCTTCACCTCAAGAAGAGGAAACGCAAAAGAAATCCACGTCATGGATTACGATGGATACAATTCGCGGGCTTTTACTCACAACAACGCCATCAACCTGTTCCCCGGCTGGGCGCCCGACAACTCGAAGCTCTCGTTTGTCAGCTACAGAACAGGAAAGCCGGAGATAAACGTCTACTCCTACATTGACGGATCAAGGGTCGCCTTCCCGATGTTTAACAGTTTCGCCAGTACTCCTGCAATATCACCCAGCGGGACCGAGATTGCATTTTCACTGAGAACCCCAAGGGGGGATTCGGATCTCTTCGTGTCGAAACTCGACGGCAGCGGGCGGCGCAATATCTCGAATCATCCGGCAGCCGATTTCGCCCCGACATGGTCTCCCTCGGGGCGCCAGATAGCATTTGCTTCGGGACGTGAAACCAGGCCCGGGCATAATCAGATCTACATCTGCGATGCCGACGGTTCCAATGTCAGGCGGATTGTCAAGGAAGGAGGAGATGCAGACTCGCCGGCCTGGTCGCCCGACGGGAGATGGATTGCTTTTCACTGGAAACCGTACAGGAGCAGCAAATACGACATCTTCATCGCCGAGGCCGCCAGCGGCCAGATCCGGCAGCTGACTTCGGGCGCAGGCAGTAACGAAGTGCCGACCTGGGCCCCCGACGGACGTCACATCGCCTTCCAGTCCAACCGTACAGGAAGCTGGCAGATTTACATCATGCTGCTTGACGGCACGGAACTGCGAATGATTACCAGACAGGGAAACAACACCAGCCCGGCGTGGAGCGGCTACTTCCGTCAGGTTTCAGAAAATTAGAAATTTAACAACGAATTGGTTTAAGGTTTCAGAAGCGTGTTATATACTCAAGCACTGCTGTAACTACACACGAAAATAGTCAGCTAAGGAGATGCCGCAATGAGAAGATCACCCTACCTGTTCTCTGCAGCGATAACCGTCATCATCGCTCTGCTCATTTCAGCTTCAGCCTGCAAGAAGAAGGTGCAGCCGACGCCGCCGCCTGCCGCGGTTGAGACTCGCCGGCCGGAAGCTCCTCCGCCGGCCGCTCCGACTATCTCGCTTACTGCAACTCCGGCTGCGATCGAAAAGGGGGAATCGTCCCGTCTTTCATGGACTTCCACAAATGCAACCGGCGTGACCATCGATAACGGGCTGGGAACCGTTGAGCCTTCAGGGAGCCGCGAGGTCAGCCCCTCTGTTTCGACAACATACATGGCACGCGCAAGCGGCCCGGGTGGGGATGCCGTGGCTGAAGCCAGGGTGACCGTCACGGCGCCGCCTTCGGTGACGCCTCCGCCGCTTCCGGCGATCAGTGACTCTGAATTCTTTACGTCCAACATCAAAGACATCTTCTTTGACTATGATCAGTACACGATTCGTGAGGACGCGCGCGTGACCCTGATGGAAAACGCCCGGGCTCTGAAGGAACGCCCCGGAATCCGGATCCTGATCGAGGGACATTGCGACGATCGCGGTTCAGAGAAATACAATCTGGCTCTCGGCGACCAGCGCGCCAACGCAGCCAGGGATTTCCTGATCGGCCAGGGGATAGAGGCCAGCAGAATAGACACAGTCTCATACGGGGAGGAACGGCCCTTCTGCGAGGTCCAGGACGAGGAGTGCTGGCAGCTGAACCGGCGCGCCCATATGACCATGCGCTAACAGAAGTCTGGGGTACCGCTCTCCGGTTGAACCCCTTACAGGCATGTGAAATAATGCGCCGAGTACCCCGATAGGAGAGAACCATGAAGCAAATGATCGTGTTTTGTCTGCTTACGGCCATCGCGTCAGTACTGCCGGCGCAGGCAGGCACAAAAGAAGAACTGATCAGGCTGCAGAGCGACGTTCATGCCCTGCAGACACAGATTCGTGAGCTCGAGAAGAACTTCAGCGAAAAGACCGACGGGCTGAGGAGCCTGGTAGCTCAGCTGAATGATCAGATCGCCGGCTCCAATCTGGTTCTCGAAAAAGTCGTCAGCAGCCTGGAGAACCAGGTGGCAGATGCGCGATCCAACGAAAGCGCGCTTCTCGATGAAATCCGGGCTCTGTCGGCAAAGATCGACGACACCGGCACAAGAATCTCAGCTTTGGCGCAACAGCTTTCGGAGCTGAAAATGCAGGCCCGGCCCATCACCCAGGGCGGTCTTTCCGGGTCGGGTCTTTCGCCTGAGACAATCTACAATCAGGCCAACACTGACTTGATACAGGAAAATTTCGACTTGGCCATTCAGGGATTCACAAGCTATCTCAACGACTTTCCCGATGCGCCGAACGCGGCCGCCGCCCAGTACAATATCGGCGTAGCATACTACAGCCAGAACAGACTGCAGGAGGCGATTTCGGCATTCACCCGGACGATCACCAACTATCCTGACTCTGACAGGGTGGCCAGCGCTCTTTACAAGCGCGCCGTAGCGGAATTGGCCATGCAGGAGAGCGACAACGCCATTGCGGACTTCAAAGACATAATTACGCGTTATCCGACGGTCCCGGAAGCCGACCTGGCAAGGGCTGAACTGAAGAAACTGGGAGTGACCGCTCCAAAATCGAAAACCACGCGACGCAAGGTACGCTAGTCCGGGCATCTGAAAAAGGAAAAAACAAATGAGTTCTCTCAACAAGGTCTTGCTGATTGGAAGATTGGGGAAGGATCCTGAGCTTCGTTACACGCCTGACGGTACGCCGGTGGCCAGCTTCAGTCTCGCCACAAGCGAGAACTGGACCGATAAGAACGGGACCAGGCAGGAAGTAACCGAGTGGCATAACATCGTGGCCTGGAGCCGGCTGGCGGATCTCAGCAAGCGTTATCTGGCAAAAGGAAGGCAGGTGTACATCGAAGGGCGGATCAGAAGCCGGGACTGGACCGACAGGGACGGCAACAAGCGCCGGACGACTGAGATCATTGCCAGCCAGATGGTTCTGCTTGGAAGCCGTCCGCAAGACACGGAAAACAACGTCCACCCGATGGAACCGGTCAGCCGGGGCACTGCCGAACCTGAGTCTTCCTTTGGTGCTGCCGGGATAACCGACAGCGACATCCCTTTCTAGCCGGCGCGCTATAATTATCATCAGTGGATGGAAGAAGTGAGTATTGAAGAAAAGACCAAACGCCTGACCGAGCTCAGCAGCGCGTCCGGTTGAGCAAGCAAGATGAGTCCGGCGGTGCTGGACCAGGTGCTGTCAAGCCTCCCCAGACAGAATGATCCGCGTCTCCTTGTGGGCTATGCCAACAAGGATGACGCCGGAGTGTATCTGGTTGAAGAGAAACTGGCTTTGGTCCAGACAACGGACTTCTTCACTCCGATCATAGATGATCCGTATCAATTCGGCCAGATTGCCGCAGCCAATTCCCTTTCGGATGTATACGCTATGGGCGGACGGCCGATGACCGCTCTCGCGATCGTATGCTATCCGGAATCCGGTGATCTTACCGCCCTGCGCGACATTCTCGCCGGCGGTATCGACAAGATGACCGAGGCGCGGTGCACGATCGTCGGCGGGCACATGGTGCGCGACTCCGAAGTGAAGTTCGGGTACGCTGTAACCGGTACCATAGATCCGAAACACGTCTGGACGAATGCCGGAGCCCAGCCCGGCGACCTTCTGATACTGACCAAGCCTCTCGGCACCGGTGTTATCGCCACCGCGATACGTGCGGGCAAGGCGGAACCGCGCTGGATCGATGCCGCGGTTCAGAGCATGACGACTTTGAACAGGGATGCGGCCGCTTCACTCGAAGCGGTGAAACACGCCGTTCACTCCGTAACCGATATCACCGGGTTCGGCTTTCTCGGGCACGCGCTCGAAATGGCAAACGGCAGCTGTGCCGGCATCAGGATAGACAGCACCGCGATACGGCTTATAGACGGGGCGATTGAATGCACCCGCGGCGGTTTCATAGCGGGAGGCCTGAAGAAAAACCGCGAATTCGTCGGCGGCTGTGTATCCTTTGCGCCCGGAGTCTCTCAGGAGATGCAGCACCTGCTCTTCGACCCGCAGACCTCGGGAGGGCTCCTCATCGCTCTCGACCGCGAAGCAGCCGGCGAAGCCAGAGCACTTCTGGAAAGGTCCGGCTGTCATGCGATGCAGGTGGGAGAAGTCGTGGACCGCACGTCTCCGGTCATACACGTCGTCTGATGGCGCATCAGAAATGATATCTGGCCTTCTTCACTTCCCTGCGGAAGTCGAGTCCCTGAATTTCCACTTCCCTGCACATCTCGTACAGCCTGGAGCGCAGCCTGACCCCAATGCGGTCTGACAGGGTTTCCTCCCCGGGTTTGGACGCCGTATCGAGGTAATTCGAAGTAAAGATCGTCAGTTTCTTTTCGTTGTAGCGGCAGTTGATGATGTGAGCAATCGTATCGCGGACCCACTCCGTGGGTTTATTCGCGCCAAGTTCGTCCAGTACGAGTATCTTCGCTTCGAGCACCGGACGCAGGACATCAAGCTCTGAGGTCTGGGCTACCGAATTCCAGCTCGACTGGATCTCCCGCAGAAGATCCCGGAAATCGTAAAAGATCCCGCCATCTCCTTTCTCTTCGATAACCTGTTTGAGAAGCGCCACAGCAAGATGCGTCTTCCCAACCCCGCAGTTACCCAGGAAGAGAAGCCCAACGTCGATATTCGGATACTTCTCCACGAAGCGCTGTACGTACAGTTTCGCCCTCTTTTGGGATTCGTTGTTGGGAAGGTATGATGCCTGGTCGCAATGTTCGTACCTTTTCGGAATGCGCGCCTCGGCAAGGAGACGCTGAATTCGCAGCCTCTCCATGCAGTGGCAGCGGCGCACACCCATGCCGTCGGCAGGTTCCCATCCCGACCCGCCACAGTTCGGACACAGTTCCGGAGGTGAAAATTGCGCTTTCATGGAAGAAGGAGATTAGCACATTTTCAGTGAAAGGTGCGAGCTATCAGCAGCGTCTGACGTCAAAAAGCGGGAACGCGGCGCCGGGAACCGGCACGCGGCGCTTCAACCAACGGTACCGTTTTTTCGATTTTGGACCCGCCCCGATAGAGGGTGGCTTTGACGCTTTCCCCTGGACGCTTCGATTCCAGCAGAAGACGCAGTTCATCGAGGGATGCCACGCTCTTGCCGTCGATTTCAGTGATGATGTCCCCGCCCAGATAGACTCGATGGTTAAACCGGATCATCATTCTGGTAGCACCCTGGATGCCCGCCCTGTCGGCGGAACTCCCTCGATAGACGCGGTAGACAAGTATCCCGCTGTCAACCGGGAGATCGAGCGCGGCAGCAAGATCTTCATCGAGCGTGTACCCTTCAACTCCGAACCATGGGCGGTTGACGCGACCCTCTTTGATCAGTTCCGTGGCGACGCGACGCACGGTGTTTGCCGGGATGGCAAAACCTATCCCGATGTTCCCTCCGCCGATCGTGAATATAGAACTGTTGATCCCGATCATTTCACCGGCCGTATTCAGCAGAGGCCCGCCGGAATTGCCGGGATTGATCGCAGCGTCGGTCTGGATGACATTGTCCACCAGATCTCCGGCTTCCGTTTTGATGCGTCTCCCGAGAGAACTTATAATCCCGACCGTGAGGGTGTTCTGAAGACCGAGCGGATTGCCGATTGCCAGCACTTTCTGTCCGACCTTAAGGTTGTCTGAATCGGCAAGGGTGATCGGGCGGAGCCGCGACGGAGGCGCATTCACCAGGCGGATTACCGCGAGATCATTCTGAGGGTCGATTCCCACAATTTCCGCACTGTACTTGGTGCGGTCAGGGAGTGATACCTCGAGACTCTCGGCAGACTGCACCACATGGTAATTCGTGAGTATGTGTCCGTCCTTGTCGAGTACGCAGCCGCTGCCCGTCCCTCCTTCGGTTGCAACCGGCTGAAACCAGAAATCGTAGCCGACCACAGTCGGGGTGATATTCACCACGCCCGGACTGACCTGTTCGTACACCCTGGTGTTGATTTCCTCGTCGCTGCTCAACACCGGCTGCCCGGCGGAAGCTGCCAGCGCAGGCGGAAGAGAAGTCTCCTTCTGACTGAATCCCGGCACGAGTTCCCAGCGCAGCGCCAGCATGGTCACGCTGCTTGAAAGGAGGGCGGCCAGAACGACGAGTCTTACGCGGTGTTTCATACAGTCAAAATCCTTCCCGGAGCCGTCATCGGCTCCGGGAAGGATTCCTTTCGTTCACCAGGTTTCGAGCTTCACTTGAAGGTGATTACGATACCGGTCGTGGAAATGTTCATTTCCATCGCAAGCGTACTCTTGGGGAGCGACGGAACCGGGACGTCCTGCACCACCTTCAGGAACGGGCTCATATCGATCTTGTAATCGCCTGGAGGAACCGGGCTCTTGAACTTGCAGCGCCCCTGATTCCCGCTGGTGAGAACGTAGTCGGACTCGTATCTGCCGGCCGGACCCTCCAGCCTGAGAACGAAACCGTCAAGACGATCCATCTTCCAGGTGCCGCCGATCTTATTGATCGTCACGTTGATCGTCTTCGGAGCCTTCTTGAGCTCCTCCATTTTCAGGTCTTCCTCGCGCTGCTTCTGCGCGTCCTTGATCACCTGCTCGAACCATTTCTCCCTGAGCTTGTCCAGTTCACCGGAACTCTTCATCCGGCCGATCGTCTGATTGATCTTGTTCAGAAGATCCGTTTCGCCTTTTCTGACAACGGCGCCGTACTGATACCTGTTGACCCAGACATCCGGAACAGGCCTCGTGCTTATGAAGCTCTTGAACCCGCTGTACTTGAGGATGGTTTCATCTCCGACCACCGCATCCAGTTCGCCGCGGTTCAGAGCGCCGAGCGCGTCGTCAAGGCTAGCTTTCTTCGTAATGGTTACCCCGCTCGCAGTCGTCTGGCCGGCCATAAATGCATCTGCCGTGCGGCCCGTACCCACTCCGACTCTCTTGCCGGAAAGGCTGGCAAGGTCCTTTATTCCGAAGTCTTCAGCCCGCGTGTAGATGATGTCTCCGGTTTCGTAGTAAGGATCGGAAAAAGCGAATTCATCTCCCTTGCCGGGATCGATCGCGATCGCTGATATGATAATCTCAGCCTCGCCGTTTCTCAATGTTTCAAAAAGCCTCTCGTAGCCAGTGATCTTGACCCACTTCACTTCGATTCCCAGATCTTTGGCTATCTCATTCCCGATATCGACGTCAAAGCCCTGCACCCCGGTACCGGAACCGAATTCAAAAGGCGCGTTGACCGCATCTGTAGCGATCCGCACGAATTTGTTTTTCTCCATGCTTTCGGCGGCGCTGGGGATTCTTCTTTCTCCCCCGCCGCAACCGGCAGCAACCAGCGCGATGCCGATTATCAGCGTCATACACTTAGCAATTCGCAAGTCCTTTACCTCCTTCAGGAGAACTGACAGTTTCGTCATACTCAAAGTCCCTGCCACCGGGACTCACTCCGTATCAACCCTGCCGAAGATGCGAGTACGGGTATGTTTAATATGGCTTGCTTATTGTAGTCAAACAAGAACTTCTACCAAAGCGTTTTCGCATTCCCGAAAGCGAAATCTTCATCAAAGATTCCTGTGTCTGGACGTAAACAGCATCGAAACCCCCGCCAGAAGGCTCAGAACAGCACCCAGAAGACAAACGGCACCGTATCCGTGCATCTCAAAAAGAAGGCCGGAAACCATGGCGGCAAGCCCGATTCCGAGCTGCGAGAGCGAATTCTTCAGAGCCACGAAACTCCCGCGCTCGCCGGACGGAACGATTTCGCTCAGCATTGCCTCCAGAGGGCCCTGCCTGAATGCGGCCGCGAGGCTGATCAGTCCGAAAACAACGAAAAGCGCCGATCCCCAGGACATCAAAGGAAGGGTTAGCAACAACAGCATGAGAGCAACACTGCTTGCTATGAACTGAAACCGCTTCCCTATCCTGTCGGCGACCGAGCCGGCAAGCGGCGATGCCAGCAGCGCAGCCCCTCCCGAGATCAGAAACACGAGTCCGATACTGCTCCCGGAAATGCCGAAGGAATCGTGCAGCCAAACGCCGAGGAACGCGAGAAAGCCCGTGGTTGCGGCGGAGGCGAAGAACGAGCCTGCGAGCGCACTCAGCGAAGTCCGCTCCTTCACAAAAGATCCATAACGCCTCAGGTATTCGGAAAATGTTGTCTCCCCACCGGCCGCTCTTTTTGACGGCAGGAGGGGCAGCATCAAACCGGCGCCGACTGTCAGCAGCAGAGATGCACCCCCCATAGCCCCGAATACGCTGTTCCATCCGAAACGTTCCCCTAACCATGAACCGAGCGGCACGCCGAAGATCAGCGCGGCGAAGTACGACGAGAAGATTGAACCCATGGCCCAGCCGCGCTTTGCGTAGGGAAAGTAGTCGGCGGCGTACGCAATCGCGTTAAGGCTGAGCATGCCCGCGCCAATGCCGGTAACCATCCTGCCCGTCATAAGCGCAGGGTAACTACCGGCCAGAAACGAGACCGATGATCCCGCCAGAAAGAGCACGAGACCGTTCAACAGGCCCTGCTTGCGTCCGAATGCATCGGACAGCGGGCCCCAAAGCAGGACAAACAGCCCGGCACAAACCGAGTAGCCGGTAAAAAGCAGCCCGGCTTCTGATGGTGATTTCCCGAAGTCGGCTCTGATGGCAGGCAGAAGCGGACTCACCACCTGGTTGTCTGCCACACCGACAAACAGTATCAGGAAGAGAGAGACGATAACCCTCGATTGTTCTCCGTCGCGCGACATGCCACGCTTATTCAAAGTGCTTGATCTGCAGGCGTTCAGCCGCGATGTCCGTCAGATCGACCACCGAAGCGGCTGCAACGCCCATCGCGATCACAATCGCTTCGCTGATCTCTTCCGGAGTGGCACCGAACTTCTTGGCCTTCCTGATGTGCCCGTTGAGGCATCCCTGGCACTTGAATCCCAGGGATGCGGCAATGGCGATGAGTTCTTTCGTCTTGCGGTCGATCTTGGATTTCTTGTACGTCTCCTGGTAGAACTCGAAGTAAATTTTCTTCATGCGGTCTTCGACCATCGTGTAGGACGGCCATCCGGACCGCGTCTCAGGAGTGATCGTGTTTGCATTTGGGGCATCTTTCTGGTCTTTCATGATTCTGCCCGACTCCTTTCCTCGAGTTCAGATTTTCCCTGCCGGCAGATTGGTGGTGCGACTCAATGTCACAGAGGCCGTTCCATTATCCAGGCGTCCTCCACCGGATCGGTGTAATAGTTCAGCCTGGTGCCGGCGATTCGGAAATTGTGGCTGTAATAAAACTGGATGGCGGTCTGATTCGATTTCCTCACCTCCAGGAAGCACCTGCTGCAACCGCGCTGTATCCCTTCAGCAAAGGCATTCTGCATCAGTGCGGTCCCGATGCCCTGGCGCTGGTATCCCGGAAAAACCCCGAGTTTGAGAATCTCCAGATTTTCGCAGATTGCACGCGCCAGGAAGAAGCCGATGAGCGTTTCCTTCCCCGAATCGGTCGTCAGGACCGCCTTGCATCCGAAGTAATCAGGATATTCCTCCAGGAAGCGACGGTAGTTTTCCTTGCCCCAGAATGCGAGTTTCACCTGATCTTCCAGAGGCTGTAATGCCGGGACATCTTTCACCGTCAACCGCGCAAAATAGCAATTCGATATCATCCACGCTTCCTGTCTCTGTTCTTCACCGCATCAGGGGGCCGTATGTACGTCGGCTCGGTCATAATGGAACCGGCCGGACGCCATACCCTCCTCCTGGAGACAGCCATTCGCCCGATCGCCGCGGCGAGAAATGGATCGACCGCAATGGTGCGCGGCCAGCCTGATGCCTTCCCTGGAAGGCATTTACCGGTATCCCCGACAATATATAAATGCCTGTCGCAGATGTGACGTTCAAGGTCCGAAAGGTTAAATAGTGAATATGCCCCGACGCGCCGCACTTTACCGCCCCGGCTCTCGTATTCGCCATAGTAGGCCTGTGAGCGGTGCGCATCCAGAATCGCGCCGATCCGCCCATCGAGACAGCGCGCCTGAAAAGCGAGCGCATCCAGTCCCGAAAGGCCCGCATAGGGTATTGACAACGATTCGGAGAATCCAAGCGCAGTTGCAATTCCGATCCTGATGCCGGTGAAAGAACCCGGCCCCGTCCCGACCGCGACAAGACACAGATCCTCGAGCTTCCAGTTCAACCGCTTCAAAAGGAAGTCGACGGAATTCAGCAGGAGAGTCGAGTGTGTGGCGGACGTGTGCACGCGCAGTTCGGCGCGCACCTCCTCCCCTTCCAGCAGCGCGATACTGCCGTGGGCGGAGGATGTGTCGAAGGATAGAACCTTTGTGGTTACTCTCAAGGGCATCATGATTGACAATAGAAGGAAGTGGATTATATACTGCAGCCTCTTTACACTCAAGGATTTGTGCGAATACTCCCGCATTGCGGCGTGCCGTACCGCCCGCAACTGGTAGAAAGAGCCCCGATGGAAGATCTCACACCCATGATGAGGCAATACCATGAGGTCAAGAGACGTTTCCCAGGCAAACTCGTCTTCTTCCGCCTTGGGGACTTCTACGAGATGTTCTATGAAGACGCCGTCGTCGCGTCGAGGGAACTGGAGATCACCCTGACGTCGAGGAACAAGGACAAAGGGGGAGTTCCGGTCCCGATGTGCGGCGTCCCCTATCATTCCGTAGACGGCTACATCGCCCGGCTCATGAAGAAGGGATACAAGATAGCAATCTGCGAACAGGTTGAGGATCCCAAGACTGCCAGGAAACTGGTGCACCGCGAGGTTACCAGAGTCCTGACGCCCGGAACGGTTGTCGACGAGATGCTCCTTGAGCCGAAGGACCATAATTTCCTCGGGAGTCTTTACGTCACCCCAGAGGGGATCGGACTGGCATTCATGGATCTGTCGACGGCGGATTTCCTCGCGACTGAATTCCTGGGCGACGATGCATGGCCGAAGGCGCTCGATGAATTGACCCGCTTCACTCCGAAAGAAATCGTTTTTCCGGAGCATTCGAGCGACGAACTGCGCGAAAGACTGCTTAATGAATGGTCCGACGCGTGGGTCAGCAGCGCGCTGGACGACTGGGCCTTCAGCTCCGATTACGCCCAGCGCCTCCTTCTCGAGCATTTCGGCGTCGCCAGCCTCGACGGTTTCGGCGCCGCAGGCAAATCGTTTTCGCTCTCCGCCGCCGGCGCATTGATTCACTATCTGCGGGACTCGCAACTGGCTGCACTCGGGAAAGTGGCCACTCTCAGGTTTTTTGAATCCTCCGATTTCCTGAAGCTTGATGCCTCAACCGTCACGAACCTCGAGCTGGTCCAGACGCTCGACGGCTCGAGGAAGGGCTCGCTTCTGTCGTTTCTCGACATGACGCGAACGGGCATGGGGGCGAGACTGCTGAAATCGTGGCTGCTCCTCCCCCTTCTTGACGTCGCCCGACTCGAGCGCCGCCAGGATGCGATTGAGGCGCTCACATCGGGTGTCCAGGCACATGGGCGCCTTTCAAGAAACCTGAACGAAGTTCACGATATGGAAAGGCTCATCAGCCGCGTAATGCTGGGCGTCGCCGGACCGCGAGAGCTTCTTGCGTTGCGCGACTCGCTGCGGGTCGTCCCCTTGATCCGCGCCGTTCTTCCGGAATTCTCCGCCGCGCGTATTGCCGAGATATGCGAAGAACTCGACGACATGTCCGATATCGTGACGCTGATAGACAACTCCATAGCCGACGATCCGCCCGTATCGGCGAACGATCCCGGGATCATAAGATCAGGTTACTCCGCTGAACTGGACGAACTCCGTTCGATCAGGCAGATGGGCAAAGGGTATATCGCTTCCCTTGAAGCGGCCGAGCGCCAGAAGACGGGGATTTCGTCTCTAAAGGTCAAGTTCAACCAGGTCTTCGGATACTTCATCGAGGTCACCAAGTCTAATTTGTCGCTCGTACCGTCGAACTATATACGCAAGCAGACGCTCGTCAACTGTGAACGCTTCGTGACGGAAGAACTGCAGCAGTTTGAAGAAAAGGTTCTGGGAGCGGAAGAAAAAATCGCGGTTCTGGAAAAGGAGATCTTCGCCGCTGTAAGAAAAGCGGTCGCGGCGCATGGCGCGAGAGTGCAGAAGACTGCCCGGCTTCTGGGAGAGCTGGACGTGTACGCCGCACTGGCAGAAGTGGCGTCCAAGAATGATTACGTCCGCCCAGTGCTTACCGGCGGCGATGAGATCTACATCAGACAGGGAAGGCACCCGGTCGTCGAACAGCAGTGCCGTCCGTTCATTCCAAACGATCTCTATCTCAACTCAACCTCCGACCAGCTGATTATCCTGACGGGACCCAACATGGGCGGCAAGTCCACATATCTCCGGCAGACCGCCCTTATTCTCATTCTTGCCCAGATAGGCTCATTCGTTCCTGCACAGGAGGCGCGGCTCTGCTGCGTGGACCGCATCTACACGCGTGTGGGCGCCTCCGATAATCTCGCCCGGGGACGGTCGACGTTCATGGTCGAGATGATCGAAACTGCCAACATCCTGAACACCGCGACAAACAGGAGTCTCATCCTCCTTGACGAAGTAGGACGCGGCACCGCCACTTTCGACGGGCTTTCGCTGGCGTGGGCCATCGCTGAATACCTTGTCCGGAATCCGGTGCACCGCGCCAAGACCCTGTTTGCGACTCACTATCACGAGCTGACCAGAATGTCGGAAGTGCATGCGGGCGTGAAAAACTACTGCATGGCGATTCAGGAGGCGGGCAAGGAGATCGTGTTCCTGAAACGGGTGCAGCCTGGGGTGGCGGACAAGAGCTACGGGATCGAAGTTGCCAGACTTGCCGGAATGCCACGGGAAGTACTGCAGCGGGCCAACTCCATACTGGAACGGTTGGAACGGAAGGAAATCGACCTCGCCGGCCGGGCCCGCAGAAGGCCGGCCGAAGAGGTACTCGACGAAATACAGAAATCGCTTTTCTAGGGTCCGCTACTATGGGTTTCCGTTCGCCTCTTGCTCACGCGATCATACTTGTCCTGATCTCTTTGCCATACGCGATCAATCTCGGAAAATCATCGATCTGGGATGCCAACGAGGCCTTTTACGCCGAAACGCCGCGGGAAATGCTGGTTTCCGGAGACTATCTCGCGCCTCATTTCAATTTCCAGCCGCGCGCCCAGAAACCTCCTCTGACCTACTGGGCGGTACTGCTTTCCTACAAACTATTCGGTGTCAGTGAGTTCGCCGTGAGGCTTCCAAGTGCACTGGCCGCCATCGGGGTGATTCTGTTCTCGTACGCTCTCGCCCGGCTGCTCTTCAGCCCGCGGGCTGCACTTATCGCGGGCATCGTAACCGCCACTACCGCCCGTGTCTTCATCCTGGCCAGGCGCCTTCCCATCGACATCCTGCTGCTTTTCTTCCTGACCGGGGCTCTCTATTTTCTCGTCAGAGCACTACTGAGAAACGACAAACGGAGCTGGGCCTTCGCCTGCGTCTTTCTGAGCCTGGGATTTCTCACCAAGGGCCCCGTGGCACTTTGCATCCCGGCGGCCGCATATGTCCTCTGGGCGCTGTGGTCGCGGAGATTCAGAATCGGCGGATCTCATCTGCTGATGGGAGCGGTCATATTCTCAGCCATAGTGCTCCCGTGGTACATACTGATCTACCGCGCCCACGGCTGGACATATATCGCGCCGTTTTTCCTCAAGGATAACCTCGGCCGCTTTGCCGCAGAAACCTTCGGGCCTGCGCGCGGACCTCTCTATTACGTTTCCGTCTATGCCGTCGATTTTTTCCCGTGGTCGCTTTTAGTGCTTGCCGCTTTGCTGTTTCTCTGGAGGCGCAGAAAGACGGAAGAGCCCCTGAGGAGCCTTTCGTTCGGACTGCCGCTCGTCTGGTGCGCCGTGACGTTTCTGTTGTTTTCACTCTCGAAGAACAAGCAGGAGTACTACATCGCACCGCTCTATCCCGCGGCGGCAGTCATTCTCGCCGGTGTGCTCGACCGTTTTCTGCTGCCGCAGGATCAACACTCCCGCAACCGCTGGTTCACCGGAATATATGTTTCGTTCGCCGCTCTCTTACCGGGGATGGCTATCCTCATTCCGTTCGCACTCAAGACTTTGATGCCCCACCTCGCTCCCGTGCTACACTATGGCCCGTCGATTTTTCTGGCAGCAGGATTTGCGCTTCTTTGGTGGACCGTTGTCCGGAGGAAGCACGTGGAGAGTTTCGCGGTTTTTGCCGGTACGCTGTGGTTCATCTTTCTGGTTTGTTCAACCTTCTACCTGCCGGCGCTTGAACCTTTCCGACCTGTAAAAGAGTTCTGCAGGATAATAGACGGCCAGTCGGACGGAAACGCCCAGGCAGGTTTTTTCCGGACCGCGGTGCCAAGCATGGTGTTTTACCTGCGCCGGCCGATTTTCGAAGAGGCCGGTTACGAGCAGATGCTGCAGAGATTGGAGTCGCAGCAGCCCGTTTTCTGTATCCTGAACAGGAATGATTACGCTTTTTTCGCCGAACGGCAGAATCTGAAAACGTATGTCCTGGCCCGTCGCGCGCGCTTTTCAGTTCGGCTGAGCACGCTGCTCAACGCGGGCTATTCACCTGGAGAGGAGTTGATCCTGATTTCCAACCGTCCCTTCTCTGAGAAGAACCGCAGCGGGGACAGGCCGATATTATGAAAGCGAAACTATTCACGCTGGTTAAACTGGCCATAACTACATTCCTATTTATTTATCTGTTCCGCCAGATAGATTTTCAGCAGTTCGGCACAACGCTGCGCAATGCGCGTATCGATCTCATCGCCGCAGGATTTGTCGTCCTCTGGGTAGGACATCTTATCTGTATCTATCGCTGGCGCATGCTCATCCGCCCGCTGATGCCGGCCCTTTCCGTCGGCAGCCTCTTCGGAATCTACTGCATCGGGCTCTTCTTCAACCTGACGTTCCCTACGGTCGTCGGCGGCGACGTGGTCAAGATCTACTACGCCGGAAAGCCGTCGAAGAATTACGCACAGAGTTTTGCCGCGACATTCCTCGACCGCGATGCCGGGATGCTGGCCATGATGGTCATTGCCTGCGCCGCCCTGCTGCTGTACCCGGTTTCAGTACCGGGAATACCGGTGCACCTGATAGTCTGGAGCGCTTTCGCCGCATTCGTCGCCGGCAACATCGGGATTTTCTCCCCCTATTTCCATGGCCTGCTCGTAGGAGCACTGCGCCGGTTCCGTCTTGACAGGATCGCTTCAAAGGTCGACCTGATATCGGGCGCGTTCCAGATCATGGGGAAGCACAAATCCGTGCTCATCGGTTCGCTTGCGATCTCTTTTGTAAACCAGATACTGGTGATTTCGGTTACCTGGATCATTGCCCTGGGGCTGCGGCTCGATGTTTCTCCCACATACTTTCTCGTGTTCGTCCCGGTCATAACCCTGATATCAATGATCCCGATAAGCCTCAACGGGATGGGATTGAGAGAGTACGCATTCATGAGCCTCTTCGGCGGCATAGGACTTGCCAAGGAATCATGCGTCGCGCTTGGCTTGCTTTCTTCACTCGTGATTATCCTGTCTTCGCTCCCGGGAGGAATAGTCTACGTTCTCTTCAGGAACCGAACCGACATGCAGCAGCTGGCTGAGATGGAAACCGAAATTTCAATGAAAGACAAGGTGCCGGTGCATAACGAATTGAGCAATATCGCTTCCTTCGGGAGAGGACGTGCGAGGTGATCCGGTTCCTGATGGAACTTGTCGCGGAACTCATGATACGAACATACTTTGAATCTCAGGAGAAGAGCCCGTATATTGTACGGAAATTGTGGAATTTCGCGCGCAGCGGCGGCGCCGGGCCGAATAGGACCGAATTCTCCCAGAAACGAGGAGTTTGATTTGTTCTCAGAACAGTTTGGATTTCGCGACCATACACTCGTAAATTTCGTAGGCGGCGGTGGTAAGACCAGCCTGATCCATAAGCTCATGGAAGAGTATTCCCTCAGGGGGCCGGTCCTGTGCACAACCACCACGAGGATTCACCCGCCCGATCCGGCCGAAGGACTGGTGGTTATCTCGAGCGACAATACCGCCCTTCTCAAAACGCTTATCGAACGGGTCAGTCGTGACTGCCCCAACCGCGCCTACAAACTCGTAGCCACGAGACATTTCCTAAGTCCCAATCTGCTGCGCGGCGTTCCGCCCGACTTCGACAGCGATCTTCAGCGCGACCTGTTTCTCATGTTGTTGAATGAAGCCGATGGCGCTGCAAGTTTCTCCCTCAAGATACCTAGGGAGGGGGAACCCGTCCTGATGGAAAAAGCCGAATACCTCGTCCCGGTCATCGGGCTCGATTGCCTCTATCAGCCGCTGGGACCGGAGGTCGTGTTCCGTTTTCAGATTCTTGCCGAGCAATTTTCGCTCAAGGCGGGCGAGCGCATAACGCCGGAAGTGGCCGCGCGCGTCCTGATGCACAAGGATGGTGTCTGCAAAAACTGGACACCCCACGTCACCATTATTCCGTTCATCAATAAGGTGGACGGCCCGGCACAGGACAAAGCCGCCAGAGATCTCGCCCGTTGCATCATGCGCAACGGTAACTTCCCCGTCGAGCGTGTCGTGTTCGGAAGCGTATTGCAGGGTCGCGCAGAATCAGTCTGCCCGGAATAGGCCGATGACCGTCCACCGGCTGACCAGCAGAGACAATCCCCTCCTGAAGAAGATTCGGCGGGTCAGTTCGGGCTCACGGGGTGAGCCTGAACTGGTGGCCGCAGAGGGAATCAGGGTTCTTGAAGAGGTCGCAAAAGAAGACTGCGAGATAGAAGCCGTGGTCGTGTCGGAGAGCTTCGGATCCTCGCCGCGGGAAGAAAGACTTTTCCGCTACTGGCAGTCAAAAGGCGCCAGGACATACAAGACAGCAGAGAGTCTCTTCAAGTCCGTTTCAAGCGTCATGAGCCCCCAGGGAGCCGTCGCACTCGTGCGCATCGCACCACGGAATCTGGATCAGGTCCGCACCGGACCGGATCCGCTTGTCCTGTGCGGCTGCGGGATTCAGGATCCCGGCAATTTCGGAACCCTGATTCGTTCGGCAGTCGCGGCAGGTTGCACCATGGTGTGCACTTTGAAAGGAACGGTATCGGCGCGCAACCCCAAAGTCATCCGGTCGAGCGCCGGCGCGTTTTTCCGCATTCCCGTGGTCGAGCAGACGCGCCTGCAGGACTTCGAACAGTACTGCACGGCGAATTCGATAAGGATCTATCGAACAGACGTCCGGGAAGGTCTACTCTATACAGAGGTGGATTTGAAATCCGGCTGCGCCGTGTTGCTTGGGAATGAAGGAGAGGGCCTGGACGAACGGCACTTCGCCCGGTTTCCCGCCATCCGGATACCGATGGCGGAGGAAGTTGAATCGCTCAACGTTGCTGTGGCGGGCTCGGTCATTCTTTTCGAGGCCCTCCGGCAGCGGCTCGAGAACAGCTGGAAAATATCATGACAAAGTCGCTTTTCCCCGAATCCGATGAGAGTGTTGTTGCACCGGACGCGCCCCTTGCCGAACGGCTGCGCCCCCGCACACTCGATGAAATCGTAGGGCAGGAACACCTGATCGGGAAAGGGAGTGTTCTGCGGGTTATGGTCGAGCAGGATCAGCTCACCTCGATAATCCTCTGGGGCCCGCCGGGTACCGGGAAGACCACACTTGCCCGTATCATGGCAAAGCAGACCCGGTCGCCCTTTGTCTCCTACAGCGCCGTGCTATCCGGCATCAAGGAAATCAAGGTTGTCATGGCCGAAGCGGAGAGCCACTTCCGCCGGAAACAGGGGAAAACCGTCGTATTTGTCGACGAAATCCATCGCTTCAACAAGGCACAGCAGGATGCATTCCTTCCTTACGTCGAGTCGGGAGTTATTGTCCTGATAGGCGCGACGACCGAGAATCCGTCCTTTGAAGTCATCAGCCCGCTTCTTTCACGCTGCAAGGTCTACGTTCTCAACCCGCTGCAGCCCGTCCATATTGAGGAGATCCTCCAAAGAGCGCTGACCGATGAGAGGGGACTGGCTTCAACTGCTGTTTCGGTGCCGGATGAAGTTGTGAAGCAGCTTGCTCTGTTCGCAAACGGAGATGCACGCATCGCCCTGAATCTCTTTGAGCTCGCGGTTACCCTGAAGGCAGGACAAGCCCGGGGTGAACGGCCCGTCCTGACTGTGGCTGATCTCGAATCGGCCCTGCAGCGAAAGATCCTGCAGTATGACAAAGGGGGTGAAGAGCATTACAACCTGATCTCGGCACTGCACAAATCGATGCGCAACAGCGATCCCGATGCCGCGCTCTACTGGCTGGGACGCATGCTCGAAGCAGGCGAAGACCCGGTGTACATAGCCCGCCGCATCGTCAGGTTCGCATCCGAAGATGTTGGAATGGCCGATGTGCGGGCTCTCGAAGTCGCCGTAAATGCCGTCGAGGCGGTGCGGCTGGTCGGCCTCCCCGAATGCAAGCTCGCGCTCGCGCAGGCTGCCGTCTACATGTCCGTCGCGCCCAAATCAAATGCGCTCTACACGGCTTATTCTTCGGTTGCCGCCGATGTGCAGAAGACCTTCAACGAGCCGCCGCCGCTTCACATACGCAATGCTCCGACGAAGCTGATGAAGGAACTGGGCTACGGCAAAGGATACCAGTACGCCCACGACCTTAAAGACAAGGTTGCCGATATGGAGTGCCTCCCGGAGTCGTTGCGCGGAAGGCGGTACTACCACCCCACAGACCGGGGGAGCGAGCGGCGCATCGGCGAGATTCTCGCCGAAATCCAACGGAAGAAGAGAGGCAGCTGAATCCCGCGTTCCTTACATCTGGATGTAGTAGGCAAGAACGACTGCGGCCAGGACGAATCTGTAGATAACGAACGGCAGAAAGCTCTTCGTCTGAAGATAACGGAGGAAGAACTGGATGCAGAGGAATCCGGTCACAGCGGCGAAAACCGCCCCTACACCCAGAACGCTCCAGTTTACGTCCACCGCGGCCCCTGGCTGCTGAACCGCATTGAAGAGGCGCCACCCCTGCAGAACTCCGGCTCCCACGATAACGGGCGTCGAAAGAAGGAAGGAGAACCTCGCGGCCCCGGTCCTCGTACTGTCTCGGAACAGCGCTGTCGTCATCGTGATGCCGCTTCGGGAGACCCCCGGGATAAGCGCTACAGCCTGGCTGCAACCGATCACGAGAGAATCGATCCAGCCGAACTTCTCGATTGTACGGTTCTGCTTGCCGGTCCTCTCCGCGAATAGCAGCAGCACAGCCAGTCCGCTGAGGGTGAACACCATAATCAGGGGAGACCGCAGCTGTTCTTCAATGACATCTTCGAATGCAAGGCCGATGATCACGGCCGGGACCGTGCCGAGTACAAGCAACCAGGCGAGCCGCCGATGATGATTCCCGAACGGTTTTCTCTCGATCAGGCCGGCAAAGAACTCGCGTACCAAAATGATCCAGTCCGCCCAGAAGAACGTCAGGACAGCAACGGCTGTCCCGACATGCACTGCCACATCGAACACGAGCCCATCCGCTTCCCAGCCGAAAAACCACGGCATCAGGATCAGGTGTGCGGAACTGCTTACGGGTAGGAACTCTGTGAGTCCCTGGATGATGCCCAGAATCGCCGCCGAAATAATCTCCATCCCTACTCCCAGTTTTCAGTCGCCTGCCAGCACCGGCTCAATCCGCTCGAAAGCCCAGTCGATTTCCTGCTGCGTAATGATCAGCGGCGGAGCAAACCGCACCGTGTGTTCATGCGTCTCCTTGCAGAGGACTCCCTTCGTCATCAGCTGTTCGCAGAAACGCCTCGCGCCTCCCGCCTCCGGCTTCAGTTCCACCCCTATCAGGAGCCCTTTGCCGCGGACCTCTTTTATATGCGGGCTGCGGATACTTTGCAACCTGCTTGAGAAGTAGTCTCCCATTTTTGCGGCATTGTCGACCATTCCCTCTTCAATCAGCACCTTGAGCGCCGTTCGCGCGACGGCGCAGGCGAGCGGATTACCCCCGAACGTGCTGCCGTGTTCTCCCGGACGGAGCACTCCCAGCACCTCCACATTAGAGAGGACCGCCGAGATCGGGTAGAAACCGCCCGAAAGGGCTTTCCCGATGATCGTGATGTCGGCTTCGACGTTGTCATGCTCTTCGGCGAGCAACTTCCCTGTTCGTCCGAGCCCTGTCTGGATCTCGTCCAGTATGAAAACGACACGGTGTTTTTCACATATAGCCTTCGCCTGCGCCAGATATCCTGCAGGCGGAACGATGACTCCAGCCTCTCCCTGGATCGGCTCGACCATGAACCCGACCGTTTCGGGCGTGATCGCCTTCTCGAGCGCGCCCGCATCGCCGAAAGGAATGATCTTGAATCCGGGCGCGAAGGGACCGAATCCTTCGCGATACTGTTCATCGGTGCTGAATCCGACGATGGCAATCGTGCGTCCATGAAAGTTGTTGGCGCAAACGATGATTTCGGCACGGTCACGGGGGACGCCCTTGACCTGATATCCCCATTTCCGCACTGCCTTTATGACCGTCTCCACGGCCTCTGCACCGCTGTTCATCGGAAGGACCTTGTGAGAGCGCGTAAGATCGCACAGCTCCTTGTAGAACAGCCCAAGCTGATCGTTGCGGAAGGCCCGTGATGTCAGGGTGAGCCGCTGCGCCTGCTCCGTAAGAGTCTTCATTATTTTCGGATGACAATGCCCCTGGTTGACCGCGGAATAGGCCGAGAGGCAGTCCAGATACCGGTTACCATCGACATCCCATAGCCATATCCCCTCCCCTTTCGCAATGACAACGTCAAGCGGCCTGTAATTGTGCGCTCCGTAGTTCTCTTCCAGCTTGATAAAATCGCTGCTTTTCATAATCTGTTTCTCCTTTCCTCCCAAAAAGGCTCTCTCAAAGAAATAGCACATTCCGGCCAAAAACTGCCGAGTGACGTGGGAATTACGGTGGAAATTCAAACGCCCGGGTATTATCCTTTCGGTTTTCGCAAGTGCAGGCAGGCACAGCGCTTTTACAAGGAGAGTTCATGTCGAGTTCAAACAGAATTCTGAAATTGGGCTTGCCCAAGGGGAGCCTCCAGGAATCCACCATAGAGCTGTTCCGCAGGGCCGGCATAAGGATAGGAGCCAGCGACCGTTCCTATTTCCCCTTCTGCGACGATGAAGAGATCGAGGTCATGCTCATACGATCACAGGAGATGGGGAAGTATGTTCAGGACGGGCTTTTCGATGCCGGCATAACCGGCCACGACTGGATACTCGAGACCAGCGCGAACGTCAGGGAGATATGTGAGCTGGTGTACGGCAAATCCGGATTCAAGCCGGTGCGATGGGTGCTCGCCGTTCCTGAGGCTTCAAACGTGCGCACCATTCGGGATCTCGAAGGGAAAACCATAGCTACAGAGCTCGTCAACTACGTCAAGAAGTACTTCAAAAAGAACAAGGTGAAAGCACAAATCGAGTATTCCTGGGGAGCGACCGAGGCTAAGGCCGGAATCCTCGTCGACGCCATAGTCGAGCTGACCGAGACTGGAAGGTCTCTCAAGGCCAATCAACTGCGGATCATCGAAGACGTTCTCTCATCGACTACGCGCTTCATCGCCAATAAGCAGTCGTGGAACGACGCCTGGAAACGGGAAAAGATGGAGAATATCGCGATTCTTCTCAAGGGAGCTCTGGCGGCCGAAGGGATGGTCGGATTGAAGATGAATCTGAAGCAGAGCAATCTCGAAAAGGTTATGAATATTCTCCCGTCACTGAAACGGCCTACCATCAGCCCACTTGCGCTCGAAGGATGGATCGCACTCGAAGTGGTGGTCGAAGAGAAGATCGTAAAGCGCATGATCCCCGACCTGAAACGGGCCGGAGCGGAAGGGATCATAGAGTACCCGCTTAACAAGCTGATCGCGTAACCTCGGGCCGCCCGGATCTACTCCGAGCGGAAGAAGATCTCGGAAAGAATCTTCCCTTCCGATCCGCTTGGAATTTCGATATCGAGGATCGTTGCCAGAGTCGGCGCAATATCGTTTACGACAATGCCGGAATGATAACGCCCCGCATTGATCCCGGGTCCCATGAAAATCACCGGCACGTGGGTATCGTATCCGAATGGGGACCCATGGGTGGTCGTGCCCGATCCGTACTGGTAGTAAGGATCGAGCAGGACCACCAGATCCCCGCCGCGGCTCGAGTGATAACCTTGCACCACGCGCCTGCCGATCGCGTCGGAGATGCCTGAACTGTTAAGGAGTTGCGCGCGGGTATAGACCCGGAAGACGTTTGGCAGGAGCCGGGCGGCCCGAGCTGCTTCCTCCGTGACTTCATCGACGCTCAACCTGCTGGATCTGATTAGGTCGTAGTTCAGGTAAATCGAGTTCTCCGCCGCCGCCTGAAGCCAGTCTCTTACTCCGAATTGCTCATCAAGGGCCTTCTTGATCCCGTCGATCACGGCTTGAAATGACGCCCTGCCCCCTGGCATCTTCCGTTGTTGGTTCAGTTCGGGGAGCGGAGCCACCCCGTGGTCGGATGTGAACACCACAGTGACGTTACCGAGACCGATTTCGGAATCTATGAATCTGAAGAGCTTTCCGATAACACGGTCGGTCGCAAGCGAAACATCGCGCACCTGCGCCGAATCGGGGCCATAGCGGTGCCCGACGTAGTCGTTGGACGAGAAACTGAGCACGAGAAGATCCGGAAGCGCGTCCTGACCCAGTTTCTCCCCCCTGATCGCCGCTTCCGCCATCTCTTCCAGGAGCTCGTTTCCGAACGCCGTGTTCAACAGCGTCCCATTGAGCTTTCTGCCGCTCTCGGTGGGGAGCTTCACTCCCATCCATTCCTTTCCCATGTACTTGTCTGTTGGACGCCCGGAGTTGAATTCCGTCAGCCAGCCGGGAAGCTCCCTCAGGTAATGACTGCTGCTGACAAAGTTCCCCTCCTGAAGGTCGAACCAGTAGACCGCGTCAGCCATATGCCCGGTCGCCAGGATTCCACTGTAGTCTTTGAATGAGATTCCGATGACTTTGGACCGCGCGTCGGCGATCTTCATCTCGTCGCCGATCGTACTGACCTGAAGATTGCGTGGAGACGACCCGCCCTCCCCTTTTCCGCCGACCGTCCTAGCGGAATCATCCAGCGCCGACGGGACAACTTTTCCGCTACGTCTGTCAAACCACTGATTTCCTATGATTCCGTTGACCGCCGGATACGAGCCGGTCAAGAGGGCGGCATGACCGACTGAAGTATATGTGGGGAAATGGTCATAGTGGGCATTCGTAAACGATGCGCCCCTGGCAAGAAGCGTCTTGAGCCCATCCTGGAATTCACTTCCGAACCGCTGCAGATAATCGTACCGGAACTGGTCTGCGACAATAACGAGCACCAGACGCGGCTTCGCCCGCTGCGCCTCCTCCTGAGCGAGAACCGCATTCTCAAGGACAACTAAAAACAATAGGAGCCAAATCGTTTTTCTCATTGCATTTTCTCCACCACACAACCCGGCCCCGACGGACCATCATGGAGGGGAACGGCTTGATTTCTTGTTGTTTTCGTTGAATTCGAAAAGTGCCTGCGATACTTTATGAAGTCTGCAACTTACAACCAAAAACAATCTGGAGCAAGCCCATTAACCGCGAAAACATCCTTATCCTGGATTTTGGTTCTCAGTACACACAGCTCATCGGGCGCAGAATCCGTGAGCTTTCCGTCTACTGCGAGATTGTCCCTTACTATGCGGCGGAGGAGAAGATCCGCAGCTGCCACCCTGCCGGCATCATACTGTCCGGCGGCCCCGACTCCGTCTGCAGGACGGGGAGCCCTTCCCTTCCCCCTGAGTTCTTTCATTCAGGAATCCCGATTCTCGGCATCTGCTACGGCCTGCAGCTCATGGCGCATGCGCTGGGCGGCAGGGTAGCTCCCGGCGGAGATCGCAGGGAGTTCGGCAAGGCCATGGTGGATGTGCTCTCACCCGGGGCTCTGCTGTCGGGTCTGCCGGAACGCTTTCAGGCCTGGATGAGCCATGGGGACCGGGTCGAAGAACTGCCTGCGGGCTTCAAAACCCTTGCCCGCTCGGGTGACATTGTCGCAGCGGCCGCTGATGAAACCCGCCGTCTCTGGGGGCTGCAGTTTCATCCTGAAGTCGTGCATACGCACGGCGGCACGGAAATCCTCGAGAATTTTCTGACAAGAGCCTGCGGCTGTCGTCGCGACTGGACGATGTCTGCCTTCATCGCTTCCGCCGTGAAAGAGATCTCGGCACAGATAGGTTCCGGCACCGCCATTTGCGGCCTGAGCGGAGGGGTCGACTCCACGGTCGCCGCGCTCCTCGTCCACAACGCGATCGGAGACCGGCTGACGTGCGTCTTCGTCGACAATGGCCTGCTGCGCAAGAATGAATTCCAGTCCGTGCTGCGTGATTTCGAACGGCTGCACCTGAAGGTTGTTGGAGTCGACGCGAGGGAGAGGTTCCTTTCCCGTCTGAAAGACGTGGAGGATCCTGAGCTCAAGCGCAAGATAATAGGGGAAGAGTTCATACGGGTGTTCGAGGCCGAAGCGCACCGTCTTGGTGATCCGCCATTTCTCGTGCAGGGGACTCTCTATCCCGACGTGATTGAATCGACATCGGTCCGGGGACCTTCAGCCGTCATAAAGTCACACCACAACGTCGGAGGACTCCCGCGCGATATGAAATTCGAACTGGTCGAGCCGCTGCGGGAGCTGTTTAAAGACGAGGTCAGGAAAGCCGGGAAAGAACTTGGGATTGAAGACAGTTTCGTCTACCGCCATCCCTTCCCCGGCCCGGGACTGGCGGTACGCATTCTCGGTCCCGTCACCGAGGAGCGCCTCACATTGCTCCGCGAAGCCGACGCGATAGTCCAGGAAGAGGTAGAGCGCGAAGGTCTATTGCGCGAGCTATGGCAGGCGTTTGTCGTATTGTTGCCGATCCGGACGGTCGGTGTGATGGGCGATGACCGGACGTACGAAAACGTGGCGGCGCTCAGGATAGTCACCAGCATGGATGGCATGACGGCGGATTGGGCGAGACTCCCGTACCCCGTGCTGGAAAGGATCTCGACACGAATTGTGAATGAAGTTCGCGGCATCAACCGTGTCGTCTACGACATAACGTCAAAACCCCC
>JAAYAM010000204.1 GCA_012719355.1 Acidobacteriota bacterium
CTTCGGCGCTCGCCAGAAAGTTCCCCCATCTGCTTTCCTAAAATGACCCACCGAGCGTTGCCATAGTTTCTCGATCTTTACGTCAGCGCGGCGTCTCGGAATCTTTGCGGCATTATCCGATACAAGATGAATGTCGAAAGCAAAGAGTTCCGAGTTGAAGAGATGCACCGTCTGCCGCAACTGGTACCATCCCTCTGCCACGGCTACCTCCTTCCAGAAAACGTGCTCGAAGATATGCCGCCAGCTACGGCGGCGCCGGCTATCGCGCACCCGGCGGGAACGTGACATGCAAGACTATCGGGTCGACGAACGGGCGCGGCAGCGCGCCTGTCGTCGCCGCAAGAAGAAAAGGGCAGCCTCCGAATGTACGGCAACGGTGGATTCGGATGCCATGTCACAGTCCGGCTTGCAGCCACAACCCATGGATTTGCAGGAGCTTGTGCGGGAAAGTGTGGACATTGTTCTGTTGAGGTCACGCGCCACCTTGATTCGCCAACTGACTGCGTCGCTTGCAGATAACTCCTTAAATCGTGGACACGCGGTGGCTGCTCAAGCCGCCGGTCACGCGCCGGCTTCCGTCGGCAAGTGCTTGTCCGAGCACAGGTAAAGCCACCGAACTGTGGACAGGGTGTCACGCACCGGCATGAACGCTGCAGCGAGATCGTCCGATACGGCTGCGAGGAGAAAGTCGGCATGGAACTGGAGTTTCACCAGCTGGATTTGCGTTACGAAGCGCTTCGGGTCCGCAGGCCGGAGCGCGAACGGCGTCTGTTGGCTTCTCTCGCCGAACGAGGCCAGCAAGTTCCTATTGTGGTTATCGCCTTGGCGGACGAGCCGAACCGGTTCCTGGTCATTGACGGCTACAAAAGGATTCGAGCCTTGCAGCGTCTGGGCCGGGACACGGTGCGCGCGACCGTGTGGGACATGAATGAAACCGAAGCGCTGATTCTGGACCGGTCCTTGCGCACGGCGGAAGGAGAAACGGCGCTCGAACAAGGATGGCTGCTTTCCGAACTTCATCGCAGCCTGGGTCTGAGCCTGGACGATCTTGCCCGGCGGTTCGACCGCAGCGTGTCGTGGGTCTCGCGCCGCCTGGCGCTGGTGCGCGAGCTGCCCGAGAGCGTCCAGCAACACGTCCGCAATGGAAAAATCGGCGCCCAGGCGGCCATGAAGTATCTGGTCCCGATTGCGCGCGCCAACCGCCGGTCCTGCGAACGTCTTGCCGAAGCGATTGCCCGCCATCAATTCAACACTGGCGAAGTCGGCCAGATCTATGAGGCCTGGCGCAAGGGCCCAATCTATGTGCAGAACAGCATCCTCGACGACCCGAAGCTGTTTCTGCGCGCCCGGCGTGAGATCGAGGAAGAAGATCCCGAAGGCGTGCGCGCTGGGGAAGAGTTGTTACACAACCTGGACATCATCGGAGCGATGGCGCGGAGGGCAACGCGGCAATGGCGCGAAGCCGCCGGCACGATGAATCACGCGGAACGCGAGAACGCATGGCTATGCGTGCAGCAGGCGATCGAGGATCTCACCCGGCTATCAAACAAAATCGAAAAGGAGAATGGTTATGTTGAGTCAGAGTCAGCGGACGGCAATTCTGGAGCTTCACCTCAAGGGCGTGGGGACTCGCCAGATTGCGCGTGCGCTCAAAGTATCGCGTGCCGCAGTCAAGAAAGTAATCCGCTCGCAATCGAGCATCCCCCCGCCAATTGCTCGTCCCGAGAAAGCGGAGCCGTACCGGCAGGAGATCCTGGAACTCTATGCCTCCTGCAAGGGAAACCTGGTCCGAGTCCATGAAGAGTTGGCGGCGAGTGCGGACATCTCCTATCCGGCTTTGACGGCGTTTTGCCGCCGGCATGGCATCGGTCAGAAGCCCACATTGCCGGCTGGCCAATATTACTTCGAGCCCGGGGAGGAATCCCAAACCGACACTTCGCCTCATAAGGTCAAAATGGCGGGGCGGCTGCGCCCCGTGCAAACTGCTTCAGAAGTTCTGTGTTACTCGCACATGCTGTTCTTCCAGTTCTACCCGACCTTCCAACGCTTCGACTGCAAAGTATTCTTGACCGAGTCCGCGAAGTATTTCAAAGGCAGCTGCAAAAGAAAGATGATCGATAACACTCACGTCGTTGTCCTGCGCGGCACCGGCGCGGACATGGTTCCCGTGCCGGAGATGGCAGCCTTCGCCGAGCGCTACGGCTTTGAGTTTCAGGCTCATAAGGTCGGAGATGCCAATCGATCAGGCCGGGTGGAACGGCCGTTTAATTTCATTGAGAGAAACTTCCTGGCCGGCCGCGAGTTTGCCGACTGGAACGATCTCAACCAACAGGCGCGCGAATGGTGCGACAAGGTGAACAGCACCTACAAAAAACACCTCCGTGCAATCCCCAGGGAACTGTTTGCCGTCGAGCGCACTTATCTGAAGCCTCTCCCCATCTGGGTTCCTGAGGTGTACCGCCTGCACCATAGGATCGTGGATGTGGAGGGTTACGTCTCGCTCCAAACCAATAGATATTCCGTCCCATGGACATGGATCGGACGTCAGGTTGAAGTCCGGGAAACCAAGGATCGGATCGAAATACAATGCGGAATCCGGCAATCAGTTTGCCACGAACGCGTGATCGATACTCTCGGCAAGAGAATCACGCTTTCCGAGCATCGGCCGGCGCGGGGCCAAGGCGTAAAGAGAAGCGAGCCTCGTCCGGAAGAAAAGACCCTTGGAGAAATGGTTCCCGAGATCGCCGGCTACGTCTCGGCCCTGAAGAAGCACGGACGCAAATATATCACCGTTGCCCTGCGCCAACTGCTGCGCATGGCGCGCGAGTATCCCCGCGACGCCTTCCGCTCGGCCGTGGCCGAGGCCGCCCATTACGGACTCTATGACCTCGACCGGCTTGAGCGCATGGTCCTGCGCCGCATCGCCAGCGAATACTTCGAACTCGAAACCAAAGACAAATAGAAAATCATAGGAGAAAACCATGACGGAAGAACTTGAACAGTTGATGAAAAACCTGCACCTCAAGCGCATGCTCGAGATTTATGCCGAACAACTCCAAGCCGTCGAGAGGGAGGACGCCTCCTACACAGATTTCCTTGCCCGGCTTTTGCGCGCGGAGTGGCATTCCCGCCAGGAGCAAGCCATCAAAGCGCGCATCAAACGGGCGCACCTGCCCGAACTCTGGACACTGGAGACCTTTCCCTTCAACAAACAGCCTGGAGTCAATCGCCGGCAAATCCGCGCATTCGCGGAGCTGGACTTCATTCCAAAGGCGGAAAATATCGTGTTTATTGGCAAGAGCAGTATGGGCAAGACAGGATTGGCTTCCGGCATCCTGCTGAAAGCCATCGAAAACGGCTATCGCGGTCAGTTCGTCCGGGCCCAGGATCTTTTCGACGAGATGTATGCATCGCTGGCCGATCGTTCCTCTCGAAGACTCCTCAATCGCCTCGTGAAGCTGGACGTCCTCTTAATCGATGAACTAGGATATTTGAATATAAAGCCCGAGCAGGCCAATATCTTTTTCAAGCTTATCGAAGAACGCTATCGCCACAGGCCCACGATTATCACCACGAATTTGTCGTACGACGAATGGCCTAATTTCCTGGGCAATCCCCTCATGGTGGACGCCCTCCTGCAGCGGCTCCGGCATTATTGCCACACGATTCGAATCGAGGGTCCCGAACTCAGGGAGCTTCAAGGTTAAGCCGCAGATTGCTTACGCTCTATCAGAAGAAAGGGGGACATGGAAACCAGCCCATCAGACTTCAACGACTATGTAAAGCAGCTTCTGGAACTCTATCGCTACACCCCGGGAACACTTGGCCGCGTGCGTCCTGAAGATCGGCGCTTGGCGGCTGATCTTCACCGCCGCGGTATTCCGCTTGCCATGCTTGAAAAAGCCTTCCTGCTCGCTGCCGCACGCCGGTGCTTCCGTGCACCCGATGCCCCACCCCTCGCTCCAATCCGTTCGATGTATTACTTTGTACCGGTCCTTGGTGAAGTGTTGGCCAATCCGCCGGACGACGCTTACATTGGATATCTCAAATCGAAGCTCAAAACATGGGCGGCCAACGCCGCCCCTCAACACCGGTGAAATCCTCTTAACGCCCCGATATTTTCCCCCTGCACCCCCAGCACGCCTGCGGCGTGGATGATGCTGGGGTTCTCTCCAATATTCCCTTTGAAAAATACTGTTCCTGATTCGGACTATTTCTATCAATCACAGGTGGACTGATTCTCGAAAGCGCCGAAG
>JAAYAM010000205.1 GCA_012719355.1 Acidobacteriota bacterium
AAAGCGAGCTCATGACATATAAACGAAAAAGAGGAAGGATCGTCTACCGATCAGAGCAAAAAACCGTCATCGCATCTTCGGAAGGTATTCGTTCAGTGTGGATGAACCGCATCCTGTCAACGGATGCTTGGGCAGGCAGACAGGCTACGCAATGCCGTTTCGGAGCAGAAGGACGGAAACTCAGTGGAACGATGCTCGCATGTGAGGCGAAGAAGGATGCGCTGCCGCGCCTTTTCCCCAATTCCCCTCCTCTCTTCCTCGGAATACTCCTGGATCGGCTTCTGGTCCCAATGGCCTCTGACTGGAGCGCGTGGCGATGATCTTCGTCGCGTCCCCGAAGCAACGGTGACGATCTGGCTTGTCGGTATCGGTCTGCTGCTGCTGCGCGCGATGTGCCGCCGGCGTGAAATCGCAGTACGGCTGGCGCTCGGAGTAAGCTGGGGCCGGCTGGCTCGCCAGTTTCTGACCGAAGCTTCCCTACTCGCCGCTTTAGGCGGATCGGTGGCACTGACGGGTGTTGCTCTTGGCACTGCCTGGCTGCAGCGAATCATCCTTCCGGAAATGCGATGGGAGCCGGTGGCGGCGCCAGATCCAACTGTCCTTGCCGTAGCAGGGCTCTCTATTATCGGCACGGCTTTTGCTGCCGGACTCGCACCGCTTCTCTATGCCAGGTCCGGGATCGCGGGCGCTCTCCGCGAAGGATCACTGCGTGGGCACGGGCGTAGGCCGCGCATGCAAGTGGTTCTGCTGGCGCTGCAGGGCGCCCTCTCTGCATTGCTTCTTGTCGGGGCAGGGTTGTTCATCCGAAGCCTGCAGAAGGCAGAGACAGTCGACATTGTATTCGACCGCCACGTACTGGCAGTGCAGCTCGACCTTTCAGGAACGGGGCGGGGCAGTGCGGACCAGGCGGCGTTCTTCTAAAGTGCGCTCGAGCGCGTGGCTGCCCTTCCCGGCGTGTCCCGCACAAGCATCGCCTCCAACGTTCCATTGCGGGGGCCAACCGGTGGCCATTGACGTGCGTGATGCTTGGACAAGGCATGAAAAATGCCGTGCCGTCGATAGGAGCGGGATTGCTGCTCGCCTTCCTCGGCAGCCGCTTCATTGCAGATCTGCTGTATGACGTTTCCCCGCACGATCCTCTTGTGTTCCTATCGGTAGCTGGAAGCGTACTGGTAATCGCCGTGACGGCGAGCCTGGTGCCGGCTTGGCGAGCGTGCCGGATCGCGCGGCACGCTCGCTTCATGGTCTCTTGCGCGCTGATGAGGACGGCGGAGAGCCGAGGAAGAATGAACCACATGCCAATACCGCTGAGACTAGCCAGAGTGCCTGGATTCAAGGCCCTTTGACGCCCGAAGCTGAATGCCTCAATTTCAGAAGATTCGTTTCGACAACTGCGCTACTATACTCGCACACGAAGGCTGGGAGAATTGTTGATGCGCCGCTCATTCAAGATCATGTTGGTTTCCATCACTATCGCCGCTCTCTACCTGGGCTGGACCTTCTATTCACGCTGGCGCGACAACCGCGCGTTCATCTCGAAACTGGAACAGACCAAGGCAGAACAAAACCGCCCGTTCCTCGAGGCGTACGAAGGAGGTATCAAAATAATGGGATTCTACGCGACGCCCGGGGTGATCACACGGGGAAAAAAGGCGCAGCTCTGCTACAGTGTCGTCAATTGCGAGCGGGTGCGAATTGAGCCGCCGGTCGGGGACGTCTGGCCGTCGCGCAGCCGCTGCGTCGATGTGTCGCCCAAGAGGGACACCACCTACAAGCTGATTGCCGAAGACGCCGAAGGAAATGTGAAAACAACCAGCGTCACAGTGCAGGTACGTTGATCTGAACTTTACCAAAGGGGGGCAGCTATGACTGAAACGAAATACGGGAAATACATCATCACGGATCTGAACAAGCAGCCGGACGCGCTGGGAACTCGCGTGTACTGTCTTCATGGCGGCGTTTTCGAGGGCGCTCCCTACGTCGACTGCGCCTGGTTCTGGCCGCAACCACATGAAGTGGTCGTCGTCGACAAAGGTCACTCCCATGATTTCGGGGAAGTAGTCACGTTCTTCGGCTGCAATCCCGACGATCCGACCGATCTGGGAGGAGAGATCGTGTTCTGGATGGAAGACGAGCCCCACACCATTACCAAAAGCTGCGTCATCTTTGTCCCCAAAGGGGTCAAACACTGCCCTCTCATTCTGAAGAAACTGACGCGGCCCGTCTTTCACTTCGCGACCGCTACCGACAAGGATTACAGGGGGCCTCACGCATCGAAATAGCCGATTCAGCCGGAAACCGCCTCCTCTGCAGCTTTCAGTTGAGGATCGGATGCCGGACGCTCCTTTATCATGAGCGAGGAGATGAAGTTGAGCAGCGCAATCACGGCTCCTCCAAAGAAGACGTACCGATAGCCACCGGCTCCCCCTCTTAGCCATACCAATCCTCCCAGGATGGGAAGGAATATGGTGACTATGTGGTCGAGGCTTGTTCCGAGTGAAAGACTCGGAGAAATCTCCTCAGGAGTGCGCGCGATTTTCTTCATGTAGGTCGTCCGGGCCATTCCCACCGAATCGAGGGTAAAGTCTGCTACATAGCAGACGTAGATGACAAACAATGCCGCCGCTGGTGCAAAAAGGCTTTCTGCGAAGGCATAGCCCAGGCATGTAAAAAGAAACAGAATGGCTTCGCCGCTCAGGACGACTCTCTCGCCCATGGTATCGATCAGGTGTCCCACCCACGGCTTTACGAAAATCCCGATCACCGCAACAATGAAGAAGAGCAGGCTCATGGTGGTCACAGGCTGGCGGAAGACATCAACCAGAACCCAGGGGCCAAAAGTGAGAAAGATCTGTTTTCTTGCACCATACAGCATGCAGAGCCAGTAATAGAGGCGGTATTCCTTGCGGAAAATGTAGCGTTTCTTTGTACGCACGGTCTGCGGCGGCTTCATCGCGCAAAGCAGAGCCGCGGACGCAAGGAATGCGGCAGCTCCGATCGTCAGCGCCGTGGTGTAGCTGATATGGAGATATCTGAACAGCGCCCACAGAACAGCCGAGCTGATCACAACCGCGATATTGGTAACCGAACTGAGTCTTCCGAGAACATATCCGGTGGCTTCAGGCCTGGCAAAACCCATGCCGATGCTTCCGCTCAGCGGCATGTAAATATGGATTCCCATGCTGTATATGAAGATGACTGCGACGAGAATCCCGTAGTGTGGAGGGATAATCCCCAATCCCAGCATCCCTGCTGCAGCCAGCAGGTTCGCCGCGATCGACTTCCGCACGTCACCTCCAAGAAACGCCAGCGCGCCGACGACCAACACCACCAGCAGACCGGGA
Source organism: Acidobacteriota bacterium (assembly GCA_012719355.1). GTDB lineage: Bacteria > Acidobacteriota > UBA6911 > UBA6911 > UBA6911 > UBA6911. Next base: position 3,345 of record JAAYAM010000205.1, read on the forward strand.
AGCTCGCGGGGCATCTCCAAGGCCGACCGGTGAAGAATCAGCATGCCGAAATGCTCCTTGAGATAGTTGGTCAGGGTCGAGCCCTCGACGCTCAGGGTGATCCCAATGAAGACACCCGAGAGGAGAAACAGGAGGAAATCGCGTTCAGAACCTTGCACTACTCCCTTGATCTTATTCATGGTGGATAGGGTTATAGAGCATCGGCCGGGGGGACACAAGGCGAAAAACCTTCTGCCAATCTGCCGAGAGCCTCCTCGGCCGCCTTCATTCGCCGGGGTTCACCGACAAAACGCGCACGCCAGAGGAGATTGTGCGGAGTTACGGTAGGGGGGACAAACTCGACGACCTCGGTCTCGTACCCTGCGGCCTCCAAACGCCAGGTTCTTTCGGCGTCAACCATAGCCTGAATGAACCGCCGGCGGACCGGCGCATGGCGGGGGATTCCCGCTCGCTCCGCCGCTTTTTCCGCACGGGCGGCTGCAGTCATCGCCGCGCTTGTACAGCAAGGGACCAGGAGGAGCATGCGCGCATGCACGGCGATCGTGCGTCCGATTATGCTGTCTGCCGCCGCCCCACATGCGTGCAGCGCGGCGACGATTGACGCGTCTTCGGGCCAAGCCGCGGCTTCAGCAACATCGCCTCCGCGGCATTCGATCGGAGTCAATGATTCCAGCCGCTCGGCGGCTAGCCGGCTCGCACTCACAAAGGCAGGATTGCGCTCGATCGTGATGACACGTCCGCGCCTTTCCGAAACATCCAGCACGAGTTTTGCCGCCAGCAGCCCTACGTATGACTTGCCTGCCGCGGCGTCGACGAGCACAATGGGCGACCTGCGTGAAAACCGGGAAATTCCCCGCCCGATCTCATCAAGGAGGGCAGCAACCTCACGGGCCTTGCGCCGATCTTCATTGCGCAGCCGCGCGCCTTCGGCCGCTATGTAGAGCCGCTCAAGCCATTGCTCCACTTCGGCCGCGCAGACCTTAGAACACTGTGATGAACTCGGCAGCCGAAACCTGTTTCCTGTTCTTGATGGTCCTTTTGCCGTCGGCATAGTTCGTCACCGTGCACTGACCATAAACCGTGCAATTCCCGTCAGCGTCGGGAGTGTATCCTTTGCAGACGCGCAGCACATCAGGAGAAATCTCGTCGATGATGACTATCTTCCCATCGCCATATTTCAACCTGCCCAGCTCAAACTTCCCGTCAATTACGTGAAGGCCCTTTGACGCAAATTCCAGAGAGACGATTTCAGCAATGCTCTTCACGAGCTCGACACTCTGGGCGATTTCATCTCTGCTCATCGCACCGGTTTCCTGCAGGGCCTCAAACGTGATCAGGACGTCGCTGTCCCCTTTGGTCCACGCCTCGACAACCTTGTGCAGGTTCCTGCACGGCTTTACGAAAGGATACCTTCTCCAGAAACTTCCGGTCGCGTTGTTCCGCCATGTGAATTCCAGGTTCGCCAGCGGAGCCGACCCGGCAAATTCCGGGGCTTCGACCGGCATCGACAGCGGAATGGCCGGTTCAACGATCATCTCGTTCTCTTTTGTCGTGTCGATATAGTGTGAAGGGATCCCCTTCTCCTTCAGCAGCCTGAAGAAATGCGTGGCAAACCGGCAGGCGATCGCCCCTTTTCCGGAGATCTCCCCCACGACGGAATCGTATCCGGGATCAAAAACCGTCTTCCCGTTTTCGACATAGCCGGTGGCCCTGTCCGTAAACACGAATCGATACTTCCCGGCGTAAGGCCCGTCGGTGATGCTGTACACATCCTTCGATTTTCCGCGGTATACAGGATCCTTCTCTGCCATGGATTCTCCCTTCTGTCCCCCTCAAAATCGGAGAAAAACACAGACAATAGCATCCTTCATCCAGATTTCAATGGCTATTTCGGTCCCGGGCGGCCGGTTCCAATTGCACCCCGATCCGCGCAACATTTGATAGAGACGGTCCCAAAGGGTCCCGATTTTATCAGATCACAGACAATAGACTTGGAACCTGCAAAGAGGGTACAATGCGCAGTTATTCCGCAGGGACATCTCACCGGCAGATGAGAGGGTATCAGAAATCACAGACCGGAGCGCTGGTGTATCTCTGCCGCCAGTCGGCCGTTGTGCCCCGGCCGTTCACCAGCAATGGTCAGATCAATTCACACGACTGAAACAGAGAAGCATTATGGACAATCTTGATACATCCGATTTCCTCCTGAAGAACGTTGAACTCTTTGCGGGCTTTCCACCCGAAAAACTGCAGTCAATGATCAATGGATCGCGGGTCGCGATCTATGAGCCGAATGAGGCGATGCTCGAATTCGGAGAGGAAAATCGCTCTTTTTTCGTAATTATCGACGGCGAGGCGGAAGTCGCGGTCACCGACGACCGCGGAGAGAAACACCGTCTGGCTCAGCTGGCATCCGGAGACTTCTTCGGCGAGATTTCACTCATGACCGGCGACAGGACGATTGTAAGCATCATAGCAAGGACGCGGTGCACCATGCTCGTCGTCCCGGACCATCTTTTTACGTCAGTGATCGCCGCCCACCCGCCGGCACTTCGCTTCCTCAGCCGCAGCATCACCACCAGGATTCCGGCTTACACAGCGTACGGGTCCACCGAGGATCTTGCCAGCTCGGCCGAAAGCCACAGCGCGGATCCCTATGGTTTCAAGCTGCACACAGAAAAGCCGCTGAAAATTCTCGTCATCAATTGCGGTTCATCATCACTGAAGTATTCGCTCTTTGACACTGCAAACGACACAGTCGCGGCAAACGGAACCATCGACAACATAGGGTTGCCGGATGGAAAGCACAAGTTCGTCATCCGGGGCGGGAAGAACGAGCGCCCCTCCTCCGCGAAAGATATCGCGGAGGCGATTCAGGACATGCTCACACTGCTCATGGGCAATGAGCACGGCATCATCCACTCGCCCGACGAGATCAACTGCATCGGCCACAGGGTCGTTCACGGTGGCGACCGGTTTACCGATTCCGTGGTCATCAACAAGACGGTGCTGGCCGGCATTGAAGCTGCGTCCCATTTGGCTCCGCTGCACAATCCGATCAACCTCCTGGGAATTCGCGCCGCCCAGAAGGCCTTCCCGTCGGCGCATCACGTCGCCGTATTCGATACTGCCTTTCACCATACACTTCCTCCCTACGCCTACCTCTATGGGCTTCCTTACGAGCTTTACGAGAAGAAACACATCCGCAAGTACGGCTTTCACGGCACTTCGCACAGCTATG
>JAAYAM010000206.1 GCA_012719355.1 Acidobacteriota bacterium
ACCGTGCGCAGGCCCGAGTTCAAGAACGCCCTGTGCACCCAGACCGTGCAGGAACTCAGGAAGGCTTTCGAGCAGCTGGATGCTGACCCCGACGTGCAGGGTGTCGTGTTCACCGGTTTTGGCGGAGCCCTTTCAGGCGCTGACATAAATGAATTTACCAGGCTCACGACGCGGGAAGCGGCCGAGGAGATTTGTCGTAAAGCCTATCCGGTGCAGAAGTTCATCGCCGGAATGAAGAAGCCGGTCGTGGCCGCGGTCAACGGTCCGGTCATGGGCGGTGGTGCGGAATTCTGTATGGCGTGCCATGCGCGCGTGGTAGGGCCGAATCTCCAGTTTGCGCAGCCGGAAGTGAACCTTGGCATTATTCCGGGTTATGGCGCCACGCAGCGGCTCCCCCGGATCATAGGATTCGAGAAGGCGCTGGAACTGCTCAGGACCGCGAGAGTCGTCGGGGCCGGCGAAGCCTGCGCACTCGGCTGGGCTTATGGCGAGCCGTCGGCAGATCCCATCCGTGCCGCGATCGATCTTATCAACCAGCATCTGACCGGTAAGGTGAAACTGGCACCCGTCAATCCGGATCCTGTCACCGTACCCAAACCGGTTCCCGACATCAATATCGGGCATCGTTCACTGGTTATCGACGCAATCCTGGTCAATACCGTCACGACGGGGGTGCAGCTCCCCCTGGATGAAGGACTTCTTGTGGAAGCAAAGGCGTTTGCTGATACGAAGGAGACCCTGGACGCCGACATAGGAATCAAGAACTTCATTCAAAACGGCCCGCGCGTGCCGGCCGCCTTCATGCACGAGTAGGAGGACAGCGACTATGGCGAAGGAAAAATCGATCGTCATTCTCGACGGCGGCCGCAGGCTGCCGCGAGCGGATATACTGCACAACAACAAGGCTCCGGGGCTTTACACTCGCTTTTCCACCACGCAGCTCGGAGGCATGGCCGTGAAAGCGGCCCTTAAGCATACGGCCGTCGATCCCGGACTCATTGGACACGTTGTGATGGGGATGGCGGCGCACAGTCACCGCGATTCGATTTACGGTGCGCAGGGGATGCGGTGGCGCGGCGGACTGGGGAACGATGTGCCGGCTTTGACGGTAGCACGCATCTGCGGCAGCGGTGCGGAAGCAATTTCGGTTGCTTCGGAGATCGCGCTGGCGGGGCTGCGTCACGATGAAGCGCGGCCGTTCTACCTGGTCGGCGGCGCCGAGAGCATGCAGTACCCGTTCTGCCTGTACAACATGCGCGGCCGTGCCGTAGGAAATGCCGTGCAGAAATACGGCCCGATCGACACCAAGTCTCTTCCTGCAGGGACGGCTTTGCAGGATGCCCTTCTCATGTGCCTGTACGATCCGAGCGCCAGGCTTTCGATGGCAAATACGGCCGAGGAACTCGGGCGCCGCTATGGGATCACGAGGGAGGAATGCGACCGGTTCGGATATCGTTCGCATGTCAATGCAAAGAAAGCGCGCGATGCCGGGCATTTCGACGAAGAGCTGGAGCCGGTTACCGTGCAACAGGGCGGTTCCGGCGAACCTGTCACGGTCAAGTACGACACTCACATCCTCGAAAACCCCTCGCTGGAAGGGATGGCGAAACTCCCGCCGGCATTTGAAGAGGGGGGCGTGGTCACCGCCGGCAACGCGAGCGCGGTTGTTGATGGCGCAGCCGCGATGGTGCTGGGCCTCGAGTCCGATGTGGAGCGCTACAAGTTGAAACCCCTTTGCCGGATTATCGGAATCGGGGTGGCGGGAGTTGAGCCGAAGATCATGGGCATCGGCCCGGTGCCGGCGTCCCGCAACGCACTCGCCCGCGCAGGAATCAAAGGCGAAGAGATAGATATTGTCGAAATCAATGAAGCCTTTGCTCCCCAGGCACTGGCCTGCATGCGCGATTTCGAGAAAATGGGTATCGATCCGGAGAAAGTCAACCCGATGGGCAACGCGATCGCGCTTGGCCATCCTCTCGGCGCCACGGGGTCAATCCTGACGCTGACGTGTGCCTATGCTTTGCGCAGGAGGAAGCTGCGCTACGGGTTGGTGACGATGTGCATCGGCGGTGGCCAGGGAATAGGCTTGGTTCTGGAATCGATTCATTGATCCGGAAATTCAGCAGAACCACAGATTTCACGAAATTTAGGTTGTTTTTGTCGCCGAAATTGTGAAATCTGTGGTGGTTTTATTTGGCAGCAGGAGGTAATTAACATGGTACAGCCATTGGCCGAATGGGCAAGGGAACAGGACGATCCAAAGATCGCTCATACGAAGCTGGAAGCTCTTAATGATATAACCGTTCTTGATCTGAGTTTTAATAGTTTTGCGGGTAGCTTCTGCACATCCCTCTTGTCCGAATTCGGCGCCGAAGTAATAAAGATAGAACCGCCGGAAGGTGATTTTCTGAGAACCTGCACGCCTTATGGTGTGACGTACAAAGGCGAAGGGCTCAATTACCTTTCGGAAGCGAGAAACAAATTTCACGTAACCCTAAACCTGGAAAAGCCGGAAGCGCGGGAAATTCTCAAGGGACTGGTCCGGCAGGCGGACGTTCTGCTTGAGACGTTCAAGCCGGGCGTCATGGATGCCTGGGGCCTGGGGTATGAACAGCTGAAGGAAATCAATCCGCGACTCATATTTGCGTCGATCACACCCTTCGGCCAGTTCGGACCGAAGAGCCGTACTTCGATGCCTGATTATGACAACATCATGCAGGCTAGATCGGCGATTCAGTATGCGACCGGAGAAATCCTTCCCGAGGGAAAGACCTACGACGAGATGCCCTGGGCCACCCACACCAAGCAGGGGCCATGGATCGGAGCTTCGTCGGCCGGAACATTCATGGCGGCAGGAATTCTTGCTGCGCTGTTCTGGCGTCATACATCCGGAGAAGGACAGGCGCTGGATTGTGCGACGTCAGAGTGCTACCCCAGCTTCGACGATTTTGCCTACCAGTGGTACCAGGAAACCGGCACGATCTGCGAGCGTTTTGGAAATCTTGACACGGCCGGATGGCTGTACACATTTGCTCCCACTAAAGACGGGGCGGTTTTCTTGGGCGCCCTGAGACTGGAAATGTGGCAGGCGTTTGTCGACATGGTCGGTAAGTGGGATGAATGGGGAGCCGCAAAGTGGAAAGACATGACAGAGTTCCTGAAGAAAGAGGATCAGCTGAAATGGGCGGACCTCGTCTATGCGGAAACTCAGAAATACACCAGTGAAGAACTGGTAAACATGTCTCTCGATTACAGCAA
>JAAYAM010000207.1 GCA_012719355.1 Acidobacteriota bacterium
CGCAGGATCTTCTGCGCAACTGTGTCACCGATGGGCATGTATGTGAGAGTGTTGCCAAGCAGGAGTTTTCTGAACCAGTATGGAATGACCAGGTGCTTCTGGAATTCCCGTTCTGCATGAGCATGCCCCGTATAAAAGAGTTCATCTGCTGCCTCCCCTTCGAAAACGGCTTTACACCCGTACTTCTTTGCCATTTCAAAAGCCTTGTACATTCCGACCATCGCGATGTCGTTGACTGGCGAATCCAGGTGGACAACAGCGCGCTTCAGCGTGTCCTCATAATCGCGAGGTGAAAGGACCAACGTATGGGCGTCGAAGTTGTAGCGATCGCACATAAGCTGCTGCAATTGCGAATCGCTGTAGGAGAGCTCGTTGAACGATATTGAGAAGACCGGCAGGCGCCGGTTTTCGCAGGTCTGCATCAGGATGGCTGATACGACGCTCGTGTCCAGTCCGCCGCTCATGAGACAGCCATACGGCTTATTGTTCCGTGTTCTTATCGAAACAGAATCTATAATCAAGGTACGGACCTGTTCCGCGAACTCGTCCATGGACGTCTCGTAATCTTCAGAGATGTCCTTGATCGGCCAGTAATCGTGATCTTGGATCTGGCCGGCTTTGTAGCGCACCATGGCGCCTGGTCTGACAGAGAAGACATCCTGGAACAAGGTATCCGGGGGAGAAATGGCAGTCGAACAGAAATAAGAGTTGAGCGAGTCCAGCGACAGCGTCGGCCGTACGATTCCGGTTTTCAGCAAGGATCGAATGGTCGATGAAAACGTCAGCATCCCTCCGGCTGTGGAATAGAAAAGGCTGCGTGACCCAAGGTGATCCCGAACCAGGTAGATGCTCTCCGCATTGATATCTACAAGAGCAATTGCGAATATGCCGTTGATATGTCTGGGGAACGACTCGCCGAACTTCTCGAACAAGGGGACGATTAGGTCGAATCCTGAGTCATCTGCGGATAACGGTTTCGACAGTCCCAGGAGGGATGAGAGTTCGGACGTATTGTAGATCTCTCCCTCGATTACGGCCACAACGGACTTGTCCAGGTTGGCGACGATAGCAAAATCTGCATCGTCAGATTCGCCTCTTGCTCCCAAAGAAAAGTTGTTTGTGATATGCGTCAGGCGTGAGCTTCCACCCCTGGAAGCCGATGCTTCGAATAGGACATCCGTCAATTCGGCAAGAGACCGTCCGGACGGGCAAAAAGCTCCGAATATTGAAGGCATCAGGAATCCCTCCTTCCCGCTACGTGCATATATATGTCGGTATATGCATTCACCATGGTCTGCAGAGAAAACAGCTGTGCTGCCCTCCTCCTGCCGGCTTCCCCCATTCGCCATCTTGTCTCGGGATTTCGAAGAAGATCCAGCAGCCTATCTGCCATTGCGGTTTCATCATTATCAGGAATGAGATAGCCGGTGACATTGTGTTCGACGACTTCCGAGTTCCCTCCCACGTCCGTAGCTACAATTGGAACACCTGCCGCCATCGATTCAATAAGTGCGGCCGACATCCCTTCACTAAACGAAGGGAGCGCGAACACGTCCAAGACTTGCAGAAGCGGCGGGATATCCTGTCGTGCTCCCAGAAACAGAACTTTGTTGTGTATTTCCAAAGAC
>JAAYAM010000208.1 GCA_012719355.1 Acidobacteriota bacterium
AAAAATTTCAGCGCCCTTTCTCCGGGAAGAGAAAGGGCGCTGCTCGGGTGTAGGTGGGTATTAAGGGTGGAAAGGAGGTTTATATGTCGGAACGATTCTCCTTATTGGATTTAATTTGCTCTATCCAAGGCTATTAGTAGGCAACCGGCGTGCCATGGCCCGCGATTCAAGCTAACCTGTTGAGACACCAATCATAAGTTCAATTCGCCAGTAGAACCCGAAAAGGAAAACCGTGTTTTCCTGGGGGAGGGTACCCAGATAATGGTCATCTCACCCAGGAGAGACCGATCCACATAGTGAAGATTCCCCACCGGCCACCCCTTCCATTCCCATGGCACTGGAATGTATCCTTCAGTTGTGATAGTTGTATGACAGATCCATCACAAGAATCGGGTAGTTCAATGCGCGCAGATGCCACTGCATTCGGAGACATGTTCTCCTCGGGCCGCATCAGCCTTGCAGGCCGGCATGTCATGTTCGATGCTTCCGCGATCGGGAGCATGAGGAGCGAACTGCTCGACAACCTCGGCTGGGAAGCCACGAGGGGAATACTCGAAAGGATCGGCTACCGCTGCGGCCGTCGCGACGCATACGAGTTGCGCACGCAGCACGCATGGTCCTCCGAAGACGAATGGCTCCGGGCCGGACTGACGCTTCAGTACCTTCAGGGTATGGGCAAAGCGAGGCTCGACAAGTTCGAGGTAAACAGGGAGAGGCGTCAGCTCAACGTCAGCGGCGAATGGCTTGATTCGTTCGAGGCGGAACAGCATATGCAGCAGTACGGCACAGGGTCGCGTTCCGTCTGCTGGATGCTCGAAGGGTACGCCAGCGGATATGCCAGCGAGTTTCTGGATGATAACGCAGTCTGTCTGGAGACCGACTGTCGTGCCAGGGGTGACACCTCATGCAGGTTTGAACTGCGGTCCCTGACCGATTGGGGGAAGCAGGCGCGCCCGGTTCAGGACATGCTGACCTCTGCCCGCTTCTCCGAGCGCTTCAACCGTTGTCTGCGCACGATCAGCGAAATGACGTGCGAGCTCGAACAAACGTCCCTCGATGCGATTTTCACGACCGATTCCCGTGGATTCATCTCATCGTGCAGCCAGGGCGCAGGAGAACTGTTCGGCATCCCTCCCACCGAAGCAATGGGGAAGCACGCAGGCAGCTTCTATCGGGGCGGATTTGCGGAATTCGAATCCCTCGTTGAACGCCTGCTCGAACAGAGACGCGTGCGCAACTATCTGACTGAGTTCGTAACGGGAAACGGGAAACGAACGCCGGTCTCACTCTCGGCTTCGGCAATTCGAGACAGCACCGGAAGACTCATAGGAACGATCGGGGTAGCTCACGATCTGACTGAAGTGAGGCGCCTTGAGGATGAACTCGCGGCCAAGAACCGCTTTATGGCAAACATCCTGCGCGACTCCGCAGACGCGATCATCACGATGGATCCCAACGATATCGTCACGTCGTGGAACAGGGGAGCGGAGCGGATGTTCGGTTATACGGCCGAAGAAATCGTGGGCAAGCCCATCGCAATTCTGGTCCCACAGGAGCTTCGTGATGCTCATGAACTCGAATCGATAGCCCTCCGCTTTCATGCGCAGGGGGCAATTACGAGTCACCAGACTGAACGGATCACGAGCGACGGGAGGCGCATCCAGATTATTTTCACCCGCACGGCGATTCGAGACGATTCGGGGAAGATCATCGGCAGCTCTTCCGTGATCAAGGATGTCACCTCGCTGCGCAACCTCGAGCGGCAGCTGGCAGATGCCGAGCATCTTGCAACCCTTGGCGAGCTCTCCGCAGGACTCGCGCACGAAATCAAGAATCCTCTCGCGGGCATCAAAGGCGCGATCGATGTCATCCGTGATTCCCTTCCCGCCGATGACATGCATCGGGAAGTTCTCGGAGATGTGCTCCATCAGGTCGACCGGATTGATAAGACGGTGAAAGATCTCCTGAATTACGCCAAACCGAAGCCCCCTTCGCACACAACCGTCAATCTCTCGAAACTGGTCAACAGCATGGTCACAATAGCAAGGACAGGCGGTCCGAAGCGCAATGCCGTTTCAATAGAGATAAGGCAGTTGTCGGAGATTCCGGAATTCACCGGAGACGAAAGCCAGCTCGAACAGGTGCTTCTGAATCTGCTGCTCAACGCGCAGAACGCCATGCCGGGAGGAGGGCGCATCGAAGTAGTGATCGGCTACGACAGCGAATCGGCCGAAATCAGCATGGAAGTCTCGGACAACGGTCCCGGGATTTCCGAGGAAATCATCAAGAAAATATTCCACCCCTTTTTCACAACCCGCACGGACGGGTCTGGACTGGGGCTGGCAACGTGCGTGAAGAACGTGCAATATCACGGAGGTTCAATCGACGTACGCAGCGAAGTGGGACGTGGAACAGCCTTTACGGTAACGATCCCCCTGCGCTGCCGTATCGGATGAACCTTGACTGACTCAGACCGGAGATGCCGAAAGAGACGATTCTGGTGGTCGATGATGAACGGCTCGTGCGCTGGTCGCTCCAGCAGAAGCTCGAGCAGTGGGGATATCACGTCACACTGGCCGAGGACGGCGCCACTGCACTCGCCCGCATTCAGCTCGACAATCCCGATCTTGTAACACTCGACGTGAAGCTTCCCGATATGACCGGAATCGAACTCCTCTCGGAGTTGCGTGCCCGGCACATTCAGATTCCCGTCATTGTCATCACAGCATTCGGAATAGTCGATGACGCCGTCCGGAGCCTCAAGCTCGGCGCCTACGACTTTATTGAAAAGCCGATCAACTTTGAAAGGCTGGAGAATGCGGTAAGGAATGCTCTTGAGACGCGCAGGCTGCGCACTGAAGTGGCGCGCACCTACGAAATCCAGCGCAGCGCGTTCAGCGTCGACAGGATTATCGGTTTGTCGGAGCACATCCGCGAGGTCAGGGAACTGATAAAAAAAGTGGCCGGGAGTGAGGCTTCCACCATACTGATTCAGGGGGAAAGCGGAACCGGCAAGGACCTCGTCGCGCACGCTATTCACTACGAGTCCTCGCGCCGCGACCGCCCCTTCTTTGCCATCAACTGCGCAGCCATCCCCGAAAACCTGATGGAATCCGAACTCTTCGGTCATGAAAAAGGCGCATTCACCGACGCGCGCACCCAAAAGAAGGGCATGTTTGAAATCGCGGACGGCGGAACGCTGTTCCTCGATGAAATCAGCGAGATGACGCTCGGAATGCAGGCAAAACTGCTCCGGGTGCTCGAAGGACAGTCGTTCAGACGTGTGGGAGGGGTCAAGAATATCACCGTGGATGTGCGGGTGATCGTCGCATCCAACCGCAATCTCGAAGAGGAGGTGCGGGCATCGAAGTTCCGGCAGGATCTTTATTTCCGCCTCTCGATCATACCCGTGTACCTGCGCCCCCTGCGGGAACACAAAGAAGACATTCCCCCGCTGCTCGAGCATTTCATCCGGCATTACAACGAGAAGTTCAGAAAGAACATTCAGGGCCTTACCAGAGAAGCCGAAGAGCTTATGATGAACTACGAATGGCCCGGTAACATTCGTGAACTGAAGAACGCGATCGAGCGCGTCATGATTCTTGCCGACGGCAACCGCATTTCAGCAAAGTATCTTCCGATACGGATTTCAGAAGGGGGAGTCATGCCGGTGCCGATCGCCGAGGGGCACGCCAATGGCGAGATACGGCTGCCCTCCGGCGGCATGTCTCTGCATGGAGTCGAGAAGGAACTGATTCGGCAGGCGCTCGATCAGGCGCGCGGAAACAAGACTGATGCAGCGCGGCTACTGCACATCACCCGCGATACTCTTCGATACAAAGTCAAGAAATATAATCTGGAATAGCCTGGGCCGAGCATTATCGGTAACGGCCTGCGCGAACGTTGCGGCGGATCTTCACGACCTCACTCAGGACCTGCAGGTAGGAACCCATCGAAACCTTGCTTCCGTCGGAGTTGAACCACGTGATCGGGATCTCGCAGATCCTGCAGTTGTGAAAGCGTGCAATCGCCAGCATTTCAATATCGTATCCCCATCGTTCGATCGTCAGCCGCGGGAAGATGATGTCAGCCTTCTCTGCTGTCAGCATTTTGAATCCCGCCTGAGTATCGAGGATCCCGGGAACTGCCAGCCGTTGAATGATACGATTCCCGATTCGACCCGCGATCTCCTTGATCCTGGTCTGACGCACTTTGATCACGGAGTTTTTGAGTGCGCGCGAACCGATTGCGACGTCGTATCCACTCTCGAAGGCCGGCCAGAACCGGTCGACGTGGTCCAGCGTAGTCGAATTATCCGCGTCCATGAAGAGACGGTACTCGCCGCACGCTTCCAGCATTCCCCTGCGCACGGAAGCACCTTTCCCATGATTGGCGCCGTCAGGATGCCTGAGGAGGCGCAGCGGAATCCCGTTTCCACAGTACTCCCTGACCACTCTCTCGGTCCCGTCCGAAGAGCCGTCGTTGACGACAATTATCTCGGAGCCGTAGGGTTGAGATTCAAGATACTCGATCGACCTCTTGAGCGTCTGCGGCAGCCGCAGCTCCTCATTATAGGCGGGTATTATGACCGACAGCTTTATGCTCGACCCTTTCGACATAGATGTAGAGAATTGCGTAAATCCGGATGTACTTCAACAAAAATAGCCGCAGACTGCACGGAGCGCGCTAACCCCGCACAATCTGCGGCACAGCCGCCACGTCTCAGGCGATGGTAACGTCTTTGCAGAGATAGACGTCCTGAATTGCATTAAGGAGCGCGATCCCTTCCTTCATCGGCCTCTGGAACGCCTTGCGGCCTGAAATCAGGCCCATCCCGCCGGCTCTCTTGTTGATGACGGCCGTCATCACGGCTTCGGCCAGATCGCTCTCTCCCGAGCTTGCCCCCCCGGAGTTGATCAATCCGGCTCTGCCCATATAGCAGTTGATCACCTGGTAGCGTGTCAGGTCGATCGGATGCTCGGACGTGAGATCTGAATAGACCTTCTTGTGTGTCTTGCCGAACTTCAAAGCCTCATATCCGCCGTTGTTTTCCGGCAGCTTCTGCTTGATGATGTCGGCCTCGATCGTGACGCCAATGTGATTGGCCTGTCCGCTCAGGTCGGCGGAGACATGGTAGTCGGGCCCTTTCTCTTTCGTCTTGTTGAAGGCCGGGTTGCGCAGGTAGCACCACAGGATGGTAGCCATCCCGAGCTGATGTGCTTCATGGAATGCAGCCGAGATCTCCTGTATCTGCCGTTTCGACTCCTCCGAGCCGAAGTAGATCGTAGCCCCGACGGCGACGGCGCCCATTTCGAACGCCTGCTGTACATTCGCAAACAGGATCTGGTCGTACGAGTTCGGGTAAGAGATGAACTCATTGTGGTTTATCTTCAGAATGAACGGGATCTTGTGCGCATATTTCCTGCAGACGGAGCCGAGCACCCCGAGTGTGGAGGCAACCGCATTGCATCCCCCTTCGATCGCGAGCTTGACGATGTTTTCACCATCGAAATAGATCGGATTCGGAGCGAAGGAAGCGCCGCCGGAATGCTCAATTCCCTGGTCGACCGGAAGGATCGAAAGATAGCCTGTACCCCTTAGCCTTCCATGATCGAATAGAGCCTGCAGGTTTCGCAGAACGGGTGCCGGCCTGTCGCTGTTGATCCATACCCTGTCAATGAAATCAGGGCCCGGGAGGTGGATCTGCTCCTTACTGACGGTCTTGCTCTGGTAGTCAAGTAGATAACCGGAACGGTCCCCCAGCAGATCTCTGATCCTGCCGATGCTGTTTTCAGATTGAATGTTGGTAGACATAGCTTTCACTTTCTCCTAAATAAACCGTTTGATGCTGAGGGGTACTTATTCCTCCATAGTATACAAAATTTGCACCTCATTGTGTTTAAGGTTCACCCCGGTAGCTGCGCCTATTTTCTCCGAAAATGTTCGGCGAGAACATAAGCGATACAGCTCGTGACCTTCTCTCCCGTGGGCAAATGAAGGAACTCATTCGGGCCATGCGCGTTTGAGTTCGGCCCCAGAACCCCTGTGATGAGGAATTGAGCGTCGGGGTATTTCCTGCCGAGCATATCCATGAACGGGATCGAGCCTCCTTCTCCCATGAAAGCTGGGCTCTTGCCGAAGAACGCGCGCGAGCTGTCCTCCATCGCTCGGATAAGCCAGGGACTAAGCTTGGGCGCGCTCCACCCCGCCGCGTATTGGCCGAGTTTGAACTCCACGCGCGCATTGTACGGAGGTTCTGATTCGAACAGACGCTTGAGCCTTTCACTCGCGTTCTGCGGATCGCAGCCGGGAGGAATCCGCAGCGAGATCCGGGCCGCCGTCATCGGGCGAAGGACGTTTCCGGCATCCGTCAGCGAAGGAAGGCCCGCAGCACCGGTGATTGCAAGCGCGGGGCGCCATGTTCTGTTCAGGATCAGTTCTGCAGGTTCTTTGGTCACCGGCTGCACGCCCGGGAGGAAAGGAAATTTTGAAAAGACTTCCTCGCCCAGAATCTCTGCAGTCGCGTTGGCCTGCCGTACAGTCTCTTCCGGTATTTCGACGTGGAAATCACGGACGAGGATCTCGCCGGTTTTTTCATCCTCCAGGCGGCTCAGCAGCTGCCTCAAAACCCGGAAACTCGAAGCCGCGACTCCGCTGCCGTCACCGGAATGTACTCCTTCCTTCAGCAGCTGCACCGAGAGATCTCCCACGACCAGTCCACGCAGAGACGTGGTGCACCAGAGCTGATCGTAATTTCCGCAGCCCGAATCGAGGCAGATCACCAGACTAGGGGTCCCGATGCGCTCCTGAAGCGATTCGATGTAAAAAGGAAGATCGTAGCTGCCGCTCTCTTCGCATGATTCGACAATGACAATGCAGCGCGCATGAGGCTGCCGCTGGTCTTTCAGGGCCTTTATGGCAGTCAGGGCGGAAAAGACGGCGTAGCCGTCATCCGCGCCGCCGCGGCCATAGAGCCTGTCTTCCTCTACCACCGGGAGCCAGGGACCAAGATCCTCACGCCAGCCGGTCATTTCGGGCTGTTTGTCCAGATGGCCGTAGAGCAGGACACAGTCCTGCGAGTCTCCGGCGATATCGATGAACAGCAGCGGCGTCCGCCCTTCGAGCCTGACCACTTCAAACTTCATTCCGGGAATGGACTGCCTTCGACACCAGTTATCTACGAGCGCCACCGCTCTTTCCATATGGCCGTTTTCCTGCCATTGCGGATCGTAAAGCGGGGATTTGTTGGGTATCCGGATGTATTCCTTCAGTTCCGGCAAAATCGATTGCTGCCACATCTTCGATACGAACAGCTGTGTCTTCGCAGTGTCCATGAATTTCCTCCTTGAGAGAAGGATACCTCCACGGGACATGGGCGCAAATAATGAGTTGACACAGGATAGAAACGTGTAAAGCATAGGTTATGAGTCTTCGACGCATGGCGGCTGTGGCAAGAAAGGAGTTTCTTCACATCCTGCGCGATCCGCGCAGCCTGGTAATGGCTCTTGCACTCCCTTTCCTGATGATCCTGCTCTTCGGCTATGCCTTAACGCTTGACGTCGACAGGATTCCGGCCGTCGTCTACGACTCCGACCACAGTCCCGAAAGCCGTGAGCTGATCTCGCGCTTCCAGGGATCCCGCTATTTTGAGATACTCGGCTCGGCGGACTCCTACCGCGCTATCGAGGAGAAGATCGACAGGGACGAGGTGATGCTCGGCATCGTCATTCCTGAGGATTATGCCAGGGATCTGCTGTCGGGCCGGCGGCCACAGGTGCAGCTGCTGTTTGACGGAAGCGATTCGAATACGGCATCAATCGCCCTTGGCTATGCCAACGGCATTGTACAGGCATTCGCGATGGAACTGCAGCTGGAGGCTCAGAACCGGAGAGGCAGGAGTTCCGCCATTGTCGAACCGATAGACGCCCGCCTGCGCGTTATCTTCAACAGCGAGCTCAAATCGAGAAACTATATTGTCCCGGGACTGATCGGATTGATCCTGATGATCATAGGAGCGCTTCTCACTTCCCTCACGCTGGCGCGCGAATGGGAGATGGGAACCATGGAGCAGCTCCTCTCCACGCCCCTGCGCCCCGCTGAAGTCGCTTTGGGGAAGATGAGCGCCTATTTCATCCTCGGAGTCATCGACATGCTCCTCACAATTGCAGCGGGAGTATGGATTTTCCAGGTTCCCCAGAGAGGAAGCTATATCTTCCTGGTCGCGACCGGGTGCCTGTTTCTGATCGGCGCCCTTTTCTGGGGTATCCTTGTTTCCGCACTGGCCAGGACACAGCTGATGGCGTACCAGGTAGCCATGCTGACCTCTTTCCTACCGGCGTTTCTGTTGTCCGGGTTCGTTTTTGCAATCGAGAACATGCCGGTCCCGATCCAGGTGGTCTCCCACATCTTCCCGACCAGGTACTTCGTCACCATACTGAAAGGTATCTTCCTGCGGGGAGTCGGGATGGAAGTGCTGTACATCCAGGTTCTTTTCCTCGCACTGTACGCCGCTGTGATTTTCCTGATTGTGGTGAAGAAACTCCGCCAGAAAGTCGCCTGACATGGTCACAATCTTCGCTCAGGAGGCAGCAGATGAAACAGGATTCGTTCTTAAAACGGCATTCGCTCAGCATTTCTGCAACGGCCGTTCTCCTGCTGTGGCTTGCGCTCTACCTGAGATCGGATTTCCAGTCGCATCCGGGCTCTCTTTTCGGCAATGCGGTCGCTGACTGGGTCGGGGTGGTGATGACCGTGTTGATAACAAAATGGGTGTTCGAGAGGGGATCCAGTGAAAGCCGCCAGCCTCGAAAAGAACACCGAAACCGCATCCTCGAATTCATGCACGAACACTCTCTTTCAATCTTCCTTTCGGTGACGGGTACAGTCTGGATCCTTTTGTTTCTCGAGATGGACCCAATGAGCAGGTGGGGTACGGTGACCGGCAGTATTACCTCCGAATGGACTCAGCAGCTTGGCCTGGTGATAATGACAAAGAAGCTGATAGAAAGCGGCTCAAAGGAAAGCTCCGGCAAGTGAGAATCAGAAACGATGTGGAATAGAATCAGGCAAATCGTTCGCAAAGAATTTCTCCAGACTCTCAGAGATCCGAAGATGCGCGGGCTTCTCCTCGGGCCTCCGCTGCTGCAGCTCATCCTGTTCGGCTATGCTGTCAATCTGGATGTCGAAAACGCCAGAATTGCCTGGATGGATAGGGATAGAACTCCGGAAAGTCGGGAGCTGCTGTCATCTTTCGAGGGATCGAGTTATTTCCAGATCACGGCCGCGCCCGAAAACGAGCAGGAGTTGCGAAGTCTGATGGACCACGGCAGCGTGCAGGCCGTGATCCGGATTCTGCCCGGGTTCGCCCGCGACATCAGGCGGGGAAACACGGCGTCCGTTCAGGTGCTGGTCGACGGCACCAATTCGAATACCGCCGCGATAGTTTCGAATTATGCGTCCCAGGTTATTGCCGCCTTCGCGGTCAGGACGCGTGCGAACCAGCAGAGATCCCTCCTGGTGCAGCCTTCCACTGCCGCCGGCGGTCCTGTACCCGGCGCCATACCGGTTCTGACAGCGGAACATCGCATCTGGTTCAACCCTGACCTCGAGAGCCGTGTGTATTTCGTCCCCGGAGTGGTGGTGAACATCATCGCACTGGTCACTATCATGCTCACCGCCATGAGCATCGTGCGGGAGAAGGAGATCGGCACGATGGAACAGCTGATGGTGACCCCGATAAGGCCACTCGAGCTGATCATCGGCAAGCTTCTCCCTTTTGCGATCATCGGGGTCTTTGAAGTCATCTTCGTGGTGGCGGCCGCCTTGCTGATTTTCCAGGTTCCGATCAGGGGAAATTTCATCCTGCTGTTTGCCGGCACGATTCTGTTCCTTCTGTCCACGCTTGGAGTGGGACTCTTCATCTCGACCATTTCTCAGACACAACAGCAGGCGATGATGTCTTCATTTTTCTTCTTCATGCCGGCGATGCTTCTGAGCGGCTTCGCCTTCCCGATACGCAACATGCCGCCCCTCGTCCAGATCCTGACATACCTGAATCCGTTGCGCTACTTCATGCAGATCGTGAGAGACCTGTTCCTGAAGGGAGTCGGGATGGGATCACTTTGGCAGGAGATGCTGTCACTCGCGATCTTCGGCGCGGCCATTCTCGGCTTGAGCGCCCTCAGGTTCCACAAGAAGCTCGACTGATCTTTGGGCAGCGGCACAAAATTTTTCTGGCAGGGAAAGATCGGGAGCGGGTATGATTGTCCCAACTCTTTATCGTATTAGATGTACATCAAGGAGGCATCATGGAGCGATTTCTGCAGAAGTCGGTCCTGGCCGCAGCCTTCACTATCGGTGGGCTGTCTTTCCTTGCGGGCCACGGCCAGGCGTCTAACCAGCCGGAGCTTACCGGAGCAGAAAAGAAGTCAATCGAAGAACTCACCAGGCGCGGAGTACCGCTGCAGGCTGATCCTCAAGGCAGAATCAGGTGGATCGAGGCGCCACACGGAGAGCTGAGTGACAAGGCACTGCGCTTTCTCCCGGGCCTGCAACACCTCGAGTGGCTGGAAATCGGCGGAGGCGCAGTGACAGCAGCCGGCCTTGCGCATCTCGCTGAGTGTCGGTCACTGAAAAGGCTATACATACATGACCTCGACCTGAGAGGCGAAAAACTCCCCTGGCTCTCCAGACTCGTGAATCTGGAAGCTCTTTCGCTGCAGCGTACCGGCATCGACGGCAGGGTTCTCCGGAATATCACGTCTGCGGATTCCCTGCTCGTGCTGAATCTGACCGGCAACAGGATTGTCGACGAAGACATGCAGCAGATCGCCAGGTTCAGAAACCTTGAAGTCCTTGCACTTGCCAATACCCGGATCAGCGGCGCCGGGCTCGCCAGACTCAAGGGGATGGAGAAATTGAACGAGCTGAACCTGATTAACTGCAGAATTGTCGACGGGGACCTCGACTACCTCGTCACGATGCCGAATCTGCGCATCGTCTATACCCGCGGGTGCGATCTGAGCGACATGGCAGTCATTCAACTGAGATCGAAATCCCACAAACTCGCGGTTTTCCGATAGGGACTGGATTACCATGCGCGACAGCAGAACGATTTGTGGATCCTTACTGTTGTTTCTTGCCTTTGTATGCACGGCAGGAGCGGGATCGGGGCGCGATCCCGACGTTGTCTACGTCGGAACGCCTTATGACGTGGTGTCGAAGATGCTGCAGATGGCCGGCGTGACAAAGGACGATGTGGTATACGACCTGGGATGCGGCGACGGCCGTATAGTCGTACTGGCGGCTCAGAAATATGGCTGCCGGGGGGTTGGATACGAGATCGACCCCGAACGGATCGCGGCCTCGCAGGACAACGTGTCCAGAAACAATGTCGGTAACCTTGTCAGGATTGTACACGCGGATATTTTCACCATCGATTTGAGTGAAGCGACGGTATTGCCGTTGTACCTTCTGCCGGAGATTAATCGAAGACTTATTCCGCAGCTCGAAAAGCTGAAGCCGGGATCGCGCATCGTATGCCACAACTATGATCTGGATGGAATCGTGGCGGATGAGATGACGACGTTTCTGTCGAATGAAGACAATTCCACTCATATCCTGTGGCTCTACACCACCCCGCTGAAGAGACGGTGACTCTCCCGGATGTCGCACCGGTGTCGCAGGTGCATACACCGGTGCCCTCTCCGAAATTTTTTTCGCCCGCAAATCCCGGGAAAAAGATATGATTGCCTTTTGCATCGAGGAGGTTAAATGGAGCGTTTCCTGCGAAAGTCCGTCCTGGCCGCGGCACTCATCCTGTTTGAAACACTTCCGGCCGTCGACACCGCGCCCGGCGCCGTCGAGACTCAGCGCAAATACACGGAAAAGGAATCAATAGCGGCACTGACCAGGCTGGGGGTGCCGGTACACGTCGACACACGCGGTTCGGCAAGGTGGATTGAGGCGTCCGGTGCAGAACTCAGCGATGAAGCGATGCGGTATATGCCGGGCCTGAAGAATCTTGAATGGCTGGAAATCGGCAGCGGCTCGGTCACGGCCTCGGGCGTCGCGCATCTGAAGGAATGCGCCACACTCAAGCGCCTGTACATACATGACGTGAACCTGAAGGACGACCCGCTTGAATGGCTCTCCAGATTGACCAATCTCGAAGCGCTCTCGCTGCAGCGCACCGGCATCGACGGCAGGGCACTTCGAAACATCACCTCTCCGAACCTGGTCGTCCTCAATGTGAGCGGCAACAATATTGTGGATGCGGACATGAAACAGATCGCGAAAATGCATGGGCTGGAAGTGCTCGCTCTCGCCGACACAAAGATCACGGGTGAGGGATTGGCCTCATTGGAAGGGATGGCGCGGCTCAACGAACTGAACCTGGTGAACTGCGCTATCCAAGACACTGACCTGGAATTGCTGCTGACGATGCCGAACCTGCGCATTGTCTATGCCGAAGGATGCAACATTTCCCCGATGGCAGTCCACAGCATAACGTCACGGTTCCAGATGCTTGCAATTTTCCAATAATTTCTCCCGCCAAGCCGGAGTTTACGAGATGGGCATAAACAAGAGAATCGCTGTTGTTTCGTTACTAATACTCTCTTTCCTGGTCATGCTTCCGGGCCTGGCCCGCGAAGAGACCAAATGGATACGCAATCCTGACGTGGTGTACGTGGGCACTCCCTACGACGTCGTGTCAAAGATGCTCCAGATGGCTGACGTGAAAAAGAAGGATGTTGTGTACGATTTGGGATGCGGCGACGGAAGAATGGTAGTGCTCGCCGCCCAAAAGTACGGCTGTCGCGCCGTGGGTTACGAAATCGATCCCGAGCGTGTCGGAGCCTCACTTGACAACGTCGCCAGAAACGGAGTCGAGAAACTGGTCAAGATCATTCAGGCGGATATTTTCACCGTCGATCTGCGGAAGGCGACGGTGATTCCTCTGTATCTTCTGCCTGAGATGAACCGGAAACTCATTCCTCAGATAGACAAGATGAAGCCAGGCTCACGAATTGTCTGCCACAACTACGATCTGGACGGAATCATCCCTGATGAAACCGTCACGATCGTTTCGAACGAAGACAATTACAGTCACACCCTCTGGCTCTACACGACTCCGCTGAAGAGAAAGCAGTAGCGGATATTCAGTTTCGGGAATCAAGCTGCGAGGCTACCCGACGAGCCATCTTCACGCAATCGTTAAGGCCGACGCCATAGTAGGCATTGCCGGTGATGAAGAGCCCCGGATGACGTGCAACCAGCCGCTCGAGGCGCGCACGCCGTTCCCGGTGGCCGAGTTTGAACTGGGGAATCCCCTTTTCCCAGCGATAGATACGGATGAATGTCGGGTCATTCCTGATTCCGATCAGGGGGTCGAGCTCGCGCCGCAGCGTTTCCCACAGCTGATCGTCCGACAGCTCGAGCACGGCCGGGTCGCCGGCTCCGCCCAACATCGACCGGAACTGGACGTATCCCTCGGGGGCACGGGCCGCGAAAATAGACGAGGTCCAGATTGAACCGAGAGTTCTCATCCCCTGGGTGCGTGGGACAAGAAAGCCGAACCCGTCGAGGGGATGGGTGACATCTTCACGCCTGTGCCCGGTGGCCACCACGATGATTGGAGCATACGGAATCGCTTCGAAAGCATCGGCGAGTTCGCTGTCGAAGTCCTGCAGCATCCCTGCTGCGGCATAGGTTGGACATGCGATTACCAGCTTCCCTGCCTGCACGACTGTGCCCGAATCATCCGCGACTTCCCAAAAGTCGTCGTTCCTCGTAATCCTGGCGATTCTGCGGCCTTTCCGGATAACCGGTGCCAGCTCCTGCTCGAGCCGCTGGATCAGGAGATCCAGGCCGGTTTGGAGGGACGTCAGGCGTCCTGCGGGACCTGCGGGACCGCCTTTCTTTTTCGGCGCACCGGCGCGGCGCTTTTCAAACCCGCGCGCAATCATCGCCTTGACGAGGCCTCCGTAGCGCGTCTCCATCTCTCTCATGATCGGGAAGCAGGAAGGGAGAGAAAGCTCACGAGCAACTCCGCCGAAGACTCCCGAGACCATCGGATCAACAAAGGTCTCGGCCGCGGCCCGTCCGATCCGTCGAGCCGCGAAATCGAACACCGATTCATCGCCGTCGCCACGGCGCCCGGGAACAAGGGGCTCACAAAAGACACGAGCCTTTCCCAGCGGGCCCAGCAGGGCTGTCTTTACCATCTTTGCAGGAGAGAAGGGCACCGGGTGGAGCCTCCCGTTCTTGGCGATAAACCTTTTTTCGCTCAACGGATTCGCAGGCTCCAGTGCTTCCCTCAAGCCCAGTTCATCGACGAGCTTAAGCGTCAGCGGCTCGCGGTCGAGGAAGCCATTCGGCCCCCAGTCGACCGAGTATCCTTCAACGCGGTCTGTACCGATGGTTCCACCCACACGATCGCAGGCTTCCCACAATTCACACTTGCCGGGCCGTTTCCCCATCCCCGCGGCATGAGCCACCGTCAGACCGGAAATCCCGCCGCCTATAATCAAAGTGTCAAGCATGTTCTGAGTCTGTCTGCTGCGTAATGAAAAGTCAACTTCCCGGAAAGAATCAGACGCTGCGCTGCGCCACAAGTCTGGCGAAGTGTTCGAACGACCGGTCATAGGTGCGCTCGGCATCGGCCGGGAAACAGCAGGCGGGAAGCTCCCGGCTGCTCAGGTGATAACGGAGACAGTCGCAGCACGCCCCTTTGCGTGAGCACGGATCATAGGTACAGTTGCAGTTCTTCTGATTCTTGCTGATGTTGCAGTCCATAAGAGAGTCTCAATCCCCCGCAATTGTTGTTCTGTCAGCGACCGCCCCAGGTGCATTTACCGGTAGTATTGCCCGAAGCGGTTCTGAAGGAAGTCACTATACTTAATGCTCTCCTGGGTTACAAACCCTTTGGGCGGACCCGGGGATTGCAGTATCAGATCGAGGACTCCACACAGACCCGAGGCCGTGGTCACCTGTATCGCCGACCATAATCTTCCCGCTATCCTTTTCGAGTAGAACTTCTTGACGTAGTTTTCCTCAAACAGTTCACCGTTCTGTCTCCCTGTGACCGAGACGTAAATGATGACGACATCCTGGAGCGTCTTTGGAACCGCATTTTCCAGGATGCGCTTGAGTGTGTCTCTGTCATGGTTGAGCTTCAGATCCTGCATGAGAAAATGCACTTTCTCGCAGTGCCCGGGATAGCGCAGGGTCTTGTAATTCATGGTTCTCACCCTGCCCCGGTACGTTTCCGCCAGAGTTCCAATGCCTCCGGATGTGTTGAAGCATTCGTACAGAAGGCCATCGACCGAAATCGTCTCGTATCCTTCAAGCGGCAGGAGCACGATCTGTTCTCCGTTCTCGACACCGGTGCAGAAATTGCCGTACTCGTTTATCAGACCGTCGGTTGACCAGGTCAGCGAGTACTTGAGCGCGTTGCTCGGATTGATCGGGAGGGCCCCGACCCGGAGCTTCACGGTATCGAGCGACTGGAAATGGGTCATCAATTCGTTGGCTACAATGCTGATGAAACCGGGGGCGAGTCCGCACTGCGGGACAAAGGCGGTGTCGGCCTCCCGGCTGGTCTTGGCGATGTGCCTTGCGACATCCACGTCTTCAGTCAGATCGAAATAGTGCAGACCGAACCTGTGCGCCATTTCCGAGACATTGAAATTGCAGTAATAAGGAAGGCAGGAAATCACCGCGTCGACGGAATGCGATCCCAGGAAATGCTCGAGGTCCTTCCGGTTCATGGCATCCAGAACGTGCACTGTAAGGTTGTCACAGCCCAGTTCGCTGACATGCCTGATCGCCTCCGGATTCACGTCCCCGACATGGAGCTGGTAATCGCCGGTTTCCGCCAGCAGGCAGGCAATCAGAGAACCTACTTTTCCTGATCCCAACATCAGAATTCGTTTCACGGCCCCCTCCCTCCTTATCCGTTAGAGGAATCATACATTACGGTTTTCGGCCCTGCCAGTGTCGGTGGACTTCGCAACTTCCGCCGGGATACTTCTGCCGCGTTGACAATTGTCCGTCAGCTTGCTAATTCCTTTAGCAGGCCGGGCCCCTCCGGGTATGTCGAGGAGAACACAATGGATCTGGAAAAATCCGACATCACCGTGATCGGCGGAGGAATCGTAGGCCTGGCCACGGCAATGGCCCTGAAATCGAAATTCCCCGGGTATTCGCTCGCCGTTCTGGAGAAGGAAGCCGACCTTGCGAGCCATCAGACCGGCCACAACAGCGGCGTGATACATGCGGGCATCTACTACAAGCCCGGTTCATACAAGGCAAAGCTCTGCGTTGAGGGGGCCCGTCTCATGATGGAGTTCTGCGAGGCGAACGGGGTTCCTTACGAGCGCTGCGGCAAGCTGATCGTTGCAACTTCCGAAGAGGAACTCCCGAGGCTGCAGAACCTTTACGAGAGAGGAACGGCCAACGGAATCCAGCGACTGGAGATGATCGACCCGGAGCGCGTACGGCACATAGAACCGCACGCCAGGGCCGTCAGGGCGCTCTACTCTCCCGGAACGGCGATAACGGACTACAGCAAAGTCGCCGCAGCCATGGCCCGGAGAATTGCCGAAGCAGGAGGCAGAATGCACCTCGCGGCGGAAGTCGAAAGCATCAAGCTTTCTGACAGTTCCTTTTACATTGAAACGGAACGCCTGACGGTGCAGTCACGTTACCTGATCAACTGCGCCGGTCTTCACGCCGACAGAATCACCCGTATGATGGGGATCAAGCCTGACGTGCTGCTGATTCCCTTCCGCGGAGAGTACTACACTCTCCGACCGGAATGCCGCCTTGTGCGCGGACTGATCTATCCGGTCCCTGACCCCCAGTTCCCTTTTCTCGGCGTCCATTTCACCAAACGCATCGGCGGCGGATATGAAGCGGGACCCAATGCGGTACTGGCATTCGCCCGGGAAGGATATACCTACGGCGATATTAGCCCTACGGACCTTCTCGGCATGCTCCGGTTCAGCGGGTTCTGGGCGATGGCAAGACGGTACTGGCGCACCCAAGTGTACGAACTGTACAGGTCACTCAGCCGCAATGCATTCCTGCGCGCGCTGCAGCGGCTGGTACCCGATTTGGAAGACAGGGACCTGGAGCCCGGAGGATCGGGCGTGCGGGCTCAGATCGTGGAAGCCGACGGGTCGCTTGCAGACGATTTCCTGATACTCGAGGCACCGAACGTTATCAATGTACTTAACGCGCCCTCTCCCGCCGCGACCGCCTCGATCGCGATCGGGAGACATATCGCCGAACTGGCGGTCAAATCCTTCACCCTGAGAGCCGGCGGGTGATCACGGGTAATCCGCATCAGGGCTGTGTCAACAGCCAATCCCGGCCGCCCGGCTTCCGACTGTTAAGAAATCAATTTTCGTAATCTCATCGACTCCTCGCCGCCCTGCGGCGGAGCACTTTCCGCTTGACTCCAAACCGGATCAGGATAGAATCGGGCTGGTCCTAAACACCAAGTAGTCAATCAGTTAGTGTTCTGACCAGAAGTGTGATTTCGGGTGAAGGGCCGAAATAGCACGATTTAACGTCTTAAGAGGCAGTCCCGGCCCTGCGGGGTTGTTTCTGATAGTTTTATGAGGTTTGAATGAGTTTTAGATTGACGCATCACGCAGGAACAAGAGTAGTACTTGCGGCATTTCTGATGCCGCTGCTTTTCCTGTCCGTTTAGGCATTCGGCCAGTCCTCCGCAACATTGAGCGGGACTGTCCTGGACACCTCTCGGGCAGTTTTACCGGGTGCGACCGTTACGGCGACGAACGTCGAAACCGGAGTAGAAGTAACAATAGTCTCAAACGATTCCGGCGTCTACACTTTCGCCGCACTGCAACCGGGCACCTACACCATCAAAGCCGAAATGCCCGGATTTCAGACGTCTGCCAAGACAGACGTAAGGCTCGTAGTAGGGCAACAGGCTCGTTTGAACTTTGAATTGAATGTCGCCGGAGTAGAGACTTCGATAGAAGTGACCACAACCGGCCAGGATATTCTGCTGGAAGCCGGTTCATCGACTGGAACAGTACTGGAACAGAAGACTGCCGCCGAGCTGCCCCTCGTGGGCAATGACGCCATGCAGCTCATCAACGTGATGGGTGGCGTCGTGAAGCCGGAAGACAGTATTTTCGGTGGTTATACACAGACTTTTGCCGGAGTATCGGCCGCGAACGTCAATATTCAGCGCGACGGTATCACGGTCAATGAAGTCCGCTATAGTTCCGGTGTTACTTCGCCTGCCCGCCTCAATCAGGAAATGATTGGCGAATTCAAAATGGTTCTGGCGCCCGTCGACGCCGAAATGGGACGCGGTTCCGGACAGGTGCAGGTTCTTACAAAATCCGGATCAAATGATTTTCACGGTTCTGCTGTCTGGAGTGTGATGAACACTGCTCTGGACGCGAATGAGTGGGATAATAATCGCAAAGGCCTCGAGCCCGACTGGAGAAATGTCAACGAGTATTCGTTGAGCACGGGCGGGCCGATTGTCAAGAATAAGACCTTTTTCTTTGTAAGCTGGAATCAGCAGATCGCACGGTCCAAACAGAGCGTCGTGACCCCTGTCCTGACTCCTTGCGCGAGGAAGGGCATCTTCCGTTATTTCCCGGGATGGGACAACGGCAACGTTGATACTGTTATTAACACGGATCCCTTTAGCATTCCCATCCGACCTTCCGTTACTCCCGGTGGTGATCCCCTGACGCCGAACGGAGACCCGTCGGGGGGAACTCTGGTGGGACACCCGATGCTCAATAATACTGCTTACCAGGGGATGCAGTTTTTCAGTGTTCTCGGACAACTGACCCCGGAAGCCCAGCAGGCAATAGCGTTGGATCCTGTGGATTGCAGCAATTACCTGCCGGCGGGTCTGTCGTTTGACGGAACCAGCGACAACGGCCTTGTTGCCGGGTCGAACTGGGACGCCAACCGCAAGGCATATGATCCGACCGGATACATCGCTCGTTTTTCAAACATGATGCCGGTGGCGAACGACTACACCATCGGCGACGGGCTGAATGTCGCCGGCCACAGGTGGGTGCGGACGACGTCCGGCGCTGACTCAGTATTCGGGTCCGGCCAGGACAATCAACGGAAAGCCATCACGGTCAAAATCGACCACAACATCAATGCTGCACACAGGCTCAGCGGCACATACTCGTATGAGAGCAACTACAGCTCCGGCGCAGAACCCACCTGGCCCAATGCCTTCGGCGGGGCGGTGGTCCGGAAGCCGCAGACCTTCACCACAACCTTAACCTCCACGCTGCGGCCCACGCTTCTCAATGAATTCCGCGTGGGGCTCTCCCGTACCGAAACCCATAACCAGGAGCCGCTGGCGAATTCAAAGACCGGCCAGCAGATGGCCGATCTTCTGGACAGCCTCATGTCCACGAAGGGCTGGGAGAATTATGACGGGTTCCCTCTTGTCATAGGTCCTGGTGCTGGTCAAGCCAGTTTCGTTCCGGATGTCTGGTCAGCCGGCGGAGCCGCCGGGGCCAGCAACCCGTATGGAAGCCGCGGTATCCTCGAATCCACCTGGGGAGGAGTCGATCCTCGCTGGACCTTTGCTGATACGATGACGTGGATCAGGGGTTCCCATTCCTTCAAGGGGGGCGTTGAAGTCCGGCTTGCACAGTCAAAGCAGGACAGCAACGGATGGGCGCAGTTCATCCGTTCATCGAATACCTTCCCCTACGTACAGGGTGGCAATACTCCCCATACTCCGCCGTCGGGTCTGACAAATGAGCAGGTGGCAGGACTTGTCGGCTCAGACAACGGAAACAGCTCCAACGGGACATATGGACGCGCCTATAACCTCATGTCCTACATGGCAGGTTCGGTTGGCGTGATCCGGCAGTTCTACTTCGTCAACTCCGCCACCCAGCAGGCCTGGAACGATCCCACGAAAGGCGAATTGACGCGTGTCGTTGATATGCGCCAGCGGGAGTTCAGCCTCTTCTTCAAAGACGACTGGAAGGTCAACAACAGCCTTACTCTAAACCTCGGGCTCCGCTATGAGTACTATGGCCTGCCCTGGGTTGATTCGGGCATGACCGCCGGTGTCGTCGGAGGTGCGGAGAAGCTGTTCAGCGCCTCGGGCGATTTCAGCGGATGGATGCCTGCGGATCCCACGTACGACATCGAGAATCCGGTGCTGACCGAGCTTCACTTTATCGGACCGAATTCTCCGAATCCGGATCTGAGGCCCTACAGAAAGGACTTCAACAACTTCGGACCTGCCGTCGGATTTTCATGGCAGCTTCCCTGGTTCGGAAAGGGCAAGACCACCCTGCGCGGCGGCTATCAGCTGACCTACGTCCCGATAGCGAACGCCGATCCGAACACCGGATTCGGTCTGGTGCTGGCTCAGGTGCCCGGCACCATTTATCCTCACGAGTATACCGGCGAGCGCGAGTCCAGACCGTACATGGATATGACCATGCTGCCTGAACTCGTCCCCACCGCCGAATTCATCGACCAGAACATCAAACCGCTGGCGACCAGGCCGTACTACGATCGCAGCCAGAGCCTGACGGTGTATGATCCAAATATCAGGAATCCATACATTCAGAGCCTGACGCTTTCTTTGACGCGCCAGATCGGAAGCAACCTGACGGTGGATGTCCGCTACATCGGCACACTGAGCCGCAAGCAGGTGGCCGGCATGAATCTGAATTCGGCCAATTTCATCAACAATGGACTCGTCGAGGCCTTGGATATCGCCCGCGCAGGCGGCGAATCTGAACTTCTCGACAGGCTGATCCAACCGTTCACACTTTGGATGGCCGCGAGCGGAGCGGAGCAGTTGCGTACCTATTTCGGGACCAACACGAATCTTGCTACCGGCAACTACGCTGCCGTGGCAAGTACCCTCGCAACAGCCAACGGGATTGTCAACGTCCCGTCAGGCACCTCCGGGGCGGTTCTTCGCGCCAGCAATACGCCGGAGAATTTCATCTACACCAATCCGCAGTTCTCAGCAGCGAACTGGCAGGGGAACCTCAACCATTCGAATTATCATTCGATGCAGGCTCAGGCGACTCTGCGGCCGACTCGAGGCCTCAGTTTCCAGACCACATATACGTGGAGCAGAAACCTGGGCATCGGCACAATCGCGGATGTGCACAATCGAGATGCCGCTTACGGAATTCTCGGTATGCATCGTTCGCACCAGTTGACGAGCTTCGGCACTTACGAGTTGCCGTTTGGAGCCAACGGCTTCCTGTTCCGGGATTCCTCGGGAACCGTCAAGAAGCTCATCGAAGGCTGGCAGCTGAGCTGGATCGGCACGATCACCAGCGGTATGCCGGCGTCGGTCACCACAGTCAACTCAATGTGGGCAGGCGGTATGCCCGACCTCGTCCGCCCGGACTTGTTTGACACCAAGGGTGGTCAGGTTACCTGGGAGCCTGGAGCCGATCATGGGCTCTTCTACGGCAACAGATACGTGGCAGTGGAAGATCCGCAGTGCTGGCCACTTCAGGATAATGGTCTTTCCCCTCAGGATCCAGGCTATGCAAATACCATGCGGGGAAGATGCGCCAGCAACCTTAAAGCTCTTGCCCTTGCCAGCGATCCGAGCGTGATCGTCTTCCAGCACGCCAAGCCCGGGGTTAAAGGGAACTTCGACCCGAACCAGCTGACCGGTCCGGGACGATGGACGTTCGATCTGGCCATGAGCAAGCGTTACGAGTTCATGGAAGGAAAGAGCTTCACGGTTCGCGTGGATGCGCAGAACATATTCAACCATCCTACGCCGTCGGGTGCGAATGGGTTCGGTGACCCACCGCTTTCCAACAACGCTCGCGACTACCAGATCTCGAATCCTGTCTTCAACCTGAACAGCTCTGATCCGTTCGGTTACATCCAGTACAAGGGCGGACACAGAGTGTTCTCGGCAAAGCTGAGATTCGATTTCTAGTTACTGTCGGCGCAAGCTGACCCAATAGCAAACCAAGACTCCCCTGGGACTTGATCCCAGGGGAGTTTTTTTGTGGGCTGAAACAAAAGTGACACGCCGGCTGGCCCGGCTGGAGGGACAAAAAAAGCCAACCGCAGAGGATGGGTCCTTTGCGGTTGGCTTTTCTGTTTTCTTTCGTTGTGCTACTTGGAGCCGTTCTTGCTGAAATCGAGAGCAGCAAGCTGCTGGTAGAACTGGTATCGGGACATGATATCGCTCTGAGCCAGGTTCATCAGCCGCTTCGCTTCCTCCGGATGGCTCAGGGTTAACATCTTGTATCGCGTCTCGGAATAGGCATAATCCTTCATCGCAATCTTCGGCGCAGTGGAGTCAAGGGTCAAAGGATTCTTCCCCTGCTCGGCCAGTCGCGGATCATACCGGTACAGCAACCAATGACCGCTGTTGACCGCCGCCTTCTGCTGCTGCATCCCGCGGGTCATGTCGATGCCATGCGCGATACAGTGGCTGTAGGCAATGATGATTGACGGACCGTCGTACGATTCCGCATCCAGATATGCCCTGATCGTCTGAGCGTCGTTGGCACCCAGGGCTACCGTGGCGACGTAGACGCTTCCATAGTTGATTGCGTGGAGTCCGAGGTCCTTTTTCGACATCGGTTTTCCGCCCGCGGCGAACTTCGCGACCGCAGCCCGGGGAGTCGATTTCGACATCTGGCCTCCGGTATTGGAGTACACCTCGGAATCGAGAACCAGAATGTTAACGTTTCGCCCCGAAGCCAGAACGTGATCGAGTCCACCGTAGCCGATATCGTATGCCCATCCGTCTCCACCCAGAATCCAGACGCTCTTCTTCACGAAATAGTCGGCCAGGCTAAGCAGGCTTTGGGCATCGGATGAATTGTTTCCGCTGAGCCGCTCGCGCAGCATCTTCACCCGTTCTCTCTGATCGTAAATGCCCGCTTCGGTCGACTGATCGGCTTCCAGCAGGCTTCTGACGAGCTCATCGCCGACTTCCGGAGCCAGTTTCTTCAACAGGTCCTTGGCCACCTGCGTGTGCTGATCGATGGTCAGACGATAGCCCAGACCGAATTCCGCGTTATCCTCAAACAGCGAGTTGCTCCAGGTCGGTCCTCTGCCATCCTTGTTGAACGTGTACGGAGTCGTCGGGAGGTTGCCGCCGTAGATCGAGGAGCAACCCGTGGCGTTGGCAATAAGAGCCCTGTCGCCGAACAGCTGAGTCAGGAGCTTGATGTATGGGGTCTCACCGCATCCGGCGCAGGCGCCCGAATACTCGAACAGCGGCTGCAGCAGCTGGTTGGTCTTGACACTGCTCAACCGAACCAGCCTTCGGTCGTACTCCGGAAGGTTCAGGAAGAACTCGTAGTTTTCCTTCTCCTGCATCCTGATCGGAGGCTGCGGAACCATATTGATCGC
>JAAYAM010000209.1 GCA_012719355.1 Acidobacteriota bacterium
CAGCGGTCCGCCGGACTGCGCACATTCCGGAATGGCGAAAAGGATAAGGAAAGGGAAAAGGAAGCGAAGCTTCTTCGCGAATGAAATCATCGGATCCTCGGCAACAGCGTGAGCGTCTTGACCAGAGACATGAAATCTTCCATCGGTGCCGAACCGCGTCGGGCGGCGACCATCCGAGACTGCTTTGCTGTCAACTTCCGCCCGGTGGTTGTTACGGCCTCTTCAACACTGTTGAACAGACCTTCGTTTCCCTCTTCATTCACAACCGTAAGATTATCGGAAGCATCTCGGTGGACATGAAAACGCCCCTTTTCAATTCCGACGGTACTGCTCAATCCATAGCGCGAAGGTGATGTGAGAAAGAGCAGAAGCTGCTGGCCCGGAAGATAACCCTTCTTCCCCTGCTTCGGCCGCAGACCAAGCACTATCTCTCGAAAGGTATAGTTCTTTGTGGCCGAAGGTCCCCGTACCATATCCTGCACTTCCATTGTCACTTTGACTGTGGAGATATTGGGAAAGCCGGGGAGGGGTTCATGGACGACGTCCACTACTTTGCCCTGTACGATCACGTCGGCGCGCTGGGCCAGATATGCCAGACTGACCTGCCTTACGTGTTGGGCCGGCAATGGCGAGGCACAGATTATGCCGAGGAGCAGTGCAAGAGAAAACGTACAACGGATCATGCTCCACATTCCTGTCAGGGTCCGGCCGCCGGAGACCGTTGGAATGGTCTCCGGCGATACAGATCTCAGCTTATGCGAAGAGATCCTGCGCCCTCATGAGCCTGTCGCGAACATGTACTCCGTTCGGGCACTCTATGGCGCAGGTTGAACAATCGCTGCAGCGCACGCTCCGCAGTTCCTGCGAAAGATTCTTGAAGTTCGCCAGTCCCTGGTGATAGTTGCCGCAGTAATCGTTATAAGCAAGATACCGCAGAATATCCGTTGCCGGCAGACCTTTCGGGCACACGCCGCTGCACTGATAGCACATGCGGCAGTAGTCAGGCCGAATCTGCTCGTTCAGCACGTACAGCATCTTCTCATCGGCCGGAGTGTATGGCTCCGACATTGCCCGGAAATTCATCTCCAGTTCGGCTATCGAGGTCATGAAGGGGACTGTTGTCCCGATCGCGGGGTTCTTCAGGACCCACTTGATGCCGGCGAGCGGTCCCTCTCCGGTTGTCCTCGGCTCATTATCAAAGCTCTTCAAATTCAGGCCGGTCAGGGCAACCACTACCTTCATCGCGATCACGCCGATGCCCGCATCGTGAAGCTTCTTGATCGCCCCGTCCCTGTAATAGGAGCCGATGGCGTAGCTGTAGGTCGTCTGGACAACATCAAACTTGCCGGTCTTTATGACAAAATCGGCCATCCTGTTAGGGTCGTGGCAACTGAGGCCGACGAAGCGGGCTTTCCCCGACTTCTTACAGGCTTCCAGAGCTTCGATCGCTTCGTCCGGAACGGAGGTTGGCGTGTCGCGCGCGTGCAGGTGCCATATGTCTACATAATCAGTTCCAAGTTCCTGCAGGCTTCTATCCAGATCAGCGATGATCTTTGCTTTTTCGCGGTTGGGAGATTTGGTGGCGATGACGATTTTATCTCTCTTCCTCCCTTTGAGAACTCCGGAGAAGATCTTCTCGCTGTCTCCGTAGTCGCGGGAGGTGTCGTAATAATTGATGCCCATGTCCAGGGCGCGCGCGACGACTTCGGTAACCGGGGTGAACCCGATGCCATAGCCGACACCCGTAACCTTCAATCCGGTTTTGCCTAATGTTCTATAGACAATCTTGTCACTTGAGGTTTGCAGGGCGGCCGTGTCCAGTTTGGCGGACGACGATACAAGCCCGGCGGCGGGCAGCGCTAGTCCCGCCTGCAAAAACTGTCTTCTTGACGGATTAAGGCTCACAACTCCTCCTCTTTTTGTTATGCCTTCCTGATAAAGCTCTAAATCCTGTTTGATGCCGGCTTCCCAGCTGTAACAATTTGTTTGCTATTCTACGTATTTGTTCTTATTTTATCCATTCTTTTCGTTCAAACCCTGATTGGCGGTAACTGAGGGGATATCTCGGTCATAATCAGATGCAGGAGGACACAAAGATGAGATATCGGAGAGTCTGGAAAAGCCTGATCGCCTTAGCGGCTTCAGCAATCCTTGCCGGCCTGGCGGTATCGCAGGAAACGGCAAAAGATGGCTATGCGGGGTCTCAGGCATGCGTGTCCTGCCATGCAGAAGCACACGCCGCATGGCTGTCGTCAAAGCATGCCGCGAAGCCTTCCTATTCAGATCCGGCATGGGCGACCGACTGCGCAGGATGCCACACTCCCGGAACGGCCGCAGGCGAATCCGCGGCGGGCTGCGAATCATGTCATGGACCCGGGAGCAGCCACGCTTCAACCGGGGATAAGGACAGAATTGTCTCGCGAAAAGACGCCGATATCTGCGGGCAGTGCCATCTGGGGAATGGGCCGGAGGCGCAAGGTAAGATAATGTCCGACGGGACAAAGTGGGTGGTTGGGTTCAAACCCGGCATGAAGCTGTCTGAAGTCAAAGGAGTCCTCAAGACTCCAGTGAACCCTGACAGAATCCCGCCGGAAACCGGCCCGCAGCACAAACGCACTTTCAATATGTGGGAAGCGTCCGGACACAGCAGGACCCTTGAGAGGGTAGCTCAAAGTGAAAACAAGTCGGCGGACTGCTACGGCTGCCACTCAGATGAAGGCTTCAAAGCCCGGATGCAGGGGAAGAAGGTTGACCTGACGCAGAAAGACTCATTCAGTCCGGTTACCTGTGTTACATGTCACGAGCCGCACAACAGCAAGAACCCTGCTCAACTTGTCATGGATGCAGAGAAGCTCTGCACCTCATGCCATCGCCAGAGGAGCGTGCTTGAGGGGAAGGGTGCGAAAGGGATTGAGGACACCAGGAGTTTCCATTCCGGAGTCGAATGCGTTTCGTGTCACATGAGTGAAGGCAACCACCTGATGAAAGTGATCAGGCCGGA
>JAAYAM010000210.1 GCA_012719355.1 Acidobacteriota bacterium
AATGGGTTTGTGATTCGTGTCCAGCACCTGGGAGTTGCTGTTGCGCCGCGGCCCTCCCTGGGTATTGGTGAATGCCGGGACAAATTCGGCCGCATAAAAAGGCGGCGTCCGGATCGGCGCCATGCTCGATGGATCCCGGCCGAATTCCGGATCGTTCTTCTCCGCACAAGATTTGTTCCAGGAGTTGACAGTCTTTTCCAGCCTCTCCGGATCCTTGCCGATTTTGACGGCCAGATCCTTAAGCGTATCAGCCTTAACAATCCAGCCTTTCTCGATTTCCGCCATGTTGTCGGCGCTCCAGTTGTACTTTTCAATCTGGGCCCACCAGCAGAAGAAGTAGTTGGGCGGATACAGCGATCCGCTCTTTCTCATCGTTTCATCGAAGACACAGTGTACTGGCAGCGGTGTGGGGACATGGATGTAGATGCCGTGAAAAGGTATCTTGCCGTGCTTCGTGAAATAGGTCTCGTTGGTGAAGCGCGTGGCGTCTTTGGCAATCCAAATCCAGCCGTTCCCGTTAGGAGCGAAGTTGTAGCCGAAGGCCCAATCCTTTCCCGGAATCCTGAAATTAAAGTCCGGACCGGCCTGGTTAGACATGTGCCAGAGATCCGCACCGATCGCCATCGCCATCCGAATCCCGTCGCCGGTATTATAAGGACTCCCTTTGGGATAAGCGCAGGGCATCCCGAGGTAATCACGAATCATCTCCTGGTTGTTTTCAAATCCTCCGGTGCAGAGGGCTACCGCCTTCTTTGCCTTTACATACACCTTTCTTCCTTTATTCTCTGCGACGACGCCGCGGACCTCCCCGGTCTTGAAGTCACGAATCAGCTCCAACGCAGGTGTTTCGTATAGCACTCTGACGTTCCTCTTCTTGATGGCGTTGTCCATCATGAGGAGCCACAACCGCTGCCAGCCGTTTCCCTTTTTGTCCCAACACACGTATCCGGCGCCGCCGGGGAACTCCGGATACTCACCGAGCGTCTTCATGGTCCTCATGTCGGCGCCCATTTCGGCAAGCCACTCGGTTACATGGATCGAGTGTTCGTGGAATACCTTGGCCATATCCTCCGGAATGGGATAACCGTCGCTCATTGCCTTTTGATATTCGAGGGCTTTGTCGGAATCGGAGGGGCACCAGTAACCCTGACCGCTCACTCGCGTATTCCCGCCGGCATGTGCTTCCGGCGCCTTTTCCAGTATCAGAACATCCGCCCCGCGATCACGGGCTGTGATTGCGGTCATGAGGCCTGCTGCGCCGATACCGAGCACGACGACTCCGGCCTCATAGTCCCACTTTGTGATCTCCTCCAGTTGAGTCGCTTCAGCCGGAGCAGAACCAAGCCCCGCCAATGCGGCCGTACTTATTCCTGTTGCGGTGGTCTTAAGGAAATTCCGTCTCGATGTTTTCATGATTCCGCCTCTTCCGAAATGGTTGCCAAATGCAACCCTGATCAGTCTGAAGCGGTCCTCTTGGTGCAATCCTGACCAGGCGTTATTGTGTGGTCCTACTGGCTCTTAGTCTGCCGGCTTGTGAAATGCCATTTTGTATGTTCGCAGGCTATAGAACTGGCTATCGCATTGTCAAGGATTTGAAAAAGGAATTGAGTCGTTCGTCGTGAGAAGTCAGGATGCCTTGCGGAATATTTCGAATCGTTCCTCCAGGAACTCCTTTCGCGGTCTTAGCCTTGGAGACTGGGGAACCACAGTCAGCCTCTTGTTGTGCCAATGCTTGAGACCGTGGATCAGCAGTGGTCCGTCGGATTCCTCCAGGATGTCTTTGCGGATCTCGATGACCAGGTCCGGCCGGATTCCCATCATGAGGGAGTCGAAAGCGGCGTGATGCAGCTTGCAGAGGGCAATGCCGTTGGAGACCCATGGTTCTCCCCTTGGATCGGTATCAGGGATTATGTGCGCCGCTTCAAGGAGCTCTGCGTGTCTCAGCCTGCACACGGCGCAGCACTCCCGATATGCTTCCAGCACACGCATCCTGAAACTGTGTTGATGGAGCCTCTTCTGGGTTGCGACTGTTATGTAGGCCCGTGCCGCAGATTCGGGCTGAGCGACAGCCTCGGAAAGGAGCACATCGTCGCCGATTATGATGTCCTGCTTGTCTTCGACTTCCACCGAAAAGCTGAGATCGCGCTGATCTTCCCCTACGATGCGGACGGGCCAGATTGCGGCGTATCGCCCGGGGACCAGGCCGTAGAAGTAGATCAGTGGAGTACGGCGTTGCATTGCCAACCTGAGTCCCACGTTATCGCGATGCATGGGATCGGTGCCTCGGTACTTGTAGCGTATCAGACCGTCGGGTCCTATTTGATCGTCGTAAGGCCGTTTCTTGCCTTCGACGACTGGAACGGTTGTGATGCTGAGCGGAACTTCCGGCAGGATTGCGGGCTTGAAGATACCCTGCGGACTGAGCAAAGGCACACGCCTTCCCTCAAAATCAAAGCCCTTCCACAGAAGCTCGCGGGGCAAGGCCAAGCCGTAGCGGGAAGAAAGCTCCTCCAGGAATGAGAATGCCTTCAATCGGACTCTTGCATCCAGATCATCCATATCTCAACTCGTTCTTAGGATGTCTGATTCTAGCATCGCCCGATTGCAGGCGACACGAGAATTCGAGATTCTGTAACGCCAGCCGACCGGCCTCCCCCCGAGCTGGTTACTACCAGAACTCCACAACCGGTGTGTTGGGGTCCGGCTCGGTGAGAAACGGCTCGTAGGGAATAGTGTACGTGCGATTCAAGTCGTCATTCCGATCGAGTATCATCTGCTCGATCACCGCAGGCGAAGTAGTAGACCAGTAGTTTTCTCGGGCATCAATGTTACCCGTACCTGTCGACAACGCAACGTGATCTGTGTCAAGGAAGGTGTTGCCCCTAACAATGATCTCTGCATTGGTGGTCGACTCGGCTGCTACCGCATACGCCCCCCAGCCCCCACAGTATGAAAAACTATTGTTTTGGACATAGATTGTGATGGGGTTGAGTATCGCAATCACACTGACGTTAATTCCTCCATACAGACAGAAACTGTTGCGAGCCATCAGAACGTCCGATGGCGGGGACAGTATCCGAATAGCGGGTAATCCGATCAGTCTTGAGTCTTGCAACCAGAAAGAGCCGGTGAGTCCGGCGTCATTCAAGAAGGCTCCGCCATCAAAATCAACAAAGCGTAGGTTCATGAATGACTCTCTGTCGGATTTGATACGGACATTGTTAAGCAGAATCCTTGCGTCCTCCGTGCCCGAGAAATCCAGCAGTCCCCACACCTGGAGTTGGTAACCCTGACCATACAACTCAACCCCCGGCTCTGCCGCAAACCTGGACGAAGAAGCTACCTGTACCCATCCCGCAAGCATGTACGGGCTCTCACTCAAAACCATCGTAAAGTCAGAAGAGTAAATACCCGACAGAGGAGTCGCTCCTATCACCGATAGTTCGGATACTACGGGCTCTCCGTAATCAGGGTAAGTAGTCAGTCGCAGCAAATAGGATCCAGGGATGTCCGGAGTGAACGATGTCGTCACACCTTCCGGCACGGTCAACTCTGCAGTGGATCCTTCCGGCCTGGCGATCAGTTCCCAGACCAGCCGAGCATCTTCGATGTAGAGACTTTCTGACGCATCATACGTCGCCGCGCTGCCACGGGCTGCAATTGCCGGTCCTTGCATTCTCAGAACCGGAGTGTGATACCCAACAATTGTGATCTCATCTATGCTCGACAATCCCTCGCTGTCGGTGACTTTGAGCTGGATTTGATATGTGCCCTTCACGTCAGGATTGAAGAATACCTGTGCTGACGTGGCGTTATATAGCCAGAAATCACTGCCAAAGGGTTTTGACACGAGGGTCCATTCGTATGTCAGCTGGTCTCCGTCTGGATCCCAGCTTCGGGAGCCATCAAGCGTTGCTCTTGAACCAACAGTGATTGCCTGACTGCCTCCCGCGTCTGCCACTGGAGCGCGATTTGGGACGGTAATAATAATCTGATCGGTGGCCGACAAACCGCCACTGTCAGTGACTCTAAGCTGGATGCGATAAGTGCCCTTGACGTCTGGGCTCAGGGAGGTCTGGGCTGATGCAGCATCAGAGAGAGAAGCATTGCTGCCGGCCGGTTTCGTCGAAATAGTCCATTGATAGGTCAACGAATCCCCGTCAGGATCGGAGCTCTTGGATCCATCGAGTAAAGCTGTTCCGCCGACCTGGACCGTCTGATCTGGTCCGGCGACAGCAACGGGAGCTCTGTTTCGAGCAACTAGGCCGCTTCCTCCTGAACCTTGTGAAGTCGTGCCGCCTCCGGAGCAGGCTGTAAGCAGGGCCGTCATGAGTATAGCTGGATACACAAGAAGCTTTCTCATTTGAGTTCATCCTTTCTGTCTAACATGAACTGACACTGCGCAAACATGACTCGGTTCTTCATTCACCAATCCTACTGGCGCGAGTGACATCCGGGGTCACACCGGCCACCTAACGCCGCATCAGATCTACGTTTGGTTTCCAGACGGGGGAAAAGGTGGCACTGTCAAACGCCTGTATCCGTTCCGCGATCAAATCGAGATAGTGCTGAGGATCGATCTGCCATTTGCTGTTG
>JAAYAM010000376.1 GCA_012719355.1 Acidobacteriota bacterium
CTACTATAGAGCGCGATGGTACGATCCCCAGGCAAGGAGATTCATCAGCGAAGACCCGATCGGGTTGAACGGCGGGATTAATCTATATGCGTATGTAGAGAATAACCCTCTGAATAGGATTGATCCCGAAGGTACTAATCCGGGATTGATTCATGCCTTTCAGCGAATAGCTCAATCGCCGCATACGCAAAGAGCAATATCCGCGATACAGCGATATGGTCGACAGGCCACCAATGCAATGCAGCGATGGTGGCAGCAGGGGCAAAATGTTGCCAATACTTGCTCGGCTTCTTCTGGGAAAGTGGCAACTCAGGCTTTTGACTCGTTTGAAGCATTTAAGCGCGCTATGGGACCGGCCGGACAAGGACTACAATGGCACCATATCGTGGAGCAGAATCCTACCAATATTGCACAATTCGGACAACAAGCACTTCAGAATACAAGCAACTTAGTGAAACTTAATACGACTCTTCACTATCAAATTAGTGGTTTTTATTCATCGATACGGCCTGATGTTACTGGTAGTACGAACCTCACCGTAAGACAATGGATTTCGGGCCAGAGTTTTGAAGCTCAAATGAAATTTGGGCAAAATATTGTATATAAGATCCTGAATGGAACAGCACCATGAAAATTGTAAAGTTAGTGACAATGTTTGCAGAAAATGTCATTAAACAAAATGCCTATATTAAAGAAGGCAATTCATCCGAGGGAAACAAAGCAGCTAAGAAATATGTCAAGGCTTTTAAAGAAATCACTGGACGATTCGGTGATGAAGGCAGGGAAGCTTTGGTAGAGCTGCTAAAGAATCCTGATGAAGGCGTTAGGGCGATGGCGGCAGCATTTCTCTTGCGCTACAAAACAGAAGAAGCAAAAAGGGTTCTCTCAGAAATTGCGACAGGTAAAGGGTTTGCGGCATTTGGAGCTAGTGAAACTCTGAAACGCTGGCAGGAGGGGACTTGGGCATTGGACATAACAGAAAAAGGAACATCGTAATGCTGGTAACATCTGGGGGTGGGGGCCGGCGTGGAAAGGGCTGGAGAAGAATTTTGATTATGATGCATTCGGAAACTTGATTGAAACCCTGGATACGGCAAAAAATGCCACGGTGTTGACCAGGGATGGCGATGGGCGTGTCATAATAAGCACGGATGCCGAAGGTCACAATACGTCGATGAGTTATGACGTGCATGATAATGAAAACGGGGGTCGTACCTCCACAGTCCACTTTTCCTCTTTTAGGAGCAATTCCCGGATTTCACGCTCCGGGGCCTCAGTTCCGAGTATGGTTCTTAGAACGCGAGATTGATCCTGGTAGCCATAAGGGGAGTGAAGGAAATTCTGGAATTGGTGCCTTGCCAATTCCAGACACAATACCTCCAAGCGAATCTTCGATTCGTGGAGAAGCGGAGACAAAGCGGGTACATGACTCCGCTTTGTCTCCGCTTCTTTGCGTTGTGATCCGTAAATGACTACGGAGTGGAGACAGAGCGGATACAAGTAACCACTTCAAAAATCCCTATCCTCAATCATCCAATCAGTCTGCCGGAAAAATCGGATGGAATTATTAAGTGGAGACAACGCTGTTACCGTTGGACACGCTGAGCGGCGATG
Source organism: Acidobacteriota bacterium (assembly GCA_012719355.1). Classification (GTDB taxonomy): domain Bacteria; phylum Acidobacteriota; class UBA6911; order UBA6911; family UBA6911; genus UBA6911. The sequence continues at coordinate 1,615 of JAAYAM010000376.1, forward strand.
AGATCCTCGACGATTCCGAGGATACGCTGCTGCTGGTGTCGAGGAAGCTTGCTGACTTCTTCAAAGACGCGGCGGGCTTTACCAATGGGGCCGCCCTTTTTTTTACTGCCGTTTTCCCGCCCGAGCAGGTAGTCCACCGGTACATTTAACATCGAAGACAATTTTGCAATGTAATCCGGCTTTAGGGCGGTGGTGCGCCGTTCCCAGCCGGCATAGGTCTGCTGAGTAACGCCCAGTTTTTCGGCGACTTGAATCTGGGAGAGTCCGGCTTGCTGGCGGGCGGCCAGGAGTCTCTCGCCGAAAGGAGAGCGTTCGAATTTAGGCGGTCGTCCTACTTGTTGCATGTCCAAAGAGTAAGATGAGGAATCGGGAAATACAGAAAAAGCTTGCATAGTTACAAATTATAGAGTAATTATGCGCCATGTCAAAAACATTTAAAAAAGCTTGACACTTTTTGGAGAAAGACGCGAATGGCGCGGATTCCGGAGCACGAGATCGAGCGGTTGAAGGCGGAGGTGGCGGTTGAGCGGCTGGCGGAAGCGCGAGGGATCAAGCTGGAGCGGCGCGGGGCTGACTTGTTCGGGCTGTGCATTTTTCACGAAGACCATAATCCGTCGCTGGTCATCACGCCCGCGAAGAATCTTTGGCATTGTCTGGGATGCGGGAAAGGCGGATCCGTGATCGATTGGGTGATGAACTGCCATGGCGTAAGCTTCACGCATGCAGTGGAGCTTTTGAGGGCGAATCATCCCTCTTTAGCCGCGCCTGGTCCTATCGTGCGGAGAGGGACGACGGCGGCGGTGAAGCTCGACGCGCCGTTCAAGATCGACGCGGACGACCGGAGCGCATTGAATCAGGCGGTTGATTATTACCATCAAACGCTGAAGCAAAGCCCCGAAGCATTGAGGTATCTGCAGAATCGCGGACTGGAGCATCCGGAGATGATCGATCATTTCCGGGTGGGCTTTTCCAACCGGACGCTTGGCTACAGACTGCCGGAGAAGAACCGCAAAGAGGGCGCGGAGATCCGGGGCCGGCTGCAGCGGCTGGGGATCCTGCGTGAAAGCGGCCACGAACGCTTCGCCGGCTCGGTCGTGATTCCGGTTATGGATCTTGATGGAAACGTCACGGAGATCTACGGAAGAAAGATTACGGAAGGGTTGCGCGCCGGGACGGCGCTACACATGTATCTGCCCGGTCCGCACAAAGGCGTCTGGAATGAGGAAGCGCTTCTTGTCTCGAAAGAAATCATTCTCTGTGAGGCATTGATCGACGCGCTGACCTTCTGGTGCGCCGACTATCGCAATGTTACGGCGAGCTATGGAGTGAACGGCTTCACTGACGATCATCGAGAGGTTTTCAAGAAGCACGGAATCAAAAAGGTTCTGATCGCCTACGACCGGGATGAAGCAGGAGAAAAGGCCGCGCACGATCTCGCCGGCGAACTGATCGCGATGGGAATCGATTGCTATCGCGTTCTTTTTCCGAAAGGGATGGACGCCAACGAATACGGCTGCAAGGTGAAGCCGGCAGGCAAAAGCCTCAGCGTGCTGCTCAACAAAGTCGAGTGGCTGGGCAAAGGAAAGCAGCCATCGATTATCGTGACGGAAGACGTTGAGACCGCGGCGGCTAAAGAAAAAAGCCCTGAGGTTTCTTCTTTAGCTGCTGAGCCGGTTGCGTCGACCATTCCGCCGCCCAGTATTGTCGATGTTCCCGTTGAAATGAGAGGCGACGAGATCACGATCGCGCAGGGGGACCGCCGCTACCGGATTCGCGGGTTTGCGAAAAACCTGAGTTCCGACATCCTGAAGGTGAATCTGCTGGCGACGCGCGGTGAGGCGCTTCACGTCGACACGCTGGATTTGAATGTGGACCGGCAGAAGATCGTATTCATCAAGCGCGCGGCGGAAGAGCTTGAGGTCGAGGAGGACGTGATCCGGAAGGACCTGGGGCGCGTGTTTTTGAAGCTTGAGGCGTTGCGAGCTGAACAGATCAGAAAAACGCTTGATTCGAAGGAAGAGCAAGTCAAGCTCAGTCCGGAAGAGAAAGCCGCGGCGCTTGAACTTCTGAAAGATCCGAACCTCCTCAATCGAATTCTGGAGGACTTTGCTAAATGCGGCGTGGTTGGAGAGGAAACCAATAAGCTCGTTGGCTATCTTGCTTCAATCTCGCGGCGATTGGAAACGCCGCTTGCAGTGGTGGTGCAATCGAGTTCCGCCGCCGGCAAAAGCCAGCTGATGGATGCCATCCTTGGATTCGTTCCGGAAGAGGATCGAGTGCAGTACTCGGCGATGACGGGACAGTCGCTGTTTTACATGGGCGAGACGGACCTGAAGCACAAGGTTCTGGCGATTGTGGAAGAGGAAGGCGCGATGCGTGCCGCCTATGCGTTGAAACTTCTGCAAAGCGAAGGAGAGCTGACGATCGCCAGCACAGGCAAGGATCCATCGACCGGGAAACTGGTGACGCATCAATACAGAGTCGAGGGTCCTGTATCGATTTTTCTGACGACGACGGCGATCCAACTGGACGAGGAGCTGCTGAACCGCTGCCTGGTTCTCACGGTGAATGAAGACCGCAGCCAGACGCAGGCGATCCACCGGCAGCAGCGCGAGCAGCAGACGATTGAGGGGCTGCTTGCCCGTAACGACCGGATCAATACGCTCCAACTGCATCGTAACGTACAGCGGCTGTTGAAGCCGATTTTTGTGGCGAATCCATTCGCCCGGGATCTTACTTTCCTGGACGGCCAAACCAGGACCCGCCGCGATCACATGAAATATCTTACCCTGATCCGCAGTATCGCTCTTCTTCACCAGTACCAGCGGCCGGTAAAGACGACCGTGCACCACGGCAAAAGGATCGAATACATCGAAGTCACGCTCGATGATGTCGAGGTCGCGAATCGCCTGGCGCATGAGGTTCTTGGAAGAAGCCTCGACGAACTGCCGCCGCAGACGAGACGGCTGCTTCTACTGGTTGATGAAATGGTTTCGAAGGAATGCGCGCGCCTCCGGATGGATCGGACTGATTACCATTTTAGCCGCCGTAATGTTCGGCAATACACCGGCTGGGGGGATACGCAACTGCGGGTTCATCTGGGCCGGCTGGAAGAGCTGGAATACCTCCTCGTTCACCGTGGCGGCCGGGGCCGGAGCTTTGTTTACGAGCTTGTATTTGAACGAAGCGAGAATGATGAAAAGCCCGTTCTTCCGGGACTGATCGCTGTCGAAAAGCTAAAAATCCACGGCTATGACAAAAAGAACGCGGGGCCGGAAGACAAGTTCGCGGGGTCAAAGCGGCCCCAAAGCGGGGAGATAGCGGGAGGATCGCGGGACAAGCCGGAGCCGGTAACGACGGGGCTGCGAGGCCGATTTGAGCGATTTTCCGAAAAAAACACTTCTACGGGGAATGGCGAGCCGGTCGCAATCATAGCGGCAGGCGGGAGGTAGAGATGGCCCGAATAGTCAGGAAGAGGAAACCCGAAGCGCCGCCGTCTTCTCCTTTAGCCGCGATGCTGGAAAAGCATCTCGAGGACCTTCTGGTGAAGAACTACTCGGAGTACACGGTAAAGAACCGGCGGACTCATATCGGGTTCTTCGTCGAGTGGTGCCGGGATCGCGGCGTAACGGAGCCCACGGAAGTCACAAGGCCCATTCTGGAGCACTACCAGCGATATCTTTTTCACTACCGGCAGAAGAACGGCAATCCGCTGACATTCCGGAGCCAGCTGGCGCGTCTGGTTCCGCTGAAGGTTTGGTTCCGGTGGATGGCGCGACAGCGGCATATATTGAACAATCCGGCGTCGGAGCTGGAGCTGCCGCGGCTGGAGCATCGGCTGCCGAAAACAGTTCTTACTATAGCTGAGATGGAGAAGGTGCTCGCGCAGCCGGACGTCGACGATCCGCTGGGGCTGCGCGACCGCGCCTTGATGGAGACGCTTTATTCGACGGGGATGCGGCGATTGGAGCTTGCGAATCTGAAGCTCTACGATCTCGACACGGAGCGAGGCACGGCGATGATCCGGCAGGGAAAGGGAAAGAAGGATCGCGTCATTCCTATCGGCGAGCGGGCCGCGGCCTGGGTGGATAAATACATCAGGGAATCAAGGCCGAAGCTTGCAGTAGAGCCTGACGACCATACTGTGTTTTTATCGAACGCCGGCGAGCCGTTCAGTTTGGATCATCTGAGCGCATTGGTGCGGACGCATGTGGACGCGGCGAACATCGGGAAGCGCGGGTCCTGCCATATGTTCCGTCATTGTCTTGCGACATTCATGCTGGAGAACGGGGCGGACATCCGCTACATCCAGCAGATGCTCGGGCATGTTGATATAAAAACAAC
>JAAYAM010000019.1 GCA_012719355.1 Acidobacteriota bacterium
CTGGGCAGGGGCAAATGCAAGAGACAGCTCCACCAGGAGAACCCCAATAAGAATTTTCTGCAGGCACGTTTTCTTCATACTAAGGGTTTAGCACCAGCGAAACAAATACGCAACCTATTTTTCAATAACTTCCGCTCATTATAAAATTGAATTTCTGTTTGCCGCTCACAGATCTGCGGCCAGGGGGCGGTGCTCCCAGCTTCGGATTGCCCACTGTTGTTGTATAGTATCACTCCAGTCGCAGAAAAGAATTGCGTTAATCAAGGGAAAGCACCGGAACGATGAACGATCACCAGTGGAAGACTCTGGTTTCGGTAATTCACGGAGAGGCGCCGGACGCGCTTCCGACAGGTTTCATAATCGACAGCCCGTGGCTCCCGGGCTGGGCCGGCAGCACCATTCTTGATTATTTGACCGACGACCGCCTGTTTCTGGAAAGCAACCTCAAGGCTATCCGGACGTTCCCTGATTCGCTCCTGCTCCCCGGTTTCTGGCCGGAGTACGGGATGTGTACGGAGCCGTCCGCTTTCGGCGCCGTAACGAGGTTCGAGGAAAACGAGTTCCCTTTTGCGAAGAAGACGCTGCGCTGTGCTCCCGACGTTGAATTCCTGGAAAAGCCGGACCCCCGAAAAGACGGTCTGCTTCCGTTTGCGATAAAAAGGCTGCAGCATCTGCAGCCTGAGATTCTGAAAGCGGGGCACCGGATACGCTTTGCCGTTGCCCGCGGTCCCCTCAACATCGCGAGCTTTCTGATGGGGGCGACTGAATTCATGACGGCCCTCAAGACCGACGCCGAATTGATGCACCGGCTGTTGGAAATTACTACCGCGTTTCTTGTCGAGTGGATCGAGTACCAGCGCGAATGCTTCCCTACCATAGACGGCATCCTGCTTCTTGATGACATGGTCGGATTCATCGGCCGCAGTGATTTTGAGGTTTTCGCCTTCCCTTATCTGAAGCGGATCTTCAGCGCGGATGTGACCGTGAAATTCTTCCATAACGACGCGCCCTGCAAGGCGTGCGCACCCTACCTGGCGGAAATCGGAATCAACCTTTTGAACTTCGGCATTCAGCATACGCTTGCCGAAATGAAGCAGTGGACCGGCAACAAGGTTACCCTGATGGGCAATATACCGCCTCGCGACGTATTGGCCGCCGGCACGCCGGACGATGTAGTACGCTCGGTCGGGGAATTGCTCACGGGAATAGAAGACCGCTCCCGCCTCATCGTCTCCTGCGGCGGCGGCATGCCTCCCGGTGCGCCGACCGAAAACATACGGGCGCTGATTTCGGCCGTCGCTTCCCTCCGCTGAAGCCGGCGACCCTCCCACTGGCACATAACTTGCTCGCAAACAGTGAAGGTCGGGCCTCCCCGAAACATGAATCCACGATTCTATTATGAGGCAAGGGCATGATCATAAAGATACTGACATTATCGTTATCGCTACCGCTGGTCTTCGGTGCAGCGCTATTGGCGGCGCAAGCGGAGCAGGGCGGCCAGATAACGCTCTCCAGCTGCCTGGAAAACATGATTCAGAGTAAATTTGAATCGGATCCCAGGCTCAAAGACGCCGACATCCGTGCCAGTGTCGAAGAAAACAAGGTGACGCTCTCCGGGACGGTTCACTCCAATGATCTTCGGAGTGACGCAGTCAGGATTGTAGAACAGACAGCCCCGGGCTATACGATTGCAGATACGATCGACGTGAGACCGGAGCAGATGGCCAGGGCTGAAGCGGACCCGAACCAGACCAGGAAGGACGCAGAACAACGAGGGGATACCATCGGTCAGTCAGAGCAGGATGCGCAGCTTTACTCGCAGTTCTTCTCCAGGCTGTCGACGTCCGGCGTCCAGAAGGACGGAATCAAGATCGATGTGACAGATGGCGTTATCACGCTGCAGGGAAATGTGAAGGACGAGAACACGAAAAGGAAGGTCCAGGAAATTGCACAGCAGACCCCGGGAGTTAAGGAAACTAAGAACGAACTGGCGGTTCAAGGAAGTCAGCCTGCGCAGTAGCAGCAGAGGTGCAACGAAGTAAGACGGCGAAGGAACCGTATAGAGCGAAAGCACACCTCGTTACGGCTGATGAAGCGGGAAGGGGCTTGCCGGGGTCCCTTCCCGTATGCGGCCGCCAATCAGTCCTGTGATCCTACAGCGACGCTTTCTTCTTCGAAGACGATGGCCTCGAAGGGACAATTTGCTGCACACACGCCACAATTCACACAAAGAGCCGGATCGATCGTATTCTGGTCGGATCCCTGGCTGATGGCATTGCTTTCGCATCCGGGAATACAGACGTTGCACTGGACGCATCCGCTGGTAATTCTGTAGGCCATCTACTCCTCCTCAAATCAGCCGGTGCTGCGCGAGCATGCGGCTTGTGGACCGTCAGGATAGTACAGTCCGGACGATCGTGCAACCCGTGAATGAAAAAGCCGCGCAAGCGGCAACTGCCATTCGCGCGGCTTCATTGGTGTCTTCAGGGAATCCTTACTTCTTCTTCCTGTCGGCTGCGGCCAGGATCTGCGAAGGCTGGCTCTTCAAGAACGCCAGGTCTTCGTCATCCTTCAACCAGTCGGTAACGTGGCCGATCTTATCCGCAGTCTCATAGAGAGCCATATAGACGAGGCACCGCTGGGTCTTCTCGTCGATAGCCAGCTTTGCCAGGTAGCTCGTTTCGAATTTCAGCTTCTGGTGAATCATGTCCAGAACCATATTGGCGACCGGGCAGATGTACGGATTGACACCTTCGGCCCTTACCAGGGCTTCCTTCTCCTGGTGCATGCAACCGTCGACTTTCAGCTTCAGCATCATTCCGTCGCCGCCGGTCTTGTACTCGATCCCCTTTGCGATTCCGGCAGCAGTGATCTCTTTTATGCAGCTTTCGGTGATCTCCGCAACATTCTTCCCTTCGATGTTCTTTGAACGAATGAAGTCGGGGCCCACAAACTCGCACTTCCAGTAGGCCATGCCGGAGAGTTCCTGATACATGAGTGTCTCAAGCCTTGCCATGACCTCGTTGCAGTACTTTATGCTATCCATTAGATCCTCTCCTTATTTCCGAATTTTTCCCAGTAGACCATTTCCTCAAGCGGCAACTTGGGTCTTGGATGCTTGCGCTGTTCTTTGGGATACCCGATTGCTAGGTAAGAGAGCACCTTGTAATAGCCCATCCCTTGCGGGATGCCCAGAATTTCCTTGAATCGGATTGCATCTCTCGTGCTGGCGACCGGCCCGTAAACCCAGCACGATCCCAATCCCATAGCATGAGCCTGAAGAATCATATTCTCCATGGCTGCGCAGAGGTCATAGGGAACATCGACGCTGCCGACGCGCAGATCTCCGATCACGGCAATGACCACGGGTGCCTGCTTGCAGAATTCCGATACTCTGCCGGAATACATGAATTCGAGGACTTCCGCTCTCTTGACAGGATCTTCGATTCCTTCAAATCTCTGCTGCAGCTCGTTGAGGCAGTACCATGCCGTCATACGCGATCCGCTTCCCTGCTTCGAAAGATCACCAATCTTGTTTCTGGTTTCCTGGTCGCGGATGACGATGAATCTCCACGGCTGATAGTTCTCGCCGGTCGGTGCCCAGCGAGCAGCCTCAAGGATCATGTCGATCATTTCATCTGGTATTGGATCCGGTTTATATCTTCGTATACTCTTTCTCGATGAGAGTACATCCAGAAATTCTTGGCCAGTCATATAGATTTACCTCCAAGCGTGTAAGAATGTTTAAGTGCCGGCTCTGTTGCGGAAGAATCTATGACCTGAAGAGGAATAGATCCAAACCATCGGTAACTAACAGAAAGCACTCTTTTAGGTCGAATCATGAAATTTGTCAATAACAAAACCGCACAGCGGTCCGGGCTCCGCGGCCAAATCAGATAACAGATTCCTCCTTCAGCTTCTGCATCTCCTGCTCGTCGATTCCCAGAAGTCCACCCAGAATTTCCTGGTTGTGTTCGCCCACTTCAGGGGCTCTCATCCTGCGATCCCCCGGAGTCCTGGACATCTTGTAAACCGAACCGATGAGCTTCACCTTCCCTGAAACCGGCTGCTCCACATCGACGAGCATTTCCCTGCTCAGCAGGTGCGGGTCATTGGCAACTTCATCGAACGTCGGAAGCGGGGAACAGGGAACCCCATACTCCTTCAAAGTAGCCAGTACATCGTTGACTGTCCTTGCCTGGCACCAGTCCTGAACCAGAGCGTCGACCTCCTGCATGTTCTTAGTCCTGTTTTCACGGGTGGAGAAGCGCTGCTCGTTCATCAGGTCTTCCCTGCCCATTGCCTGCAGAACCTTGTGCCATTGAGGATCCGTGATCGTACAAATCACCACGTAACCGTCCTTGGCGTTATAGGCCCCGAAGGGTGCCGAACTGCTGAGCTTGTTGCCGAACCGCTTCGGAACGATTTTGGTATCGAAATAGTTTGCCCGGTCCGGAAACACCATCGCCCAGATGCCGTCCTGCATCGAAATGTCGATCGACTGTCCTTCTCCCGTCATTTTCCGGTAGTACAGGGCCGCGAGGATTGCGATGGCGCCGTTGTATCCTCCCATGTAGTCGCCGAGCGAACATCCCGCCTTCATCGGTTCCCCGTCAGGATAGCCGGTGATGCTCATCAACCCGCCCATCGCCTGCGCGACCACGTCATAGCTGACGTCGTTGCGGCGCGGACCGGTCTGTCCAAATCCGGAAATCGAGGCATAGATAATCTGCGGGTTGATTCTGCGCGCTTCTTCATAGCCCAGGCCCAGTCTCTCCAAAACGCCAGGCGCGAAGTTTTCCACGAGCACATCCACTTTCGCCGTCAGCTTCCGGGCGATCTCCATTCCTTTCGGATTCTTCAGATTCAGTGTGATGCTCTTCTTCCCGCGGTTGTACGAGAGAAACTGATACGATTCCTTTTTCGGTGTCTTGGGCATTGCGAGCCGCTCCGGTTCACCCCTGCCCGGCATCTCGATTTTGATGATCTCGGCTCCAAGTTCGCTCAGCACGGCAGTGCAGTGAGGACCGGACAGATACTGTGTGAAATCCAATACCCTGACGCCTTCAAGTGCCTTAGCCATTTTCAACTTCTTCTCCTTCTTTCTTGTAGGGTTGGACCATAACAGAAACACCCGCTTCGTGCATCATTTTGTTGCATAAACGATACGACAGCGTGAAAAAAGTGTTCCACCTCTCCGGTTCCGCAATTCACGGCTAATTAAATAGCCCGGATCCTCGGCGTCTGTCCAATATTAAGAATGAGGGTCGGTGATAAGAGAAAACTATCAATCACGCCAGCTCAGGGAGATTCCCTATGAACCGGGCAAGAAGCGGCGAAGTGTTGTCGCGGCGCCAGGCGGCAACCATTTCACTCAGAGGGGGCTCAACCTTCAGTTTCTTATATGCGACCCCCTTGAGGTGCATCGACTGGAACGATTCCGGTACGAGCGATACTCCCATTCCCGCCGCCACCAGGAGGAGCCCGGTTTGCAGCAGTCGAGTATAGTGCACACTCTCGGGCCGCACGCCGGCCATCTGGTAAGCCATGCGCACCTGCTCGTAGAAACCCGAGCTTGTGTGACCGGCCGGCATGATTGCCGTCCATGAAGCCAGATCTTTCAGATCGACGCGCGTGCGGCCTGCCAGCTTGCTTGCTGCCGGCACGGCAGCAACCAGGCGGTCGCGCGCAACCGTCTTTGTCTTCAGGATATCCTGGGACAGTTTCGCATGGAGGAATCCTATGTCGAGCTGTTCCCGGTAAAGTCCGTCAATCTGCTCCCCGGCAGAAAGCTCGTTCAGTTCAACCTCGGCTGAAGGGGCCTGTTTCTGCAGTTTCTTCACCGCGTCGGGCAGCACACGAATCGCGGCGGTGCTGACAAATCCTATCCGTATGCTCCCGGCATCGCCCAGTTCGACCTTCTTCGCCTTGGAAACCGCCTGGTCGACCTGCCTGAGGATGCGCTGTGTATTCTCGTAGAAGGCTTTGCCGGCCGGCGTCAACCGCACATTATGGCGCGAGCGCTCAAACAGCTTCACCCCGATCTCTTCTTCAAGTTGCCGGATCTGCTGACTGAGCGCAGGCTGGGCCACGTGCACCAGTTCCGCCGCATGACGGAAGTGCAGCTGTTCGGCAACCGCTGCGAAATAGCGCAGGTGTCTGAGCTCCATAGTTCAATGTACTCCGGCCGGCCGGCGCCCGACTAGAAACCAGGATCGTGCCCGGCGATCTTCAATTCCGCACGCAGCTCTCTCAGGCTCTTCTGTACGGCGGGAGGAATCTCCACGCCTTCCCGCGTGACGCGTTGTTTGATGCAGTGCTCTTTTTCGCCGGCCGTATATATCTTCTCCTGCCCGGGAACCTTCCTGGAGGCGCGCAACTCCCTCACGATATCTCCGGCGGTCTTGCGGAACCGCTCGACCGGAAGGAAATGCGCTATGTTGATGGCCAGGAAGAAATGCCCGATACCGAGGGCATGCGGATGCCCGGCTTCGTCGTAATCGTGAAGCCCGGAGAGAAAGGCCCCTTCCTGAAGCGCAGATGAAAGGATCTCGACCATCGTCGCAAGCCCATATCCCTTGTGCCCTCCCATGAGCTCGCCGCTGCCGCCAAGAGGCAGAAGCGCAACTTTCTTCCTATCCATCAGAGCAGTCAAATCTCTGCTGTCGGTCACCGGGGTGCCGTCTTCGCTGATCACCCAGCCTTCCGGGATCGCAACGCCCGCACGGGCGGCAACTTCGAGTTTCCCGCGGGGAGCAATCGAAGTGGCGGCATCGAATGAAAAATCGAAAGCCTCATCAGTGGGGGCGCAGAAGGCAATCGGATTGGTCCCCAGCATCGGCTCGGTGCCGAAAGTAGGGGCAATGGAGGGATGGGCATTCGTTACCGCTATTCCGATCATCTCCTCTTTGGCAGCCATGCCGGCGTAGTATCCGGCAATTCCGTAATGGCTGGAATTCCGGACGGCAACAGCTCCCAGACCGTACTGGCGGGCTTTACCAAGCGCCATCTTCATAGCGTGGTGACCGACAACCATTCCCATCCCGTTGCCGCCGTCGATGACGGCGGTCGTGGCGGTTTCGTTGCACACGGTCCAGCGCGTGACCGCACACTGGAGTCCCGCCTTTATCCTGTCGCAGTACCACTTCAAATGGGCGATGCCATGCGAGCGAACTCCGATCAGATCGGAGGCAATCAACACATCGGCGATTATCTCGGCGTCTGCCGCCGGGATGCCCACCGCAGAGAGCACATCAATCACGAACCCGGTCAGCCGCTTCACCGGCACGAAGACGCTTGCCTCGGCCATAGCGTTACTCCTCGAACATTTTGCCCGGATTGAGTATGTTCAGCGGATCGAGCGCCCGTTTGATCGAGCGTTGCACATCGACTGAAACGGATCCCAGCGCCTCTTCCATGTACGGTCGCTTCATAACGCCCACACCATGCTCTCCCGAGAGCGTGCCGCCTGCATCAAGCGCGACCCGGAAGACTTCGCGCACCATTTTCTCCACCCTTTCCCATTCCTCGGGTTTGCGCTTATCAAAGAGAATGTTCGGGTGGAGGTTGCCGTCTCCGGCGTGGCCGAAGATTACGATGGGCAATTCATACCTGGCGCTGATGGCGCGCAGCTGCTGCACTACCTCCGGTATGGCGCTGCGCGGAACGGTAATGTCTTCACCCAGCTTGTTGGGCGCCTTGCGCGCTAGCGAAGGAGAAATCGACCGGCGCGCCTTCCACAGTCCCGCACGCTCGGCCTCGCTCTGGGCCACTTTGACCGAGCGCGCTCCATTCTCCCTGCAGATGCGCCCTGCGGCTTCGGCTTCCCTGATGACCGCCTGCTCGTCGGGGCCGTCGGTCTCCACTATAAGGGTTGCCTCGACATCGGTCGGCAATCCCAGATGCATCGCCTCTTCGATGCACGAAAGCGCCGTCTGGTCCATCAGCTCCAGGCTTGCGGGCACGATGCCTGCCGCGATGATTGCGTTGACGGCGCGCGAGGCACACGCAAGCGACTCGAATTCGGCAAGCGCCGTTTTCGCGAATTTCGGTTTTGCCACCAGCCTGAGGAGCGCTTCCGTGATCAAACCCAGGGTCCCTTCCGAAGCGGTAAACAGCGATGTCAGGTTGTATC
>JAAYAM010000020.1 GCA_012719355.1 Acidobacteriota bacterium
AGTGGGTGCGTGTCTCTCACGACGAGGCTGCAAAGATTGTCGCGGCGTCTCTCAAGAATATCGCCGAGACCTATAGCGGCGAGGAAGGGAAGCGCAGACTCCGGGCTCAGCACTACGATGAAGAAGTAATACAGGCGATGCGCGGCGTCGGCACGCAAGCCCTCAAGTTTCGCGGAGGGATGCCGCTGCTTGGGATCAGCCGTGTGTTGGGCCTGTACCGCATGGCGAATTCAATGGCGCTGCTCGATGCCCACATCCGCAAAGTCGGACCGGATGCGGTCCTGGGTGGGAGAGGATTCGACAACTACTCCTGGCATACGGATCTGCCGCCCGGTCACCCGATGGTAACCGGACAGCAGTCGATAGAATTCGATCTTTCGGCAGTCGAGCATTGCAAAACTCTGGTGGTATGGGGAATGAACTGGATCGCCACCAAGATGCCCGACGCTCACTGGCTGACGGAAGCCAGATTGAAAGGAACACGCGTCGTCGTGATTGCCTGCGAATATTCGGCGACGGCGAGTAAGGGCGACGATGTCATTGTAGTGCGCCCGGGAACCACGTCCGCGCTCGCCCTCGGACTTGCGCATGTGGTGCTGCGCGAGAAGCTCTATGATGCGGACTACGTGCGTCAATGGACCGATCTGCCGATCCTGGTTCGAATGGATGATTTGAAATATCTTCGGGCCAGAGATGTTTTCGGTGGAAAACCCGCCGAATTGAAAAACACCAGGGTGCTGAAGCCCGGCGAGAACGAACCTCCGCCCGCTGCACAGGACCGGATGCTCATCTCCGAGCAGCTGCGCGAAGAATGGGGAGATTACGTCTGGTGGGACAGAGGGTCGCGTTCGGCCAGACTGCTCACACGCGATATGGTCGGGAAGAATTCCCGGATCGGCGATGCCCTGCTGGAAGGCACGGTTGAAGTGACCACCGCAGACGGCAAGAAGGTTCGCTGCCGTCCGGTGTTCGATCTGGTTAAGGAATATGCATCCCACTTCGATCCGAAGACGGTGGAAGAACTGACCTGGGCGCCTGCACGTGCGGTGGAATCGCTGGCACGCCACATCGCGCGCGCACCGGGAACCACACTCTTCACCGTCGGGATGGGCCCGAATCAGTTCTTCAACAATGCCAACAAAGACAGGGATGTTTTCCTGCTGGCGGCACTCACGGGAAATGTGGGAAAGATCGGCGGAAATGTCGGCTCGTTTTCCGGCAACCACCGCGCCTCCCTTTTTAACGGCGCTCAGCAGTACATGGATGAAAATCCTTTTGATATCGAACTCGACCCGGCGAAACCCGCGCGCCGGCGACAGTACTGGAGACCCGAGTCGGCGCATTACTATAACCACGAAGACCATCCTCTGCGGGTCGGCAAGAAAATGTTCACAGGTTCGACCCATATGCCCACGCCGACGAAGTCGCTCTGGTTCGCAAATGCAAATTCGATTCTCGGCAACGTGAAATGGCACTACAACACTGTGATCAATGTTCTCCCACGCATCGAGATGATAGCCGTCCAGGAGTGGTGGTGGTCGACGTCGTGCGAGTGGGCGGACGTGGTCTTTGGAGTCGATTCGTGGGCCGAACTGAAACACCCCGATATGACGGCTTCGGTCACAAACCCGTTCCTGCAGGTCTTTCCACGGACTCCGCTCAAACGCATTTTCAATACCATCGGAGACATCGAAGTGCTGGCGCTCGTGGGATCGAAGCTTGCGGAACTGACCGGCGACAGGAGATTCCTGGATTACTGGAGATTCGTCAGGGAGAACCGCACAGACGTCTATCTGCAGCGCGTCCTGGATAATTCGACCAACACCAGGGGATACAAATTTTCAGACCTGGAGGCAAAGGCGGTGCAGGGTGTGCCGGCGGTCATGAACAGCCGCACGACGCCGAAGTCGATCGGCTATGAACAGATCGCCGACTCGTGGCCGTGGTACACCAAGACCGGACGGCTAGAGTTTTACCGCGAGGAAGACGAGTTCATCGAAGCGGGAGAGAATCTCCCGGTGCATCGCGAACCTGTCGACTCCACGTTTTATGAGCCGAATGTGATCGTTGCTCCGAAACACGAAGCCATTCGGCCTGCCGGACCGGAAGCTTACGGCGTTGCGCCGGCCGATCTTTCCTGTGAGACGCGTTGCGGTCGCAATGTAGTGATGCCATGGACGCAACTTCGCCGGACGGCTCATCCCCTTGCCGACCAGGGATACCGCTTCATATTTCATACGCCGAAATTCCGGCATGGTGCGCACACAACCCCTATCGACACCGATATGATCGCCGTGCTGTTCGGCCCGTTCGGCGACATCTACCGTCACGACAAACGCACTCCTTTTGTCACGGAAGGTTACGTCGACATCAATCCCTCGGATGCGAAGGAGCTGGGAATCCACGACGGGGATTATGTCTGGATCGACTCAGACCCCGAGGACCGGCCGTTCAGAGGCTGGCAGAACAACAAGCGTGATATGGAATTCGCACGCCTCCTCTGCCGTGCCCGGTATTATCCAGGAACCCCAAGGGGAGTCACGCGCATGTGGTTCAACATGTACGGCGCGACTCCCGGCTCGATGGAAGGGCAGAAAAACCGGACTGACGGTCTGGCGAAAAACCCGAGGACCGGATATCAGGCGATGTTTCGCTCCGGCTCCCACCAATCGCCGACGCGCGGGTGGCTCAATCCGACGCTCATGACCGATTCGCTGGCGCGCAAGGGATTGTACGGACAGGTGGTTGGGAAAGGGTTTGCTCCCGATGTGCATTGCCCGACAGGTGCGCCGCGCGAGGCGATCGTGAAGATAACGCGCGCCGAACCGGGAGGCATAGGCGGGAGCGGGTTGTGGCGTCCTGCAGCGCTCGGGATACGCCCGCGATACGAATCGGGGTCGATGGACCGATATCTTAAAGGCCGGTTTCTCTCCGGCCCCTCTAAGGAATAATTTATGGCGCGAGTATACAACTGGCAGATCGGCCGCGAAATGTCCTACTGGTATCCGCAGACGCGTCCCAAGAGACAGTTCGCCGCGGTCTTCGACATCAACAAGTGCATAGCGTGTCAGACCTGCACTCTTGCATGCAAGACGACGTGGACTTCAGGGCAGGGGCAGGAATACATGCTGTGGAACAACGTCGAGAGCAAACCGTACGGCAGCTATCCCCTTACGTGGGACCTGAAGCTTCTGGAGTCTCTAGGA
>JAAYAM010000211.1 GCA_012719355.1 Acidobacteriota bacterium
ACGGCTTCGATTTCCGGTTCGAGACTGCAGGTGGCCCAGTAGGCGATCTTCATATAGCGTGTTCGCGCAGATACGGAAAACGAACCCTATGCGGAAACTAAGGATCAGGAGGCCGAAGAGAATGCGGGATTCTTCTGTCTCGTCAGGCTGGTGTCGCCTGTTGACCTCGAAAGATCTTCTCACGAAAGCCCCTGAACGCGTTTGCCACGTTCAGAAAGAAAAGTCTTCCACGATTTCCCAAAATCCTGTGTATCGCAATATGTTTGAATGTAGTGAAAGTGGGTCTGGTACGAAAACTCAGTAAGTAGTAGATGTTGGCGGCGTCAAAGTCACCAGCCGAATCCAATTGTATTGCGATTAACCAGTAAGAATTCGACAGGTTACGGAGCGCGATGCGGTGATCTTGATATGATCTGCAATAGATCAGCCGTTTCCTGAGAGCAAGCGATACCTGGATTTGTCTCTCAGCCTCTTTTGAGGTATCCCGGGGCTCTGAAAGGGTTGTATTACTTCCATGGATGTAGTACGCAGTATGGACTGAGTCAATATAGGCCGGTTTGATCCGGCTAAAGAGATGTTGCATAAGAAAATCAAGATCTTCCATGAGAGCTATCAGAGGATCATGGTGGAGACTGTGCTTCAGCCTGCTGCGGTCAAGGACAACTGAGCTGAAGTGTATGCCGATATCGTTGCGAAGCATATAGTGCAACGTGCGATGTGGTTCTAAAAGAAAAAATCTATCTTTGGCTTTTGCTTCGATTATTTCAGGATACAGTTTTACAAAATCGCGGCGTTTATACTTCTTCTCTATGTCAGGGGTCAAGCTGAGTGGATCTACCAACTCATATCTGGCAAACACAAGCCCGGCTTCCGGAAAGAGCTCAAAAGCTTCCAGAGTCTCCTCAATATGCCATGGCTCCCACGTATCATCAGAATCCAGAAACGCAATGATCTGCTGCGAGGCAGCGAGCACTCCCTGATTCCTTGCTATTCCGGCGTTTCCACTGTTGAACGACCGCTTGATATAGACGAGATTGCCAGCTTTGGCTTGGCATGCTTTGATTACTGCCTCAGTATCATCAGTGGATGCGTCATCGATCACGATGATTTCGTCGACCGCTCGGGTTTGATTCAGCACTGACTGAATACATCGTTCCAGATATCTGGCATTGTTGTAGGTTGGAATAATGACCGATACCCCTGAGGTCACGCTATCCTCCTTGGTGCAAGGTCACTTGTGCCGAAACTGTGCATATTCCTGAACGATGCATAAGCGAACCTTGGTGATTATCTTCTGAATGAAGTCGGTTATCTTCGTTGCCGATCACTCAACTACAGCTTTCTGCAGACGGCGATCCATTCCAGCGGATTTCTGGAAGGTATCGACTCCAGAAGCCGAACGATCCGCGATGAGATCGGCGGAATGACATCATCCAGCTTTGAGCTGATCCAGCTCTGAAGCCGGAAGTGACGCAGAACCGGTATCATCCGGATTACCTTGAATCCATTCGACTGCAGCTCTCCACGGAATTCGTTTTCAGTGTAACTCACATCGTATACCGGGAGAGCATTTGACGAAGTCCCACGTGCGCCGGCGTTCAGCTTACAAAAAAGCGGTTTGTTTACCACGTCAAACAGCAGAATCCCGCCTGGCCTCAACTTGTCCCTTATGCCGCTATAGAGCCTTGCCCTTTCCTGTTCGTGAAAATGGCGTATGAAGCGGAAGGTGTAGACAAGATCAAACGTGTCGGGAAGCTCTGGAATCTCCACCAGCTGAAAGGCGTTTCCATAGATTACCGTCCAGCAGGCATCCCTCTTCCTTTGCTTCAGATTCGAGGTTGCGAGCTGGATCATCTCGCGGCTGTACTCGACCATGTAACCGTGGTTCACACCGTGAAGATCGACTGTGATGCGGGCCGGGCCCGGGGCAAGCTCCAGTATACGGGCGGGCCTGTCACGTTGAATGATCTGCTGCACGGCGGCTACCTGCTTCGAATGGAACAGAAGCTGCCAGGAATGGGAAAACCGCTGTTGAATGTAGCTTTCGGCAACCCGCTCATCCTGGTAAAGGGATGCCACACTCGATTCGCCGTCTGCAATATGCTGTTTCATCGCTCTATCCACCTTTGCCGCTCTGGCTTTCATGGTCTTACATACACCTGCTTAGGCCGGTACAGGGCACTCCTCCGCGGAAGGGGTATCGTCACGCTGTTCTCGAGCCTCAACCAATGAGGCAGTCAGTCGGTCCAGCGCCGCCACCACTCCGAAGGTCAACCACGACAGGTCATTCAACCCCAGCGCTATGAACGATCCGCCTGCCAGAAAAGCCGTCATCGTCATCAGAAGGGATTCCGCGATGGTTGACAGAAAGAGCCCTTCAGATGGCGGCAATGCATTCCTCGCCTGCCGCCGGATCCGGAAACAGATCAGAAAGGAGTTGATGAAGAGGCAGCCATAGAGGATGAAGCCGATGAAGCCGGTCTCTGCGAGAATCTGGAAATGACT
>JAAYAM010000212.1 GCA_012719355.1 Acidobacteriota bacterium
GGTGAACGATGAATAAAATCGAACGAGTGGATGCTGTCTTGAATGGTCGCCGGCCCGACAGGCCGCCGGTTTCCTTCTGGTATCACTTTGCTCCGGAATGTGCAGCAGGAAAGGCTGCGGTTGAGGCTCACGCAGACCACATGAAAAAGTACGATCTTGATTTCCTCAAGATCATGGATGACAACCGCTATCCGCGCATCGGACTGCGTGATGGCGTCATTTCAGATGCCGGCGATCTCGAGCGGCTGCCGGTTCTCAACGGTGACGAAGACCGTTTCGGTCTGCAAATTGAGCTGATCGAAGAACTGACTCGGCGGTTTCGAGGCGAGTTCAGGATGATTACAACGGTGTTCAACTCCTGGACCGTTCTCCGGCAGATGGTAGCTCCTGAATCGGAAAAGCATGCCCCGCCGGTCATCGGGGAAACGGGCGACCCGCGTGACAACGCATTGTCGAGATTGCTGCGCCAGGCGCCCGAAGCACTGGGCCGTGCGCTTAACGTCATCACCGAGTCACTTGCGGGCTTTGTCCGCAATTGCCTGGCGGCCGGCGCAGATGGGATCTTCTTTTCAGTGCGGGACGATTGGATGGAAACGCTGGAAGGCGGCCGCGGAATGTACGATCGCCTGGTACGCCCCAGCGATCTGAAGATTCTCGCAGCCGCCCGTGAGGGAGCGTTCAACTTGCTGCATATCTGTGGACGGGCCGTGGATTTTGAGCGTTTTGCCGCGTATCCGGTCCACGCGGTGAACTGGGCCGACCGTTATGCGGGACCGTCGATCGCTTCAGTCGCAGACTGGTTGAGCCCCGCATTATGTGCGGGGCTCAACAACCTGGGGACGTTGGCTACCGGCTCTCCGGAGGATTGCCGACGCGAAGCGGCAGATGCGGTCCGGCAGGCGGGCGAACGCCCGATCATTCTGGCCCCCGGCTGTACGTTCGATCCCGCGACGGTGCCTCCGGAGAATCTGCACGCGATCCGCAGCTTTGTCGGTTGAGCGATCAGGTTATTACCACCTGAAGACGATGCCCGCCGAGAACCTGAAGTTATCCTGGCGCTCGTCCTCGGGCCCCAGATCGAACCGCGTCATGAGGTAATCGAACTGAGCCGGGCGAATGGCTATGCTTTCGTTCAGACTGATGTCGATACCGCCGCCGATTACCGTCGAAAGCGCCCATTCTGAGTCGCTGATACCGAACTCCTCCCTGCCTGCCCTCGCTCCTCCTATCAGGAATTGGGCAAAGGGGGCGAATCTGCCGGTTCGGTAGGTGAGCTTGGGTCCTCCCATGAAGGTGTGCTGGTCTATGTCAATGGTATCGATCCCTTCGCCGAAGATATCTTCAGGATGTCCGTAATGACCCGCAATGTCGAACGTGAGCCCGAACCATTCCGACAGATTTCCCGTAATCTGCCCGTTCCATCCATTGAGGTTGAAGTCTTCCGGATTGGCCCTGAAGAATGAATACCCGCCGAACGCTTCGAATTTCGGGTAATCGGCATTCTGTGCAACAGCTGCAAGCGGAAGACAGAAAACAGCAAAAACAGCACTCAGAATTATTCTGCGCATATCTACTCCTGTATTCTCCTGTTCTGCTCCCGCCCGGCGGGAGCGTTTCTTCACTACACACAACAACACACAATGCTGACGGAGCGAATTTCTCAGCAACTCCACTGTTCATGGTTGACTTTGGTTTCTTCTGCTGTATTCAGCCGCGAGATCGTCCGCCGTCTCCAGTTTGACCAACTCAGCCGTCACTATGTAGCGTTTCGGAGCGTCGCCGACGTAATGAAACGGATAGCAGGTCACCAGCGTCAGCGTCGGACTCGGGGTAGGGGCGAGATATTTCACATCGCTGGGTCTGGCAATGTTCATATCTCTTACGCGGTACTGAAATCTGCCCTTCAATGTCGTCAGCGTGATGTTGGTATCCTTGCGGATGTCTTTCAGGCACCGGAAAAAGCCATCCCGATGACCGGCGATCCCGAGGTTTCCTTTCTCTCCCGGAAGCGAGGTCCCTTCGATGTGTCCGACAGCCCGGTTCAAAGTCCAGTCATCGGTGCCGTGCAGCAGCATCACGGAAAGATCAAGCGACGGGATCTCCAGGCGTCCCATCACGGAACCGGGGGCCGGGGGAGCAGCTTTCCTGTAGGCGCGGAGCCGACTGGAAGACCAGCCTTTATCCTGAGGGACTACCTCGGGAGCATGCACCATGTTTCGGAGGAGCCTTTCGCCATCGACCCGCGGTGGAGCGGAATCAGGCTGAGACTCCTTCTCGTCGGCTTTGCCGCCTGCACGAGGGGGAGCCGTCGGTTTGTGTTCACGTGTCCCGGGTTTATGAGACCTGTCGAATGTATGAGAGATGAAGCCTCTGATGGAAGGTGTTCTTCCCCTCAGCTGCTCTTCGAATGAGTAAGCCGTGTATGCCTGGTATCCCCAGGTATAAAC
The DNA here is from genome assembly GCA_012719355.1 of Acidobacteriota bacterium. Classification (GTDB taxonomy): domain Bacteria; phylum Acidobacteriota; class UBA6911; order UBA6911; family UBA6911; genus UBA6911. The sequence continues at coordinate 2,448 of JAAYAM010000212.1, forward strand.
ACGCGCTCCTCCATAGATCAGGATGGCCAGAATTCCTGCTGCCATGAGCAGGCGTTCGATCACCAACTGAAGTCTCGGACGGTTGCGGAAGGGGAGGAGGAAAAATCTGCCAATACTATTCATGGACTAACCACCTAAAAATATGATACCTACAGGCCGGGTAAGTTTCAAAATCGGTCGCCGGTTCCCCGCGGCCCGGGGAGTGCCGTTTGGAGTATCTCTCGTAAAATCAGGATTTTATGGTGAGGTTTCCCCGATGGGTGGTACACTTCAAGCATGATCAGAGTAGTGGGTGGAGGATTGGCTGGGAGCGAGGCCGCGTGGCAGATTGCGCGCAGCGGGCTGGAGGTAATGCTGTTTGAGATGAGGCCCCGACGCTCGACACCTGCCCACACCACAGACATGCTCGCCGAGCTCGTTTGCAGCAATTCCCTGAAATCGGACTTTCCTGGAACCGCTCCCTACCTTTTGAAAGAGGAATTGCGACGCCTGGGAAGCCTGCTGATCGGCGTTGCCGACCAGACCAGAGTTCCCGCGGGGCATGCCCTGGCGGTGGACAGGGAGGAGTTCAGCGGCAGGATCACGCGCGCAATTCAGAGGGAACCGAGAATCAGGGTCGTACGGGAGGAAGTGACCGAAATCCCCGATGAGGGCATTACCGTGATCGCGACCGGACCCCTGACTTCCGACGCGCTGTCTGATTCGATCGTCCGTCTTGCCGGCACCGGCAATCTGTTTTTCTATGATGCCATTTCGCCGATCGTGGATGCGTCGACCTTGGACCGGACAAGGCTTTTCGCGGCCTCCCGCTACGGCAAAGGGGGTGAAGACTACCTCAATGCTTTCTTCAACGCGGAAGA
>JAAYAM010000213.1 GCA_012719355.1 Acidobacteriota bacterium
CGCAGTTCCGCGAGCCTGCCGAAGATGACGATGCTTTACCCTTGGATTGCGTCATCGGATCATCGAAAGCGAAACCAGTGTCATCCCATGGTGGCAAAGGGGACGTAATTGTCGGTGCCGCGCCTCAACCGGTCGGATCGTTGCCGCGCACGCAGGAACGAAACCCTTCAGGAGAACAGCTGCGGTCTCCCAAGGCTTCCCCTGTCATGGCGACATTCGAGCCGGTCCGAATTCACGTCCAGCAACAGGCGGCGCCGACAATAGTTGCAGCCGCCGCGGAAAACGAGACTCTCGTACATGAGATCTCGCAAAGAATTCGGGCCCAGGTGCTGGAGGGAGGAGGGGCGATACGGATCCGGCTTCAACCTGACCGGTTCGGCCACATCGAAATCCGGGCCGAGCTCACGGGTTCAGGAGTGGTGGCGAGAGTCGTGGCCGATTCTGAGAGCGTAAAGCAATATCTCGAAAATAACCTGCCCCTGCTGCAGCACCATCTGCAGGAACAGGGGGTCAGGGTAGACAGAATTCAGTTCGCGCTGCACAGCGAATCGCAGTCATTGTCGGAGCATGCGGGCCGCTCGGCTCATGAAGGTTCAGGGCAAAGCGAATCCCGACCTGCAATGTCGGCCAAAGTTGCCCGGACGCTTTCTGATGAACCTGTCGGCGACTCGTCGCAATGGATTGCACTCAACCCGAATGTGAGGTTTCACACAATTGCATGATTTTGCCCATAGGCAAATATTTCACAGCGACGGCACCCAAACGGCGGTGGCGGGAAAGCCGGAACGAAGCGTAAATCGCGGGATTTAGCGTTTTTCGTGCCGTGAGCAACGTCTGGCACGCCGCTTGCAATATCATAGTTCGTATTGGGGCCCAAGCCCTGAAGAGAGGAAAGATGAGCACTGTTAATCCGTTGGGATCGGGATACAACGATAGCGCTGCTTCCGAAAGCGTCGCGAGGACTTCAAAGGAACTTGGCAAAACCGAGTTTCTCAAACTTCTGGTCACGCAGCTTCAGAATCAGGATCCCATGAATCCTGTAAACAACGAGCAGTTTATCTCACAGCTTGCGACCTTCAGCTCGCTTGAACAGCTGATTTCAATCAATGAGGGCGTCACGAAACTCGTTACCGGCTTTGAGGTCGCCGAAGACGCAGGCGCCTAGGAGCCTTTGACACTACTGTTCCGGTATATCCGGATAAGGAGAAATCTGAATGCCTTTAACTTCCTTTTACACTGCCTTGACCGGCCTGAACACCAACAGCGCTGCAATCAACGTTATTGGTGACAACCTTGCCAATATGAATACGACCGCCTTCAAGAGCGGGAAAGCCAATTTTGCGGAATTACTGGGAGGCCTTGCCGGCACAAGCTCAACGGGCAATCCGATATCGCTGGGTTTGGGCAGCACGATAAACGGCATTAATCGCAACAACACGCAGGGTGTCATTACCACAACGGGAGAAACGACCGACGCTGCAATCAACGGGAACGGGTTTTTCCTGGTCGCCACCGAGGGCGGAATGGGTTTCACCCGCTGCGGGAATTTCCAGATTAACAGAGAAGGGAACCTGATCAGCTCTGACGGCTTTCAGCTCATGGGCTATCCTGCGATCGATGGCGTTATTGACAGCAGCAGTCTTCCCGTGCCGATCACTGTGAGAAAGGGGCAGGTCATTCCCGCTCGCGCCACCAGCAGCCTGGGATTCATTTCAGGGAATATCGACTCACAGGTGGAGGACGGAGGTTCGGTGCGCAATGCGGTCCAGATATACGATTCCCTTGGGACGGCTCACGAGCTCACGCTGCGATACACAAAAGTCGGCACCGTGCGCGATCCTGTTACGAATGTGACCACGACTACCTGGAACTGGTCTGCCGAACTGCCTGCCGAAGTCCTTGGCGGTGCGGCTGGTGATCCTCCGGTTTCGGTCGGAAGTGGAAGCCTCGATTTCGTGAATGGAAATATGACGGCTCCGGCAACCAATCCCGTGCTGAACATCACCGGACTTGCCAGCGGTGCGATCGACATGCAGATCTCTCTGAATCTGTACGACGCCGAGGGAGTGGCTGTCATTACGTGCAGCGCGCAGCCTACTGATTTCAAGCCGACGCAGGACGGTTACGCATCGACCATTCTGACCGACATCAGCATCAACGAAGCCGGCGTGATCGTTGGTTCATCCCTGGACGGCAGATCGGCGCCCCTCGCTCAGCTCGCGTTAGCCGATTTCCCGAATGTTGAAGGCCTGCAGAAATACCGTGGAAGCACGTTCATCGCGTTTCCGAGTTCAGGCGAACCTTCCATCGGGGTTGCGGGAACGGGTGGCCGCGGCCGCATCGTCGGATCTTCGCTCGAACAGTCGAACGTCGATATGGCGCAGGAGTTCATTAACCTGATCGTGGCGCAGCGCGCCTACCAGGCGAACTCGCGTGTTATTACCACTACCGACGAACTCTACCAGGAGTCGATCAACCTGAAGCGATAACATATCCGGGCAGTGATAGATTCTATGGGTAATGCCGCGAGTTCTTTTGTGTACAACAAGGGTCTGCTCGATCTGATTCGAGAGACCCTTCCTCTTCAGGAACGGGCCGTCGGGCTCTACCGGCGGCTTCTCGCACTCAATGAGATCACAGGCACGATGAGTGCGGCTGGTGATTTGAGTGACTTGTACCAGCCGCTGGCATCGTACTGCTGCGAGTACGCAGGTGATGCACGGGCCTGGTTCTGCATTGTCGACAGATCAGC
>JAAYAM010000214.1 GCA_012719355.1 Acidobacteriota bacterium
AAGAGCGACGGCGCCTATGCCCGTAAGACCCAGTCCAAGAAACGCCCTTCTTTCCATTCGTAATACTCCTCCAATCATCCAGTGCTTTCTTGCATTGCGTGCTCGCAAAATTGATTCAGTTCATGAGAGGCTATTATGCATATCCCGCCCGAAAATCTCACTGAATTGTTTGTGCGGCCACAGTCGGGTTACTGTCCTGCTATTCTCGCCATGCCACCAGTATCTCAGCGAAAGCAGACCGTCTCGGCGCGAGATACGAATAGAAGTACTCCCGATCGAGGATGTTCTCCACAGAAAGCGACAACGCGAACAGTCGGCCGATTCGATAGGTCACTTTTGCGTCGGCTGTGAAATAGGGATCAAACGAACCTGGCACCCCGGTAACAACATCCCTGTTTTCGTCGTGGCTGTAGATTTTCCCCACGTACCGGCCGGTCAGAGTGGCCCTGATGCGGCCTCCCTCGAACTCTGCTCCACCGTTGCTTGTCCAGCGCGGAAGAAAGGCAAGGAACCTGCCTTCGGTTGAAGGTTTCGATTCGTTTTCGGTAATCCTGGCATTGTTGAACGTTGCGTTGAGAAAGAGCCTCAAGTCCGGAGCGAGGCGCTGGCTCAACTCCATTTCCACTCCTCTGCCAACAGCCTTTCCCGCATTGACATACTCGTTGATCTTGGGCGCAACCGGATCGGTTCTGCGATAAACCAGATTCGACATTCGGTTCTCGAAATACGCCAGGGAAGCATCCGCTCCTTTCCAGAGACGCCGATCGATCCCGGCATCCCAGGATATAGCCACCTCAGGCTTCAGATCAGGGTTTGCGCGGTACACGGTTCCTGACGAGTAAGACCATGTCCGATACAGCTCGTATATCGTGGGCGCCCGAAAAACCCGGCCGATCGAGCTTCTGAGAGTAGTTACAGGTGAGAGCCGGTAGACGATTGCTGCTTTGGGGCTGAGACTGAATGCTTTTCTCGCCGCATAGGAAGCAGGATATCCTTCGACACCGTCCTGGTTGGCACGACCGTCGAAGGTCTGCCAGAAATCTCCCCGCACCCCTATATAGGCCGTCAGATCTTTCCGAATGAGTAGCTCGTCCTGTGCGAAAAGACCCGTCGTCAGCGACTTCCCGCCTGCTTCGTATGTCATCCTATTCCGCGAGTTCTCGTCGCGCCAGTCTGCAAGCCCGTATTCGCGAGTTGACGCCACACTTCGGGTCAGATCCCCTCCGAAGGTGACAATGTGGCGGCTGAACACGGGAAACATGAACTGGATGCTGCCGGTCGTCCTGTGGAGAGGCGTTTCTGCAAGAGTGCCGGGACCTCCGGCGGCGGTGGTGGCTGCTGTGGATCCGGGCGTCGTATACCAGTTGTTGCCCACGCCCAGGAAGCTCACCATCGACTTCATCTGTGCACGTCCGACCACGGTATCGAATGAGAGGCTGTAGATGTCCTGCCTCCTGTTGCCGGCGCCACTCAAGAATGACGACTCGCGCACGGTACTGCTCCCGGACGTATAGGAAAAGACCGGGTCGCCGGCGGCATTGCCCAGGTATGTATGCGGCGAATCCACCCCGTAGCGGTACGCACTTCTGAGGAACGAAAAACCGATCCGGGAGACATCGGTAATCTTCCAGGACGCTTTCAAGTTGAAGTCATGATCATCCCAGAAGTTGTCTCCACGGTCGCCCACGATGAAACGCCTGTTTCCCTGCGTGTCGGTAGTCTCGCGGTATCCGGTGATACCGTCGGGCGGCTGGAGGCTTTGGGAATTGAGGTCGGTCGCGAAACCGTTCGTCCGGTTGTGGCCATAGCTGACCAGTATCCTGAACCTGTTGCTGAAGTTTTCGCTGTAAGAGAAATAGCCGCGCGCCAGGTCGTTCATCGCCTGGTTGTTCCCGAGCCCACTGCCGAAACCTCCGCGCATGATGATCTCTCTGGTTTCAGGCATACGGGTAACAATGTTGACGACGCCTCCCATAGCGTTGCCGCCGTACAGACTTGAGAAAGGTCCCTTGACCACCTCTATTTTTTCAACGTTTCCCACAGCAAGACCGCCAAACTGCACTGCACCCAGATAGCTGTCGTTCAGCGGCATGCCATCGAGGAGAACCAGCGTTCTCTGCTGGCCGGGAAATCCTCTCAGGGTGATGGTGGATTGTGTGTCCATCACACCCTTCCCCCGGCGGTTGAATACACCGGGGATCGTATTGATCGCCTGATCGATCGTTGAAATGGGTCGGCCCATCATTTCATCCAGGCTTATCACAGCGGCGCTGCCCGGCGAATCTTCAAGTTTCTTATCCGACCGCGTTGCGGTTACGACCACAATCTCGTTAAGCTCCGTCAGGTTTTGCGCTACAGAATCCGGGCGAAGACCAAGGAGGAATGCGGCAGAAAGGCAAACAACGATAAAGGCACGACCCGTGCTGAATTCCTGCTCTATCACATGTCTCATCTATTTTCTCCTCGAAATCAGAATTCATGCTCCGCGACCAGCTGATCCCCGAGCATTGCAGATATCCGTTCACGTACCGTCTTGAACGATTCTTCAATGACAGGCTGTTTGTGGAAAATAGTGGAAAAGACGGCAAGTCCGAAAACGTCATCCATCCGGACCGTGTAAATTACCGAGCCTTGAGTGATGCGTCCGTTGTCGAGGATGACATCCCTGTCGCCATCGGTGATACCGATCAACGGCATCCCGAACCGGTAGAGTATGTCCCCGACAATTGCCGTCGTATCGTCGCCGACAGTCACCGCGCCTTCAACATCATATATGCGGTCGTACACATTGATTGCACTGTGATCGACGAAGGCCATACCTCTGCCGGTTTGTTGCATGACGCGCGGTGTATGGTCCATGCGACGAAGCGCGGAGGTAGTTGCCAGCTTGACCGTCTTCAGATCGATGCCGCCCCTGCGTTCGAGCTTCTCAAGTCCGTGCGTTTTGATTTCGATCCCGTGCGTTCTGCTGATGCGCCGATCTTCACACTCAATTACGACTTCTTCTCCCGTTGCCCTGCCTATAATGATCCCATCGGCGAGCACGAAATCGCCGGCAGCCGCCTCCGTAAGACGTCGACGGATCCTGCCGTCCTGCTCCCGTATTGTGGCAGGTACGTCGACGGGATCGTGCTTCTGGAGTTGCAGCTGCCATCTGAGGAGTTCCAGGACTTCAGGAGAACTTCCAGTATTCAGCTCGACAAACCATCCCGCGGAGCATTCGATCTGTACCAGCGGTACTGCGACACCTGCTCTTGCGGCAACCATTGCTCCATGCAGTAGACCAGAAGAGGGAGTCTTGCCGTAATTGGCGAAGACCAGCTGCTCTGACCCGGCCTCGAGTTCACGAAGGATTTGGCTTGGTTGAGTCCCCGGGGTCTCAATATCCTGCAAGCCGCTGTCGATAGCGGCCGTCCTGCCCATCGTACCGGCGAGCACGCAACGGACCTGTTTCTTTGCACTGAAGCATTGAACGATTCTCAGCGCCCATCCGGAATCGAAAACCTCCGGTCCGTGAAAAAGAATGCCGATCATTTCTCCTCGATCCCAAAAACGGTTTTGTAGAGCCTGATGTGACGCTCGCTCCACGCGGCGTCGTCTTCGTGTCCCTGATTGCGCCAAAAGGCGGCGTTCTTCTCCCACTGTTCAATCGGGCTTCGATAATCCAGAACCGGCTGCCCGGTCTTGGCTCGTATCTCGGCAGCATGCTCGTACGCGTCCGCGGCGATGAAGTGGTTGCCGAGCTCCTCGGCAAAGGCCCCGAGCTCTTCATAGATCTGGATACATACATCCCATTTCTCCGCCCGCTCCGCGACAAGCGCGTGGCGGCAGGCAACCATTACCGCCAGTTCCCTGCTCCTGGCACGCCGGGCATTGTGAAACGCCTCGGTATACATCGTTAACGCCCTCTCGATATCGCCCGACTGTTCACAGGCCAGAGCGCCGCTGAAGAACCCGTTACAGGCCAGGATGTAGCTTCCTTTTGACGCTTTCAGGGAAGCAAATTCCCGCCATACGTCTGGATTTCCGGTTTTGCGAGCTTTTTCTTCAAGCTGGCGAGCGAGATAGTAGGGATCGTCTTTCGCAAGATTCCAATTCAGCATCATAAGCTCCAATACTCGTGCGATCTGATCAGCGCACCAGAAACACCGCGCCAACCATCCCGCCGAAGACCAGCACCCGCATAACTGTGGACACGATAACGAGCTGCGTTCCGGTGACCGCTCCGAAAATCCCGAAGTAATACGGGACCAGATACCTTACGTTGGGCAGCGTTGAAAGGAGAGTGCCGACGAGCAGGGCGGCTACGATATCGCCTCCTCCCAACATTCCTTCAGACATCAGTCCTCCGGCAATCGTGTACGCTCCTATTGGACTGATCAACCGTGCCGCAATGATCGGCAGCGCTACCTGGGGCACGGGAAAGTAGGGGACAAGAGCCTCGAGATGCCGGGCCAGGTAATCAAACACCCCGAATCCGATCAACACGAAAGCAGCCCAGGCAAACGGGATCAGTGTTCTCAAGGTTCTTGGAATTATCTTTCGAGCATCCTTCAGGGAATTCGCCAGCGCCTGGCTTGCCGTCGGACGCTGTGGCCGGGAAGCTGTCCGGGGGGACAGATCCGCCCCCTCGGGACGAGGGAGAACAAGTCGGCCGATTGCAAGGAGAATCAAGGTCTTGATCAGATCCGCCAGCAAGACCAGTCCATAGTAAATAAGACCGAAGATACCGATCAGCGGCATAGTCACCGGCAGAACGCTGCGGCCCTGTGCAATATAGCCGGGGAGTGCATTCATGATGGCCGAAATGATAAGTTCGGAACGGCCGATACGGTTTTCCCTGTGGTAGCGGGCAAGCATTGAATGCCCCGCGGTAGGCGAGACGACGGCGACGACAAAGCTCCCGGCGCATTCGGGATGAAGATGTCCAAGTCGCATTAGAGGGCGGGCGAGCCAGGAGAGCTTATCTATCCAACCTAGCTCGACGAAGAGCTGAGCAAGAATGACCCCGGCGACAAATACAGGAATGATGGTAAGCAGGAATTTGCCCGTCGAGATTAAGGAACCTGCGAGTATTCCCGGAATGTCCATGTCGCCCCGTAACACGTATTTTCTAATTCGTACTACCGGCGAGGATCCTATCCTGCCGACACTGGTGGGTCAAGCGGTTTCGTAAAGGGGCCAATCTTTAATTAAGAATTGAATTTGGGAAAAGAGTGCCGAAGGAGGGGGTCGAACCCTCATGGTACCAGGTACCGCGGGATTTTGAGTCCCGTGCGTCTGCCAGTTCCGCCACTTCGGCTTGGTCGCGAATAGTAGCCCAAGCAGTCGTTTCAGTCAACCGCAACCCTCTGCAGCGCTTTCGAACCTGTGCGCGGCGGGCGTCCGGTTTGATCCGGCACGTGATTTCTGGTACAATTGAGCGGTTCCCGGAGGTACTATGGACTTTCGAATTGGTGAAAAAGTGGTCTATCCCAATCACGGGGTAGGCATTATCGAGGAGGTTAGCCGCCGATCCGTAAACGGAACACCAGAAGAATTCTACATGCTCCGTATTCACTCCAATTCATCCCTCGTTATGGTTCCGACTGCTAACGTAAAAAGTGTCGGGTTGCGTAGAATCATAAAAAAATCGGATGTTGACGGCCTTTTCAAACTACTTCAGGAAGATTTCTACGAGCCTGAGGCCGACTGGAAGGGACGATACAAGGACCATTCCGAAAAAATGCGCACCGGCTCCATATTCCAGGTTGCCGAGGTATTGAAAAACCTCGTGTACCTGAGTTACCGGAAAAGCCTTTCCTTCCGGGAAAAGAGAATGCTGGATCGGGCCAAACAGCTTATTATCAGCGAAGTAGCAACTGTCAGGGGATTGAACGAGAAAGCCGTTGAAGACCAGATAGAGCGCATCTTATCCGAAGCTTATTCCCGATCGGTTAAGACTTCTGAATAACCTTGTCGCCACTGCTGTTTTACATCGTAATAATCGTCGCCCTCCTTGTCCTGTCGGCCTTTTTTTCAGCCGCGGAGACCGCCTATACGGCGGTCAACCGGCTGAGGCTCAGATACAAGGCTGAATCGGGCGACCACGAAGCGGCGGCAATCACAGGAATAGTCGAAAATCCTGATCGCCTGCTCGGTGTGATCCTGCTGGGAGTGACGGTCGCGGAGATGGGGGCAGCCAGCCTCCTCACTTATATTGTCGCCGCCTACTCCGGCCACGGCGAACTGGCTGGGTTCGTCGGTTCAATCCTATTCGCCCTTTTCGTCCTGGTCTTCTGCGAGTTGACCCCCAAGATTGTGGCGGCGACTCATCCAGAGCCCACAAGCCGAGCCCTCCTGTTTCCTGTCAAGCTGGTGATCTTCCTTCTGTCGCCTGTCGCGCGTCTGGCTTCATGGCTTGCCAACCGCGTCGTCCAAACCGCGGGGCTCGATTCCTCCACTGCAAGCCCGTTCGGCCACAGCCTGAGTGAAGACGAGATCAAGGCAATGATCGCCGGATCTTCCGAGGAGAGCGTACCGGGTGAGAAGAAGGAGATGCTGCACAACATCTTCGAAATCGGCGCCACTCAGGTCCGTAAGATTATGATCCCGCGGGTTGAAGTCACGGCTGTCGACATCGAAGACCCCATGTGGAAGATCCTCGACGTCGTCAACAAAACCAATTATTCCAGAATCCCGGTCTACCGCCAGAACTTCGACAACCCGGTCGGGATACTCTACGTGAAAGATCTTCTCCCTTACCTGCAGAAGTCAGAAGCTATCAACCTTCAGGTGCTTCTACGGCCGGTCCATTTTATTCCCGAAACCGCCCGGCTGGACGTCGTGCTGCGACAGCTGCAGTTCATGCATCTTCACATGGCAATGGTAGTGGACGAATTCGGCGGGGTTGCAGGAATTGTCACTCTGGAAGATCTTCTGGAGGAAATCGTAGGCGAGATCCGCGACGAGCACGACACCGAGATCGAAGCTATCCGCGAACTCGGCCCCAACCTGTACTCGATAGCCGGCAACCTGCCCGTCCGGGATTTCAATCGTGTATTCGAAGAGAAACTCCCGGAAGCACCCGAATACACCAGCATTGCCGGCTTTCTCGAGGCTCTCACCGGACGACTGCTCCTGGAAGGAGAAACGGTGCGCTACGAGAACATCATTCTCACGGTCGAAAAAGTCCAGGGGTTCAGGGTCGTCTCGGTCCGGGTACGCACCTCGTCACCAATGATGGGACGAGCCGCCAAGCCTTCACCCGGATCTGAACCATACGGGTAGAATGTCCGTCGCGACCGCTTCACACGGCTGCGGCAAAGGCCTCCCGCGCTGCATCTATCGTAGTTCTGATATCGCTTCTGCTGTGTGCGAGCGAGACAAAGCAGGTCTCGAACTGCGATGGCGGGAAATAGACTCCGCGATCGAGCAGCGCGTGGAAGAACCTGCCATACCGATTCGTGTCGCTCTTCTTTGCCGACTGGAAATCAGTCACCGGCGAATTCGTGAAAAACACGGTGAACATCGAACCGATGGTATTGATCTGAACGGCGGCACCGGCTTCTTCCGCGGCTTTTCTCAGACCTGCGACCAGTTCCTGTGTCAGTCCCTCGATTCTCTTGTATACATTGGCCGCCTTAAGCGCCTTCAGAGTAGCGATCCCCGCCGCAACTGCCAGCGGATTCCCCGAAAGCGTTCCAGCCTGGTAAACAGGTCCCTCCGGAGCTACCCACTTCATGATCTCCCGGTGCCCTCCGTAAGCGCCGACAGGAAGGCCGCCGCCAATTATCTTTCCAAGGCAGGTCAGGTCGGGTTTCAGTCTCAGAAGGCCTTGGGCGCCAGCATAGGATAGCCTGAATCCCGTGATCACTTCGTCGAATATCAGAAGAGCGCCGTGTTCCCTTGTGAGTTTTCTCAGGCGCTGCAGAAACCCCGGTGCCGGCAGCACCGTCCCCATGTTCCCTGCTATCGGCTCGACGATTACAGCGGCAACTTCGGCACGGTTATCGTCCAGAACTTTCTGCACGACTTCGATCCTGTTGTAGGGAACCGAAAGGGTGGATATGCATTCCTGAGGCTGAATTCCTGCGCTGTCGGGCAACCCGAGCGTCGCCACACCCGATCCGGCTGTGACCAGCAGACTGTCAACATGACCATGATAGCAGCCGTCGAACTTGATTATCTTGTTCCTGCCGGTGAAAGCACGGGCAAGCCGAATGGCACTCATGGTCGCTTCGGTCCCGGAATTGACCAGACGGACTTTTTCAATTGCAGGGAAGGCGTCGGCGATCATCTCAGCCAGAATGACTTCGTTTTCAGTAGATGCGCCGAAGCTGGTCCCAAGGTCGGTCTGCTGCCTGAGTGCCGCCTGTACTTTTGAAGGAGAGTGCCCCAATATCAGAGGACCCCAAGAACAGACATAATCGATATAGGAATTGCCGTCCACGTCAATGACACGGCTCCCCTTGCCGGACTTGATGAAACGTGGTTCTCCTCCGACACTGCGAAATGCACGAACCGGACTGTTGACCCCTCCGGGAATCCGTTTTTGCGCGCGTGCAAACAGGACCTTCGATCGTCGATTCACTTTCATACGCTCCATCTTGAATACCGCGTTGTTACCCCAATGCTTCCGCTGCTTCCTTGGCAAAATACGTCAGGATGATGTCGGCACCGGCACGCCGGATTCCTATCAGTGACTCCATCATGGTGCGCGGCAGATCCAGCCATCCCAAATTCCCCGCAGCCATCAAAGCCGAGTACTCGCCGCTCACCTGATAAGCCGCCAGCGGCTGCGGATAACGGTCGCGCAGCATCCTGATAACGTCGAGATAGGGCCCGGCCGGCTTCACCATCAATATGTCAGCGCCTTCCTGGATATCCAGATCGACTTCCCGCAATGCTTCCAAGGCGTTTGCCGGATCCATCTGATGACTGCGCCTGTCCCCGAAAGCAGGAGCGGATTCGGCCGCTTCCCGGAAAGGACCGTAGTAGCCCGAAGCATATTTCACCGCATATGAGAGGATCGGAGTATTGTGGAACCCATTACTGTCCAGAATACTGCGTATCGCCCCCACCCTTCCGTCAAACATGTCGGACGGAGCCACGATATCGGCACCGGCCCTGGCGTGCGACAGTGCCGTGAGAGCGAGGAGTTCCACACTCCTGTCGTTGAGTATTTCATCGCCTGAAATAAGTCCACAATGGCCGTTGGTTGTGTATTCGCAGAGACAGACGTCCGTAATCACCAGGATGCCGCTCACACTTTCTTTCAGCGCCCTGACGGCTTCCTGGATGATCCCGTGCTCATCATACGCGCCCGAGGCACGGTCATCCTTCTTCTCCGGAATTCCGAAAAGAATGATGCCTCCGATTCCGAGGGACTTGACCCGGCGGACTTCCTCGACAAGCAAGTCTATTGACCATTGAAAGTTGCCGGGCATCGAGGAAATCTCCTTCTTCACTCCGGTTCCGGCACACACAAATAATGGATAGACGAACTGTTCTGGCGAGAGGCGGGTTTCGCGCACCATGCTTCGAATTGTTTCGTTCATGCGAAGCCTGCGCGGGCGATGCGACGGGAATGCCATACTCCCTCCTGGAAAGCAGATGATTTGAAAGGGCTGAATTATATCATAAACGGAGAAAGGAGCTTCCGGTTCTGGCTTCCGATCCCTGTTTATGATAGAAGTGGGAAAATGTCAAAAGACAAGCTTCTTCGCAGGTTTCATCCGCTCGAAGCCCGGGTTCGCAGTACCCTGCGCAAGTACGGCATGCTCAACCCCGGCGAGCATGTGATCGCAGGCGTATCGGGCGGCGCAGATTCCACGGCACTGCTCATCTTTCTGGCCGGCATCGCTTCCGAATTCAATCTGACGGTGACGGCCGCGCACCTGAATCACGGGATAAGAAACCAAGAAGCCGATGCGGACGAAGACTTCGTCAGGCAGCTGTGCGCCAAATCAGGCATACCGTTTATCTCGGAAAGAATTGAAGTCAGGCAGCATGCCCTGGCCACAAAACAGAACCTCGAGGAGCTTGCACGAAACAGGCGCTACGATTTCCTCAGGCGCACTGCCGCACGCATGAAGGCTCAGAAAGTTGCTGTTGGCCATACCCTGAATGATCAGGCAGAAACCGTTCTCTTCCGCTTTCTGAGAGGTAGTGGCGTCGAGGGGCTTTCCGGAATCCATCCTGTCATGGAAGGTATCATCATCAGGCCGCTGATTGAGTGTTCCCGTACCCTGATCGTCGATTATCTTAAAGATCGTAAAGCCTCGTTCAGGGAGGACTCCTCCAACGCGGATTTCAAATACAGCAGGAATAGGATTCGTCTGGAACTGATCCCTTACCTTGAAAGGCACTTCAACCGGCAGGCGGTCACGACGCTTGCTCGAGAAGCATCGCTCGCGCGCGAAACCTGGTCTTTTATGCAGGAGCAGGCGAGAGGGCATCTCGACAGACTTGGGGTGAAAGTCGGCGATGACTTAGGTCTCAACATAAGCGGGTTGCTACAATTGCACCCGGCCCTTCAAAAACAGGTGGTGAGAAGGGCACTGAAAACCCGCATCGGGTCGCTGCGGGGAATCACTGCGGCCCACGTCGAAAGCGTGCTCGAACTGTGCCGCCCGGGGCAGGGTCATGCCTGGACGGATCTTCCCCGTGGTCATGCAGCAGAGCGGCAACTCGGTATTCTGGTGCTGCGCGGTAACTTGCCTTCCTCCGTTACCGAATTTACGTACGACCTCGAAATTCCCGGCACCTGCACGGTTGCGGAAACCGGCGCCGTCCTTACCTCACGGATTACCAGAACCCCCGATTTGAGCACCCTCCGGGGGAGGGGTTCCACAGAGGCATTTCTTGAAACTTCGGTCCTGCCGGAACGTCTTACTATTCGTTCCAGAGAACCCGGAGACCGGTATGGGGGCCAGGGACACCGGAAGGTCAAGAAAATGCTGATCGATGCTGGAATTCCTCAGAGGGAGCGGTCGCGCCTGCCAATGATTGCAGCAAACTCCGATGTCATATGGATTCCCGGATTCAGGCCTGCACGGCCGTACGAAGTGCGACCCGATTCAGCGGAATGCATCGCGGTGACGTATATGGAACCGCATGGGGGAGAGGGCCGGACACGATAATTACAGGACTGGTTGGCGCGTCGCCGATTGAGTCTTATATTCATGCTATGGCGCCTGGATGTTCCTGGAAAGATACGGCACTTCCGGTTCAGTGGAAACCGTTTAGGAGCCTTTTCAACCCTCTGGTATAATTCCGGGTGTGACCAGGGGGGAGGTATCCACGCCCGCATCCGAAAGTCGCACGGGAGGTTTCTCATTTGAGCACCAACGTAAAAAACATTCTGGTCTGGCTGGCGGTGGTGGCGTCACTGGTCCTGCTGTGGAAGTTGTTCTACAACATTCGCGACGTCAACATCGAAGAGAAGGAGTTTTCCGCCTTCTACAACGAAATGACAGCCAAGCGAATACAAAGCGTCAAGATAATGGGGGAAGATCTCGAAGGAGTCGACAAGACCGGCAAGAAATTCAAGACGATCATTCCCGCAGACGCGAGCTGGGATCTTGTCAAGACCCTTCAGGAGAATGACGTTAAAGTCAAGATTGAGAAATCTTCCAGCGGCTCGATTCTGTCGATCTTTCTCTCCTCCTGGCTCCCTCTGCTGCTGCTCATCGGATTCTGGATCTTCCTGATGAGGCAGATGCAGAGCGGGGGAAACAAGGCGCTCTCTTTCGGCAAAAGCAGGGCGCGACTGATGTCGAGCCAGCAAAAGAAGGTGACGTTCAAGGATGTCGCCGGAGTCGAGGAAGCTAAGGAAGAACTGACCGAGATCATAGAGTTTTTGAAGGAACCCCAGAAGTTTCAGAAGCTCGGCGGCCGTATACCCAAGGGCGTGCTGCTGATGGGGCCTCCCGGGACCGGCAAGACTCTGCTCGCAAGGGCCATAGCAGGCGAAGCCAATGTCCCGTTCTTTTCAATCAGCGGTTCTGATTTCGTCGAGATGTTCGTGGGGGTCGGAGCGAGCCGCGTCCGCGACTTGTTCGAGCAGGGTAAGAAGAACGCCCCCTGCATTATTTTTATCGATGAAATCGACGCAGTTGGACGTCATAGAGGAGCAGGACTCGGCGGTGGACACGACGAACGCGAACAGACGCTCAATCAGTTGCTGGTCGAGATGGATGGATTCGAATCGAACGACGGCGTCATCCTGATTGCCGCGAGCAACCGTCCCGACGTTCTCGATCCTGCACTCCTCAGACCGGGGCGTTTCGACCGCCAGGTGGTTGTTCCCCTCCCGGATATACGCGGCCGGGAAGGGATTCTAAAGGTGCATACCCGCAAGATCCCGATTTCAGACGACGTTGACGTTTCGGTGATCGCCAGGGGGACTCCCGGATTCTCGGGAGCATCGCTTGCGAACCTTGTCAATGAAGCCGCCCTGAATGCGGCCCGCTATAACAGAAAAGTCGTGGTCATGAGCGACTTTGAAGGGGCCAAGGACAAGGTTCTGATGGGCAAAGAGCGGAAGTCGATGGTGATTACTGAAAGCGACAAGAAAGTGACTGCATACCATGAGGCGGGACACGCGCTGGTTGCGTATATGATCCCGGAGAGCGATCCACTGCACAAGGTCACAATTATCCCGAGAGGGATGGCCCTGGGGTTGACCCAGCAGCTTCCCGAGACAGACAAACACAATTACACCAAAGCCTTTGTAGAAGGGCAGATAGCGATTCTGATGGGAGGACGCTGCGCCGAAAAGATGTTCCTGAATCTCGAGACGACCGGTGCCGCCAACGACATCGAAGTCGCGACCGAACGGGCCCGTAAGATGGTCACTGAATGGGGAATGAGCCCCGCGATGGGTCCGCTGACGTTCGGCAAGAAGGAAGAGCAGATATTCCTCGGAAGGGAGATCGCGCAACACCGGGACTACAGCGAGGATACGGCCATCAGGATCGACAGCGAGGTCAAGAGAATTGTCGAGGAAGGCTACAGCCGGGCGGCGAAGACCCTCGAAGAAAACCGCGAAAGTCTCATCAGGCTGGCAGAGGCCCTACTCGAGTACGAAACCCTCGACAGCTGGGAGATTGAAGCTGTGATCAAGGGTAAGCCCCTGAGACCGAGGACCGAAACCGATTCCGGCAGCGACTCGGAAGGTAAAGCTGCCCCGGAGAAGACCCCGGGACGTTCGCCGCTCCCACAGCTGATAAATCCGAAAGGGAAACCGGCACCGGCATGATCCGCAACCGGTCATGAATCGAGAGGTATTTCAATCCCCGGTACCCTGGCAGGTACCGGGGATTTTTTTTGATGTTGACAGGACCGAATAGCCCCGGTTCGCGCTACAATGGTTTCGCGAGGATGAGAATTCATGACAGAGGTAGCTCCCAGGCGAAGATACACTCTCAAGGCACGCGATTTCACGCTGACGCTCGGTGAAAGAACGCTGATAATGGGAATTCTGAACGTCACCCCGGACTCTTTCTCCGACCGGGGGCAATATTTTGAAACACAGACAGCGGTGGACCGCGCCTGGGATATCGTCCGGGAGGGAGCCGACATCCTGGATATCGGGGGAGAATCCACACGGCCCGGATCATCCGGAGTCAGTGTTGATGAGGAACTGAAACGAGTTATTCCGGTGATTGAAACCCTGCGCTCCGGGAAATATCCACTACCGATTTCCGTCGACACCTCAAAGCCTGAAGTCGCCAGGGTCGCCCTCGCCACAGGCGCTTCCATCATTAATGACATCACTTCTCTGAAGAACAACACGTCGCTGGGAGAGGAGACGGCAGAGGCGGGAGCGGCGCTCGTGCTCATGCACATGCGCGGTGAGCCGCGCAATATGCAGACGATCCCGCCGAGCCTGAACATTCTCGATGAGATCGATGTATGGGCGGAAGAAGCGGTTGCACGCGCTCGGAAATGTGGTGTATCCTCCGATAAGATAGTACTGGACCCGGGAATAGGATTCGGAAAAACGGCAGCACAGAATTTCGAACTTATTGCAAATTTGAATCGTCTTGTTGAAGCCGGGTTCCCTGTTCTGATAGGAACGTCCAGGAAATCGTTTATTGGATCAGTCCTGAAAAAGCCGGCCGGCGAACGTGTTTTGGGAACCTGCGCGACTGTTGTTGCATCTATTCTATTTGGAGCTCATATAGTGCGTGTTCACGACGTGGTCGCCGTCCGGGAAGCTGCCGACGTTACTGACGCACTACTGGGCACTTTGCTTCATGCGCCAGTTGCACAGCCGGGCGCATGAAGAGCAATTATGGCTTTTTCGCTGTGCGTACGAATGCTGAAATCACCCGCCGCTATGCACTGGTAGTCAATCGACCTCCTGTGCTTCGGTTCGTTGTGATCTCCGAATTCTCCTGACGATATGAGAGAACCCATTTAAGATGGATTCGCTGCTGGGGTTTTTACATTTCACTCCGTTCTCGATCCGCGATCTCATCGATATAGCCATAGTGGCGTATATCATGTACCGCTTCCTTCTGCTGATGCGTGGCACCAGGGGCGTCCAGATGACCTTCGGGATCGTAATGCTCCTTCTCTTCTACTGGGTGACCCTCTACTACAGGCTTACAGCCGTCCAATGGCTCCTTTCGAATGTCCTCACGTACATAGTCTTTGCGATCATCGTCCTCTATCAGAATGAAATCAGGCGGGGGCTTGCCGGGATCGGGACGACGTCCATATGGGGACGCCACAGGAGAAGGGCGAATGACGGCTTCGAGGAGATAGTCCTCGCCGCCACAACGCTCGCCTCCAAACGAATCGGAGCACTCATTGTCGTAGAGCGAGACATCGGTCTGAGGAACTACGTCGAAAGTGGAATTGCACTTGATGCGGTCCTCACCTACGATCTCCTGGTGACGATATTCAGCCCGAATACGCCATTGCACGATGGCGCCGTAATAGTACAGAACAACCGGATCATCGCTGCAGGGTGTTTCCTCCCCCTGACGCTGGATCCGTACCTCAGCAAGGAGCTCGGGACCCGGCACCGTGCTGCAATCGGGATCACTGAAGAGACGGATGCCGTCGCTATTATCGTATCTGAGGAAACGAGCACGATCTCGCTCGTTGTCGGCGGAAAGATAACGCGTGATCTCGACGGCGCCACTCTCAGGGCCTCTCTTCAGAATATTGTGGAGAATCGTGCTTCAACCCGAGTATCACATCTAGTCGATCAACGTCCGGAAACGGTATGAAGCGGTTTGCAAAAGAATATCTCCTGGAAAACTGGACCCTGAAGGCCACGTCGCTCCTTCTGGCGCTGATCCTTTGGCTGTTTGTGAGAGGCGAGCCGGGAGGTCCGGAAAGGGTGGTATCGGTTCCGCTGGAGGTTCAGCTGCCAAGGCTGATGGAAATCACCAACGAGAGACCCAATACTGTGGAGGTCACGCTCAGGGGGGCAATGAATACCTGGTTCAACCAGCCTCTTCCAACGTGCGTCGTTGATCTCCAGGGATACGGTGAAGGTCGACACGTGATACCTCTCACCCCCGAGACTGTCAGGACTGCCAAAGGTTCGGGCATAGAGGTGATGCAGGTGACTCCCGCCAGAGTCACGCTGGTACTCGAAAGGACAATTTCAAGAGAAGTGCCCATAACGGTTCCGGTCGCTGGGGAGCCTCCTGACGGCTACGAGCTTTACAGAAAATTCGTGCGGCCCTCCTCGGTAATCGTGACCGGGCCGCGCACCCATATTGAACGGGTCGCCGAGGTCACGACTGATCCTGTCTCGCTGGAAGGGCTGACCCAGATGTCCCGTTCCTTTGTAAACCTGAACATAGAGGATCATTTCATCCGCAGTTCACTGACAAACGCAGTTCAGGTGGAGGTACATATCGGGCCGACCAGGAAATTGACAACTATAAGAAATGTGCCGGTCTTCCTTGACGATCCGGCGACTTACACGGCAAAACCGAAGCAGATCTCCGTGCAGGTACTGGCTCCGGTCGAGTGGATTCCAGGCATAACCTCCGCTGACGTAAGCGCTACCATTGCAACGGGAGACATCAACGCAAGCCGGTTTCCTGCCCGGGTGAAGCCGCAGGTAAAGTTTCTCAACAACCAGAATGGCCATGTGCTGATCAGGAACATCGAACCGGCCGAAGTCCTGGTCGAGAGAAAGTCGACCGCCTACTAAGGAGCCTGTCCGAGAATTAGGGTATGCCGCGTTCCGAGCGCCTCGCATCTGCCCACGCGCCGCCGGAACCCTTTGGGCACATGGAGCTTGCTGGGTGATCTCTGCGTTGTTCGTCGTCAACGATGTTCCTGCATCACATCCTCCTCGCGCCTTGAGCTCGCCCCGCAAGCCCCATGCGCGCGGCACATCCTAATTCTCGGACAGGCTCCTAAGCCCCTGCCTTCCTCACCAGGCGGAATGCCCAGAAACCGGA
Source organism: Acidobacteriota bacterium (assembly GCA_012719355.1). GTDB lineage: Bacteria > Acidobacteriota > UBA6911 > UBA6911 > UBA6911 > UBA6911. The sequence goes on from JAAYAM010000214.1 coordinate 16,422, forward strand.
TTCACCGCCGGCCAGAAAGACGAGATGACTTCCATCCGGCTGCAATTGCGTCTTCACCCCAAGCGCTGTCCCCGGAACCGGGTACTCCAGCAATAATTCCGGCGCACGAGGGTCGGCCGCATCAAGAATGGCAAGACCTCTCTTCCAGTTTGCCGCAACCACATCCCGTCCTGCCCAAGCAACGCTGTGGACCCACCCTCCCGAATCTGGGTGAGCAGGATCAGCAGGATTAAGTCCGAGGTAGTGCCTTCCCAGCAACACCGGACGCTCCCCAGCCTCGAGCGATGCTAACGCGACTCCGCCATGTCCTTCAGCAAGCGCCACCAGGCGCTTTCCACCGGATTCTTTCACCGCAAGAGAAATGCAGGTGGCTTCGGACGGAAGAAAGGCAACTTCAACCGGCCGTGCGGGATCATGGATGTCCACAATTCTCAGGCCCTGCCAGTCGGCCAGGAGGGCCTCATCACGCGACAGCCGTATGTCGTGGGACCATCCTTTGGTGGAAAGGGCCGCAACCGGCAGTGCCCTCCCTTCGGCAAGCCGGGTTATCACGAGTCCGTTCACCCCGTAAGCGGCGAAAGCCAGTCCGTCCCGCACCTCAACGGCATTGGCGATGTCTCCGAGCGTATGCCTGTCGGTCACCGATCCGGAAGGGGAGACGAGCGCCAGCCCCTCGAAGCGCGAGGCGAGGACCGGGAGTCCGGAATTCGGCGACAGCGATATCACATCCTGCACCGGCGCAGCGGCTCTGGTCAACGTCAACGATTTGTCAAAAACCAGGAAGCCACCGTGCCGGTCAGAAATGTATATGCCGGTTTCGTCAAGAGAGATATCGTGAGCCCACCCCGGCGTGTCGGAGTGGAACAGGAGGGACAACTCGACGACAGGACCTCTTGAACAGCTGAAAGACAGAATTATCAGGATAACAAGCATCTTCGTTGCGTTTTTCATCCTTGACCTCGATATCCACGATCGACGGCGACTCAATCTTGTAGAGGGTTGTTGCTTCTGCTATTCTCGAACGTTGCCATGTCTACTGCGAAAATCAAGTCCCTCGACGAAATTGTAAGGATTCGCCACGGACTGCAGAAACAGAAAAGAAAGGTAGTGTTTACCAACGGCTGCTTCGACATCCTCCATGTGGGGCATGTACGCTACCTCAATCACGCCCGCTCCCTCGGGGACGCGCTCGTCGTGGGACTCAACAGCGACAGCTCCGTCCGGGCGATCAAGGGGGATTCGCGCCCGATCGTTCCCGGACCGGAAAGGGCCGAAGTCCTGGCCGCGCTTGCAAGCGTCGACTACGTGTTTCTCTTTGACGATCTGACGCCCGGACGGGTAATCGATCTTATCGTTCCGGATGTGCTCGTGAAAGGAGCCGACTGGAGCATTTCCGAGATCGTCGGACGCGATACGGTTGAAAATGCAGGAGGAGTCGTCCTCAATGTCCCGCTGGTAGAAGGCTCTTCCACTACGGGGATCATTGAAAAGGTCCTCGCCCGTTTCGGAAAACGCGGGGAGATATAGATACGAAAGCGGATTTCTCCATTTTTTCTCAAGCTGGAGACGAAATCTGATCAGGCTGAAAAGAACGTTCGAGGCTGCACTGGAAAGCGGTGCCATGCAGCAGCTGGCCGCCCGGCTTTCAGGGGGGGATCGCGTTGTCTCGGTGTCGGGGACAACGGGCGGGGCTAAGGGCATTGCCATCGCCAAAACAGTGCTCACGGAATCCCGTCCTGTTGCAGTGATAACGCCGTCAAACTCTGAAGCCCAGAACCTGGCGCAGGAACTGCAGTTCTACGTGGATCTCTTTGCCCCCGCTACGGTGAGGGTGATCCATCTTCCGAGCCCGGAGGTGGATCCTTACCGTGGCCTTTCACCTCATCCGGAGATCTCGTCTGCCCGTGCCAAAGCCCTCTGGCAGCTTCTTCACGACGGTCCAAGAGTTTTAGTAGCATCAGCCCGGGCCGCTGCGGTACGCCTGCACAATTCAGTACGCTTTCTGAACAACTGCCTTATGATCAGGCAGGGTGAAGAACTCGCCCCCGAGATGCTGCGCGAGCACCTTTTCGAAACAGGCTATGTCGCAGACGATCCGGTAACCGACCCTGGAGAGTTCTCGCTGCGTGGAGGAATTCTCGACGTATTCTCGCCTCACATGGAGCGGCCCTTTCGGCTGGAGTTCTTCGGGGATCAGATTGAATCCATACGCACGTTCGACGTCGACTCGCAGCGTTCAATCGAAACAGCCGTATCTGCGGAAATCATCCCGATGCGGGAATATTGCGTCCGCCGCAATCTGTTGCGCGAATGGGCCGAGAAGGCGCCGACTCTGTGGACTGCCCCTTTTCTGCACCACCTCGAAGAGGAACTGGCGCAGGCAAGCCAGGGAGAGCTGTTTCCGGCATTTGAGTTCCTCCTGCCCGCGGCCGATCCGCTGGACAAGACCCTTTTTGATTACATTCAAAACTTCCGGCTGGTCGTACTTGAGCGCGAGGTCCTCGATAATACGCTCGAAAAAATGCATGCCGAGCTTTACGAGCGGTTCGTCGACCGGATAGAAGCACACAAGCCGGTTCTCTCCCCGGAACAGATCTATGCGGAGGCGGAAGAATTCCGCAACTCGATTGACCGCTTCCCCCGGGTTGAGATCGAGGAACTGAGCCTCAGCGATTCGGGTAATTCCTCCATCTATGTCTCGTCGCAATCGACTCGGAAATATCACGGAAACCTAAAGGAAGCTATCGGCGATCTGAACAGATTCCGGGAATCAGGAGAGAAGATAGCCTTCATCTTTTCAAATCCCGGCCGCGCCGAGCGCATGAGCGACATCCTGAAAGAATACGACATACCGGCTCATCTGTGCCGCAACAATCAGCACGAGGATGTTTTGAGCGACGGCGCCGGCACTGTGGTTCTGGGGATCGGAAAAGTTCATTCCGGCTTCTATCTTCCTGCCGTCAACCTGAGGGTGCTTTCGGGTCAGGATATTTTCGATGACGCGGATTCCGCCCTGCCCAGGAAGAGCAAAGCCGCCCAGAGGCATGTTTTCATATCGGACTTCAGGGACCTGAAGCCGGGAGACTACGTTGTCCACATAGATCACGGGATCGGACTTTTCAATGGTCTGAAAACAATCGGGATGGAAGGTGCGAGCAAGGAGTTTGTGCTGCTCACTTACCAGAACGACGCGAAGCTGTATGTTCCGGTTGAAAGACTGGACCTGATCCAGAAATACAGCAGCATGGGCGGAACACGCCCAACCTTGGACAGGCTGGGAGGAACGAGTTGGGCGAAGACCAAATCCCGCATCAAGAAGTCGATGCGGGACATGGCTGAAGAGCTCCTCAAGCTTTATGCCCAGCGGGAAATGGTTTCGGGCTTCGCATACTCCGCCGATACGGCATGGCAGCAGGAATTTGAGGACGCTTTCGAATATGAGCTCACCAGGGATCAGATCGACGCACTTGCGGCGGTGAAGAGCGACATGGAAGCGGCGAGTCCCATGGACAGGCTGCTGTGCGGAGACGTCGGGTACGGCAAGACTGAAGTGGCCATGAGGGCGGCGTTCAAGGCGATAATGGATGGGAAACAGGTTGCCGTCCTGGCACCCACCACTGTCCTTGCATTTCAGCACTTCAACACGCTGCAGCAGCGCTTTACCTCTTTCCCGGTACGGATCCAGCTGCTGTCGCGTTTCCGAACTCAGAAAGAACAGAAGCAGGTTCTCGAGGATCTCGAGACGGGCCGTGTCGATATCGTCGTGGGGACCCACAGGCTTCTTTCAAAGGACGTGCGCTTCAAAGATCTCGGACTCGTCATCGTCGACGAAGAACAGCGCTTCGGCGTCTCACACAAGGAGCGCCTCAAAGCTTTGAAAACCCGCGTAGATGTCCTCACCCTCACCGCCACTCCAATCCCGAGGACACTCAACATGGCACTTCTTGGGCTGAGGGACATGTCAACGATTGAAACGCCGCCGAAGAACCGGCTGGCTATCCAGACGTCGGTCCTCAAGTACAGCCCTGACATAATTAGCTCCGCAATCGAACTGGAACTCGCCCGTAACGGACAGGTGTATTTCGTGCATAACCGCGTCGAGACCATCTACACGGCTGCAGCCAGAGTTCAGCAGCTTGTCCCTCAGGCAAGAATCGGAGTGGCGCACGGACAGATGAGCGAGCGGGAACTCGAAAAGATCATGCTGCGGTTCGTCAGAAATGAACTGGATGTCCTGGTCTGCACCACCATCATCGAAAACGGTCTCGATATTCCCAGAGCAAACACGATGATAGTCGATCGCGCCGACCTTTACGGACTGTCGCAGTTGTACCAGCTTCGCGGCCGCGTTGGAAGAAGTGACAGGCGCGCCTATGCATACCTTCTGGTTCCATCGGACGAAGCCCTGTCGGAAGTCGCGCGAAAGCGGCTCGCCGCAATTCGGGAGTTCAGCGACCTCGGGACCGGATTCCGCGTCGCCGCACTGGATCTCGAGATCCGTGGCGCCGGGAATCTGCTCGGAGGGGAACAGCATGGGCATATCGAAGCTGTCGGCTTCGACCTGTACTGCCAGCTGCTCGAACGTACGGTGGAGGAACTCCGTGGAGAAACCCCTGAAGAGGAGATATCGACGAGCATCAACCTGAATCTCGATATACGCATTCCTCAATCCTACATTGCCGATTCAAGTCACCGCCTCCGCATGTACAAGCGCATCTCATCCGCTTCGGATGAATGGGAACTCGATGCGTTGCGGCAGGAAATGGTCGACCGGTTCGGACAGTATCCGGAACAGGTGGAAAACCTGTTCCGCTATGCAAAACTGAGACAGGAGACGCTGGCATTGCGAATACAGTCGATCGAAAGGAACAAAGACCAGGTCTTCTTCCGCTTCATCGACAGCTCGAGAGTCGACGCGGAAAAGCTGTTGAGACTTGTGACCCGAAACAAGCGGGCAAGTTTCTCTCCGCAAGGGCTGCTGGCAATGGAACTGTCCGACGATCAGCCGGACCGGCTCTTCAACGCCATCAACAAGGTCCTTTCGGAGATACGAATCCGGTGAACCAACTATAGATACCGTATTTCTAGACCTGAAACCCGGAACCCGGTATTATTACGTACACTTCAATACTAATAAAAGGGAAGTTTTTCGATGAAAAAGCTAACTTGGCTCGCTCCGTTGTTTTTCGGTTTGGGTTTTCTCTATGCTACGCAGGCTAAAACCGTAGACAGGATTTTGGTCCAGGTAAACGATGACATAATCACCCAGTCGGAACTGAACCGAGAGATGGAACAGGTACGTCGCGAGATGGCAGCCAGGTACACAGGAGATCAACTTGAGCAGATGGTCCGACAGGCGGAAAAGGCAACGCTGGAGGGCCTGATAAATCAGAAATTGCTCTACCAGAAGGCAATGGAACTTGAAATGGACGACAGCCACGTCGATTCCAGAGTGGCGAATATTATCCAGCAGATCATGAAGGAATACCAGATCAAGGACACCGAGACGCTGGAGGCCCAGCTGGAACAGCAGGGGTCAAGCCTGAGAGAACTGAGAGAGAACCTAAGAAAAAGGACCATTGTCGAGGATCTGATCGGTGCCTTTGTCGGGTCCCGCATCACTCTACTGACCCCGGAAATCGAGAAATACTACAAGGACCATCAGAGTGACTTCGCGACTCCGGAAGAAGTAACCCTCAGTGAGCTGATTGTATCGGAAGGAAGCGATACGGCCAGTCTGGAACGCGCCAACGCCCTCTACCAACGCCTGCAGAAGGGTGAATCCTTCCCTACTTTGGCCACCCAGTACTCCAAAGGCCGCACCGCATCCAAGGGAGGAGCCAGCGGCACCTACCTCGTATCGAAACTCAATGCCGCGACCGTCAAGGCCATAGCAGGTTTGAAGGAAGGCGAGATTTCCACACCACAGAAGGTGAGCGAAGGCTATATTATCTACCGTATCGATGCACACAAGGAGGCCAGCGTCCGGCCCTTTGAAGAAGTCAAGGACGAGATCAAGAACCGCCTTTATGAGAAGAAGTTCAATCCCGAACTGGAGCGCTTTATCACTCAGTTGAAGGAAGACGCCTACATCCAGATCTTCTCGGAAATCAAATAACCCGATTCTTGGTTGGAGAGAGGTAGGGGATAAACGTTTGGACGGCTCCGTGGAGCCGTCCGGCCATTATCACTACCGTTTCTGACTTACAGAGCCAGAATCCGGCCAAGCCTGGCCCGAACTCAGCTCAACTACCAAAAAGGTCCCTGGCATCGCGGGAAGGGGCCGCGATAATCTCTTTAGCACTTGAGCCTCGCTCTGGGGCCAGAGCTTGGATAACGGAAAATTCCTCTATTCCCAAGCATCTTTCATGCCAGATCGCCGTCATCTGCGCTCACTGGATAAGTACCGTTATCACAGCAATTTACGTCACATTGCCCTCTCCCTTCATGCGGCTTCTCTTCCCTCACATTCAAAAAATTGGATCGATTGATGGGAAATTTGGAGTCTTTTGGCCCCGCTGTGCCTTGGAACTCTTGAACTCGGAGGGGAAAAAGCCTGGCGAGAGGCGGGCTCCGGCGAGGGAGCCCGCACAAAGACAGAGAGATATGGCCTTACCTGACCGCGGTGAACGAAGTCAGACGCTTCGGTCCAAATTCCTGGATGTGCTTCGGACAGCCGGAGCTCATCAACTTGAAGTTGTCGATGAAGCGGGCGGCCAGCGCATCGTACTTGCGGTAGTATTCCTCCCGGCTTCCCCAGGTGTTTGCGGGATCAAGTATTTCAGAGGGGACTTCCGGACAAGCCTTGGGCACTTCGAACCCGAAAACCGGATCCTTCTGATACTCCATTTCCAGAAGGGTGCCGCTCAATGCTGCGTTCAGCAGTGCTCTGGTATAACGGATGCTGATGCGCTTCCCGACACCGAAGGGGCCGCCGGTCCAGCCGGTATTCACCAGCCAGCAGTTGGCGCCGTATCTGATGATGCGCGCCTTGAGCATCTCGGCATACGTGTAGGGCGTGTGAACCATGAATGGGCCACCGAAGCAGGTGCTGAACGTGATCTCCGGCTCCGTACCGAGTCCAATCTCGGTTCCGGCGATTTTGCTCGTATAGCCTGAAATGAAGTGATAAATCGCCTGGTCCGGGCTCAATTTCGAAATCGGAGGCATTACGCCTGAAGCATCGCAGGTAAGAAAAATCACATTCCTCGGATGTCCCGCCATCTTGGCCGGCAGCGCATTGTCGATGTATTCAAGAGGATAGGCGGCGCGCGTATTCTCAGTGATTATGTCGTCATTCAGGTCGAGGTAACGCGTCATGGGGTCATAGACCACGTTCTCAAGGATGGTGCCGAATCTGCGGGTACACGCGTAAATCTGCGGCTCGGCATCTTCCGAAAGACGGATCACCTTGGCATAACACCCGCCCTCGAAATTGAAGATCCCGTTATCGCTCCAGCCATGCTCGTCATCGCCGATCAGCTGCCGACCCGGATCGGCCGAAAGCGTCGTCTTCCCGGTCCCGGAGAGCCCGAAGAAGAGCGCAACGTCGCCGTCGGGACCCACATTTGCCGAGCAATGCATCGGCAGCACTCCCTCGGTCGGCAGAAGATAGTTCATGACCGTGAAGATCGTCTTCTTGATTTCCCCACCATACGCCGACCCGCCGATAATCGCGAGTCTTTCCGCGAAATTCAAAATGATGAACGTATCTGTGCGAGTATTATCAACATTGGGATTGGCCTGGAAAGATGGCGCGCAGATTACCGTAAAATCCGGGATGTGGCGCCTCATCTCATCCAGAGTCTTGAGGTTGATGAACATCGTGCGGGCGAACAGGCTGTGCCAGGCTTTCTCGGTGATTATCCGAACCGGCATCCGGTACTCCGGATCCGAACCAGCATAGCAGTCCTGAACAAACAGGTCGCGCCCCTGAAGATAGCCCTGAAGGCGCGCATGTAGCGCGCTGAAATTGTCAGGGTTGAACGGGCGATTGTACTGGCCCCACCATATGCCGTCCCGGTTCGTCTGTTCCATGACCACGAATTTGTCTGCAGCAGCTCTTGCCGTGTGTTTGGCGGTGCTGACCAGAAACGGTCCCGCGTGGGCAAGACGCCCTTCCCCGCGGAAGACCGCCTCTTCATAAAGTGCGGGCGTGGGAAGATTCCAGTAGACCCTGTGCAGGTTTGTCAACCCGTGGTTCAACAGCCCGAATGCGCTGGCTCCCATCCCGGCTTCCTTCGCAGCCGGGGATGGAATATCAAGATAAAGATTCATACCCAATCCCTCACTAGTTTTCTTTCGCCCAGATATAGCTCATTTGGAGAGTTCGGATCGAGGGCCCATTTGATCCGCTCCATCCCCTCCATGGTGTCTTTGATCGTCCCGCAGAAGCTGATCCGGAGATGGCCTTCCATCCCAAAGTCTACCCCGGGCATAACCAGGACTCTAACCTTCTCCAGAAGGAATTCGGCCAGCTTCCTCGAATCTTTCATGTAAGCGCTGAAATCAGGGAAGGAATAGAAGGTCCCGGATGGTTTTCTCACATGCACTCCGTCCATCGACTCCAGGCGCTCAACCAGGACGTTGCGGTTGTTCTGCAGACTCATCCGAAGGCTCTCTACTGAATTCTGGACGCCGTTCAGTGCGCCGACGGCCGCCCACTGGGCAGGAGCGGAGGGACCTGAAGTCTGCTGCGACTGAATGTTGGTCATGGCAGCAACAACTTCCTTGTTGGCTATTGCCCAGCCGATCCGGAATCCCGTCATCGCGTACATCTTGGAAACGCAGTTCACCACTATGAGCTTTGAGCTTTCGGTGTGGTTCGTCGCATAGTGGTAGCAGTTGACCGGCGTGATGTCATCGAAGATCAACCTGTTGTAGGTGTCATCCATGATGAGGTAGAGGTTCTTCTTCTCGCAAAGCCTCACTACCTCGGCGATGAAGTCTTCCGAATACACAGCACCGGAGGGATTATTCGGGCTATTGAGAATGATGGCCTTGGTGTACTGGCCGACCGCATCGGCGATTTCCTGCACCGTCGGCTGAAAAGATCCGTCCTCGGCCTTGACCGGCACCGGGATTCCCCCGGCAAGCTTCACCATTTCGGGATAGCTGACCCAGTAAGGAGTCGGATAGATCACCTCGTCCTTGGGCTCGAGGATCGTATAAAGAGCCACCATTATCGCCTGCTTCGCACCGTTTGATGCAATCACATTCTTCGGTGAAACGAGCTTGTCATAGTGCTCTTCGGTATAACGGATAATCGCCTTCTTCAAAGCAACAATGCCGTCTGCAGGAGTGTAGCGGACTTCTCCCGTGTTGACCATGGCGGTGCAGTTGATGATCGCGTCGATAGGGGCTCTGCTCTTGGGCTCCCCTCCGCCGAGGTGAATGATCGGTTCACCCTTTTCCCTCAGCAACGCGGCTGTTTCGTTCAGCTTCAGAGTAGGTGATTCTTTAATGGATCTCGCAAGTTGACTGATGCTCACAGAATTAAAAACCCCCTTCGGTATGGGTTCATGAAACGGTTAAACGCAGATTGGTAAGTATACGGGACAGAGGGGCCCTTCACGCAAGGGAAAACTTTCTCAGAGCTACGCACTTCCCGTCCTGCGGTTCGCTCGACTGCCTTTTCTTCTTCCTTCCACGCTTTCGTAAGATCCTGTATAGTACATGACGATTTTGTAGAGACTCATATGCGCGATGCCGAGAGTGAGACAAAGAAGCTGGCGACACTCCTCGAGATGAACCACGCTCTTTCCGGTACGCTCAATCTCAAGCACTCCCTGCACAAGGTCCTGGAAATCCTCGAACACCGCCATGGCGTGTTTCGAAGCGCCGTCACGCTCCTTAATTCCGACTCCGAGCTCTACATCGAAGCTTCCAACGGTATTACGGCCCAGGGACAGCGGGCCCTGTACAAGTTGGGAGAAGGGGTGACGGGAAGAGTGGTAGAAAGCGGGAAACCGGTCGTAATCCCGCAGGCGAGCCGTGAACCCATGCTGCTGAACCGCGCCGCTCAGCGCAAGGGACTCAAACAGGAACTCAGCTTCATCTGCGTCCCTATCGTGTTGGGCCGCAAGACTGTCGGAGCGCTTGCGGTGGACCTGGTTTTCAGGGAAGGCCGGGACTACGACAGGTCTTTGAAGTTCCTGCGAGTGATCGCGTCCATGATCGGCCAGGCCGTCAGGGTCGAGCGGCTTGTTGAGGCTGAGACGAAAAGACTGGTCGACGAAAACATCCACCTGCGCGAAGAACTCCGGGAACGCTACGATTTCTCTAACATGGTAGGTGGCAGCGGCAGCATGCGCCATGTGTACGAGCAGATTGCGCAGGTGGCGGGAACTGGCACCACGGTACTGATAAGGGGAGAATCCGGAACCGGCAAGGAACTGATCGCGCACGCCATACACTATAATTCCCCACGGGCGAAGAAACCCTTCGTCAAGGTTAGCTGCGCCGCACTCCCCGATACCCTGATCGAATCCGAACTCTTCGGTTATGAAAAAGGAGCTTTCACCGGTGCCCAGGGACGCAAGCCTGGGCGGTTCGAAATGGCTGAAGGGGGGACTCTGTTCCTGGACGAAATCGGCGACCTGAACCTCACAACCCAGATCAAGCTGTTGAGGGTCATCCAGGAGCGGGAATTTGAGCGTCTCGGCGGCACAGAAACAATCAAGGTCAAGGTACGGCTGATCGCCGCCACAAACAAGGATCTCGAGAAGGCCATCACCGACGGAAGTTTTCGCGAAGACCTGTACTACCGGCTGAACGTATTCACCATTTTTGTCCCGCCGCTGCGCGAGAGAAAGCCGGACGTCATGGCGCTGGCGGACTATTTCCTCGAAAAATTCACCAAGGAACACAGGAAGAGTATCAGGCGCATATCGACGCCGGCCATAGATATGCTGATGAGCTATCACTGGCCCGGGAATGTCCGGGAGCTCGAAAACGCAATTGAACGGGCTGTGCTGATATGCGACGGGACGGTGGTGCACGCGCACCATCTCCCTCCCACTCTCCAAACGGCCGAATCATCCGGCACCATAGTCAAGGTGTCGCTCAATGACGCCGTAACATCGTATGAGAAAGACTTGATTCTGGACGCACTAAAAACCACACGGGGAAACTGCAGCAGGGCCGCCCGCCTGCTCGGCACCACGGAACGTATTCTAAACTACAAGGTGAAGAAATACCGGATTGCCCCCTCCCGTTTCAAGAAATAGCCCGGCATATTGAATCTGGGGTGTAAAGCATCTACCGTTTTTTGGGGACGACAGGGGCGTCAGGCCCTGAAAGAAAGTAGAGGGTGAATGGAGAGATCGGAAAACAACAACGCACTCCCGGAACCACAAGGCCTGTATGACCCGCGGTTTGAGCGGGATGCCTGCGGACTCGGATTCATCGCCAGCATCAAGGGACAGGCATCGCACGAAATCATCGTCAAAGGCATTCAAATCCTCGTCAACCTGCAGCACAGAGGGGCAAGTGGCAGCGACCCGGTAACCGGCGACGGAGCCGGCGTATTGATTCAGATTCCGCATCGCTATTTCGAGCGCGAGTGTGCGAAACTCGGTTTCACACTGCCGCTCCCCGGCGAGTATGGAATCGGAATGGTTTTCCTGCCGGTTGAGCGCCACCAGCGGCTGCTGTGCGAAGGCATTCTGGAGCGAATCGTACATGAAGAAGGGCTTGCAGTTCTGGGATGGAGAGACACCCCTATCGCAGCCGATTCTATCGGGCGCCTTGCCCGCGCCTCTCAGCCGTACATAGAGCAGATCTTCGTCCGACGGGCCCCCGGGATGGACCAGGAAACGCTGGAGCGAAAGCTGTACGTCATCCGAAAACGTACGGAAGCGGAGGTGGAGCGATCCGAAATCCGGGACAAGAATTTCTTCGCAATTCCCTCGTTGTCGTCCCGCACAATTGTCTACAAGGGACTCCTGCTAGCGACCCAGATAGCGAACTTCTACAAAGAGCTTTCCGACCCCCTTGCCTCGAGCGCGCTGTGCCTTGTGCACCAGCGCTTCTCAACCAATACCTTCCCGACATGGCAGCTTGCCCATCCTTTCCGCTTCATCTGCCACAATGGTGAGATCAATACCTTGAGAGGAAACAGGGCCTGGATGGAAGCGCGCCAGTCAACGCTTGCATCCCCACTTTTCGATGACATCAAGAAGCTTTTCCCGATTGTCATGCCGGGCGGGAGCGATTCCGCCATTCTCGACAACGTTGTGGAACTGCTCTACATGTCCGGACGCAGCCTCCCGCATGCCATGGCAATGCTGATCCCGGAGGCATGGGACGGCGACCCGTCAATGCCTCCTGCCAAGAGGGCTTTCTACGAATATCATGCATCCCTCATTGAACCATGGGACGGCCCGGCGGCGATCGCGTTTACCGACGGCCGCGTCATCGGTGCGACGCTTGACCGGAACGGTCTTCGTCCGGCACGCTACCTGGTAACAAACGACGATCTCGTCATCATGGCTTCAGAGACCGGCGTTCTCCCGGCCAGATCCGAAGAGATCAGATTCAAAGGGCGCCTGCAGCCGGGCCGCATGTTACTCGTCGACATGGAAGCAGGACAGATCGTGCCCGATAGGAAGCTAAAAGAGGACTTGGCGGCGCGCCGTCCTTACCGGCAGTGGCTCACGGAGAATCAGACTACGCTAAACGATCTTCCGGATCCGCCCCGTTGGCACCCGACCGATTTCGACTCCATCCTGCAGAGGCAGCGATCGTTCGGATACACACGCGAAGACCTTCAGATGATCCTGGTTCCGATGGTTACCCAGGCGCAGGAACCCGTGGGGTCGATGGGAACCGACACTCCACTGGCGTGCCTGTCCGACCGGCCGCAGCTCCTGTTCAACTATTTCAAACAACTCTTTGCGCAGGTGACGAATCCGGCGATCGACCCCATCCGGGAAGAACTGGTGATGTCACTCACCAGCTTTATCGGCAGTCAACGCAATCTTCTGGATGAAACGCCGCAGCACTGCCATACACTGAAACTCAGCCACCCGATCCTGACCAATCATGATCTGGAGAAATTACGTCGCCTCTCCTGGGGCGATTTCCTTGCCACCACGCTCCCGATGTTCTGGCGCCCGGACGGAGGAGGTAGGGAGCTGGAGAGAGCTCTTGCGGGGCTCTGCCGCCGTGCTTCGCTGGCGATAAAGTCGGGCTATACAGTCCTGATCCTCTCCGATCGCGGCATAGAGCAGGACTGGGCCCCGATACCAAGCCTTCTCGCCCTGACGGCCGTGCACAACCACCTGGTGCGGGAGAAGACCCGAACCCAGGCGGGCATCATCGTCGAATCGGGGGAACCGAGAGAAGTCATGCACTTCGCGCTTCTGCTGGGATACGGAGCAAGTGCGGTCAATCCTTACCTTGCCATCGAGACAATCGGGGACCTGCACCGCAAAGGGTGGCTTCCGGAAGGGATGTCGTTGGAGGCGGCCGTCCACAACTACGAGAAAGCAATCAACAAGGGCCTCCTCAAGGTCCTCTCCAAGATGGGAATCTCGACGCTGCAAAGCTACCAGGGAGCGCAGGCATTCGAAGCAATCGGCCTCAACAGATCCGTTGTCGATCAGTACTTCACCGGGACTCCCTCCCGCATCGAAGGGGTCGGACTCGAGGTGCTGGCACAGGAGGTCAAAACTCGGCACGACCACGCGTTTTCTGCCGTGAGTGAAGCTGAATGCGAACTCGAATCAGGCGGACAGTACCATTACCGGGTCGAGGGGGAATACCACCTGTTCAATCCGGATACCATCAGCAAGCTCAGACATTCGGTCAGGTCCTCGAGCCAGGAAACATACCGGGAATACGCACAGCTGGTGAACGATCAGAGCCGGAAGCTCTGCACCCTGCGCGGACTGATGCGCCTGCGGAAAGCAGTCCATGAATTGCCGCTGGACAAGGTCGAACCGGCAAGCGAGATCGTGAAACGATTTGCCACCGGGGCGATGTCGTTCGGATCGATCAGCAAAGAGGCGCACGAAACACTCGCGGTAGCGATGAACCGCATAGGTGCGCGTTCAAATACGGGAGAAGGTGGAGAGGATGAAGAGCGGTTCGCACGCGATCCGAACGGCGACTGGAGGAGAAGCGCAATCAAACAGGTAGCATCAGGAAGATTCGGTGTCACCACCAATTATCTTGTAAATGCCGACGAGCTTCAGATCAAGATCGCCCAGGGTGCAAAACCGGGAGAAGGAGGACAACTTCCGGGTCACAAAGTGGATGAGGTCATCGCCAGGGTGCGCCACTCGATCCCCGGGGTACAGCTGATCTCTCCACCCCCGCACCACGACATCTACTCGATCGAAGACCTGGCACAGCTGATCTACGATCTGAAAAATGTCAATCCGCAGGCGCGAATCTCTGTGAAGCTGGTCGCCGAGGTGGGAGTGGGGGTTGTTGCCGCGGGAGTCGCAAAAGCTCACGCCGACGCCATCCTGATCAGCGGACATGACGGCGGCACCGGCGCGTCGCCCCTGACCTCGATCAAACACTCGGGAGTCCCCTGGGAACTCGGGCTTGCCGAAACCCAACAGGTGCTCGTTCTCAACGATCTGCGCAGCCGTGTCCGCCTCCAGACGGACGGGAAACTGCAGACAGGCCGCGACGTGGTAATTGCAGCGCTGCTCGGCGCGGAGGAGTTCGGTTTCTCGACTGCCCCTCTTGTTTCGCTCGGCTGCATAATGATGCGCAAATGCCACCTGAATACGTGCCCGGTCGGAATAGCGACGCAGGATCCTCAGCTGCGGAAGAAATTCGAGGGGCAGCCGGAACATCTCATCAATTACCTCTTCTTCGTGGCGGGTGAAGTGCGGGAATTGATGGCGAGCATGGGCTTCTCATCGATGGACGAGATGATCGGACGGGTCGACATGCTGGACATGCAGGATACCATCGATCACTGGAAGGCACAGGGGCTCGATTTCTCATCAATTCTCTACGTCCCGCCTGTTCCAGGACGCGTCGGCCGCCGATGCCTGATACCCCAGAGCCACGGACTCGAGCAGGCTTTGGACTACAGACTGATCGATTACGCAAGAGATGCACTTGAAACCGGAACCCGCATCGAGATCAAGCTCCCGATCCGTAACATCCATCGCACTGTCGGGGCGATGCTGAGCGGCGAGATCGCGCGTCGCACCGGTTCCGGTGGATTGCCCGACGACACTGTCCGGTTCCATTTCACCGGTTCCGCGGGGCAGAGTTTCGGAGCGTTTCTCGTGAAGGGAGTCACCCTCACACTCGAGGGAGACGCAAACGACTATGTCGGGAAAGGGCTCTCAGGGGGAAGAATCATAGTATATCCTCCGAAGGAATCCACATTCTCCCCCGAAGAAAGCATCATTGTCGGAAACGTGGTCCTGTACGGGGCCACCAGCGGCGAGGCGTTTTTCAACGGAATGGCCGGCGAGAGATTCGCAGTCCGGAATTCCGGAGCAACAGCCATTGTCGAAGGTGTCGGAGATCACGCCTGCGAATACATGACGCGTGGAACCGTCGTCGTTCTGGGGGAAACCGGAAGAAATTTCGCCGCGGGAATGACCGGAGGAATCGCGTATGTTCTCGATGAGACGGGCGAATTCAGCTCGGGGCGCTGTAACCGCGCCAGTGTCGATTTGGAACAGCTGCAGGAAGACGACATAGCATTGCTCCAGGAACTGATCAGGCGTCATCACGCTCTCACCGGAAGTCCCCGCGCCCGGCGCATACTCGATGATTGGCGGCAGGTACTGCCACAGTTCGTAAAAGTGTTCCCGCAGGAATACAGGCGTGTCCTGAATATGGCTGTCGACGACAGCCGGAAAGCGAGTCAGGTCGTCAATGGGTAAGGTTACCGGTTTTATGGAATACACGAGGGAGACGCCGGAGAGGCGGCCCGTCAGCGAGCGCATCCAGGACTTCTTTCCCGTTTACATCCCGCTCTCCGGAGAGAGTCTCCGGAAACAGGGGGCGAGATGCATGGACTGCGGGGTTCCATTCTGTCATACCGGGTGCCCGCTGAATAACCTCATCCCGGACTGGAACGACCTGGTCTATCGTGACAGGTGGCATGACGCGATACGCGCTCTGCACTCCACAAACAACTTTCCCGAGTTCACAGGGCTTGTCTGCCCTGCTCCATGCGAGGCTTCATGCGTACTGGGCATCAACGAGCCTCCCGTATCAATCAAGGCCATCGAACATGCGATAGTCGAGAGAGCTTTCCACGAAGGATGGATTGTTCCGGAAGTACCCGAAATCAGGACGGGAAGACGCGTGGCGGTGATCGGTTCCGGTCCTTCAGGGCTTGCGGCGGCTCAGCAGCTGAATCGCGCCGGCCATAACGTGGTCGTGTTTGAAAAGGCCGACCGGATCGGCGGCATCCTCCGTTACGGCATACCGGATTTCAAACTTGAGAAGGGGGTGCTCGACCGCAGGCTCGACCAGTTGATGAAGGAAGGGATTGAGTTCCAGCCCCGGTCACACGTAGGTGTCGATCTTTCTATCGAAGTGCTGCGTCGCAAATTCGATGCGGTTCTTCTTGCAGGGGGAGCAGAGCATCCCAGAGATCTGAATGTGCCGGGACGCGAACTGAAGGGCATACACTTTGCCATGGAATTCCTGACGCAGCAGAACCGGCGCTGCGCCGGCGACCGGGTGGGATCAAAGAACGAAATCCTCGCCACAGGCAAGCGCGTTATCATCATCGGCGGCGGCGATACGGGGGCTGACTGTCTGGGCACCGCGCACCGGCAACGGGCGCTTTCCGTTCACCAGCTCGAAATCATGCCCATGCCCCCCGAGGAGCGGGCTCCCCATACTCCCTGGCCACAATGGCCTCTGATGCTGCGCGTCGAAAGCTCTCACGAAGAGGGTGGCTTGCGGGAATGGAGCACCGCGACTCTCAGATTCTCCGGTTATGAGAAGGGGAACGTCGCAAGACTTCACACTACGCGAGTTGGTCCGCCCCCTTCATTCGAACCGATTCCGGAATCCGAGACCGAACTCGAAGCCGACCTTGTGCTGCTCGCACTCGGATTTGCCGGCCCGTCAAAGAACCCGCTGCTGAATCAGCTCGGGATCTCGATGGACTCGCGTGGAAATGTCGCCACAGACGCAAACTACATGACTTCGGTGCCCGGCGTTTTCGCAGCGGGAGATATGCGGCGGGGACAGTCGCTCGTCGTATGGGCAATAAGCGAGGGCCGCCAAGCGGCTCACTGCATCAACCAGTATCTGCGGACTATCAGGTAAGCAGGGCAGGAAGCGCTCACTTCCTGCCTTATTCCATCATTCTTCCGGTGCCGGATCGGGAAAGCTGCGGCAACAGGCATCGTATTCCTTCCACCAGCTGTGCAGCACCTCCATATTGGTGGCCCGCGGTTCGTCTCCTCCACCGGCCAGCCTCAGATAGTCACGCAGCACGGGCCGGAAATGAGGATGCGCGCATTTCGAAATGATATCTTCGGCGCGACGCCGTGCCGACCGTATTTCGGTATTCAGGGCGAAACCCTGCTCCGTCACCACACAATGTATGTCATGCTCGGTGTGATCTATGTGGCGCACGTAGGGCATTATGCAGCTGACGGTGCGCCCGTTTTTCAGCCGGCGCACGGAAGGAGAATGCACGATGCTCAGATAGGCGTGCCGGAAGAAATCGCCGCTCCCGCCAAGCCCGTTAATTACCCTGGAACCGTCGACGTGCGTCGAATTAACGTGCCCGTATATGTCCACCTCAATCGGCGTATTCATGGCGATCACATAAAGCCGGGTGATCAGTTCAGCGTTATTGGAGAGCCACATCGGCCGCAGGACCACCTTTTCGCGGCAGCGCGCAAACAACCGCTGAAATTCCAGCCTGCTCGCTTCAGAAAACGAGAAGGCAGTCGCAGATGCGCTCTCGAATTTGTCGTCATCCTCGACGTAGCGCATCATCCCATCCTGGAATACTTCAGTCCAGAACCGGATCTTCTGGAACGGCGATTCGTACAGCTCGCTGACGATGGCATTGGCGACGTTCCCGACGCCGGACTGGATCGGAGGAAGCCGTTTTCCCCAGTTGAATTTCCCCTGGCAGTACAACAGGAATTCGATTACGTTTTGCGCGATCTGCTTGTCCGCAGCGGACGTCGGCTTGAAAGCGACCGGGTAGTCAGGCTTGTCGGACTGGATCAGCGCGACTACCTTGCTCTTGTCGATCTCTACATATGGAGTTCCGACCCTGTCGTTTACATTGACGATAGGGATGGGCCATCCCACTCTCGGATGGACACTCGGCAGCGCAATGTCGTGAAAGCCCGTGTAATCGGGAATCGATGGATTCACTTCCAAAATGATCTTCTTGGCGATCTTCAACGCTTCGGCGGAGATTCCCACGGAAGAGGACAGAATCACGCTGCCGTCCTGGCGGATACGGGAAACCTCGACAACAGCCAGATCGATGTCACCGTAGAATCCATAGAGCAGGTTTCGAGCAAAGGAAGAAAGATGGACATCGGTAAAATCCATCTCGCCGGCATTGATCATCTTGCGCGATACACTCGACGACATGTACGGTCCGCGCTTACCCACGAATGAAGCGATGGGGTTCTCCACATCTTCCGAAAGGGACGCGCCGCTAAAAAGTCCTATCTTCGTCTTGGGCGCGTTCTGCGCCAGATGGCGTGCCAGTGCCGGAATAAAAACCTTCGGCTCGCCTGTCTTCGTAAATCCGCTGATCGCGACTTTGCAGCGATCATGAACATACTTCACGGCTTCTTCAACAGGAACGAGCTTCTCCAGCAATTCCTTGCATTCAACACGTTCGGTTAATATTGCCATTGGTCCACTCCCACAAAATTCCCCATGCTGCGGGCACGCAGGCCTTCCTCGCCGCGCGTTTCCTGACGACACTCCACTTATCGTCACCGCCGAAACTCATAAGTATCTCATATTACCAACTCCGGTTGCGTGCCGCACAGAAAATAGGCCAAAACCGGGAAGAACTATGAATTTACGGGTATGAAAAGGCGACTGCGGCGGGGGAACATCAGCTCGGGCAATCGAAGCCTACACCCTGAATCGCGCTGGGGTGCCGGACTGAGGCTTCAACAGGATCATGAACTAGTATAGCCTTTTCGCAACAATGGCCTCACCCGGCACCGAGCGCATTCTACGTATCCTGGCGGTGTTGTCAAGGACTAATCAACTAATAAATTGGCAGATCGTCTCCTCGACAGCCCCCTTGACCATTTCGACCTTGTAGGCATTGTCTTTGAGCGGAGTGGCACCGTCAACGGCGGCTTCCGCGGCAGCAACAGCGACAGCGGCGTCGATCTTCCGTCCCTCCAGAACCTTTTCGGCTGAAGCAGCCCTCCAGGGATAAGGAGCGACTCCGGCAAGGGCGATTCTGGCGGTCCGGACAATACCGTTGTCCAACTGCAGCGCTATCGCGACTCCGGCCTGAGCAAAATCCCACGATCCGCGCGTCCTGACTTTTCGGTAGGCACTCTTCATCTCACCCTTGACAGCGGGGAGCTGCACGCCAGTGAGGATTTCTCCGGAAAGAAGAATCGTCTCCCTGTCGATGACGCTGTCGGGCTTAACGAAGAAACTCTCGATCTTCACGGTCTTGTTGCCAGAAGGCCCTGCAATCGAGACCTGCGCCTGCAAAGCCAGCAGGGCCACCGCCATGTCGGAGGGATGGACGGCAAAACAGGGGCCTCCACCAAAGATTGCGTGATACTGACTCTCCCCGTTGTACCCGTAGCACGTGCTTCCTCCCTTCTTGAAGCACCGGAGATCACTACGATAGTACCAGCAGCGGAGTTTCTGACAGAGATTCCCTCCGATGGTTCCCTGATGCCTGATCTGGGGAGTTCCGACGGAGTTCGCGGCCATTGCAAGCACCGGGTATTTCGCAACGATACCGCTGTCGACGGCAATTTCGGCCAGCGTAGTCATAGCGCCGATTCTCATGCTGCCGTCGGTCCGGGAGGATATGCCTTTCAACTCCCGGATGTTGCTGATGCTCACGATCTTTTCGGTCTGAAAAATCTCGTCGCGCAGGCAGCCGAGCAGATCGGTCCCGCCCGCATGCAGCCTGGCGTCCTTTGCACTCGATGCCTTGATTGCCTCAGCGAGCGAGCCGGCTTTGACATATGAGAAGTTGTTCATCATGGCTCATCCCCTCCTCTTTCTACTGAGCAGTTCCAGGATCATCCGGTTGTCCACCGGACCGTCAGTCGGCCGCACCCCAATGGCATTGTAGATTGCGTTGGCAATCGCGGCCGCAGTGGGAACGTGCCCGGGCTCGCCCAGCCCTTTACATCCGACGTTGTTGCACTCGTTGTCCTTCAGATCGACTGGAACGACCTCGGGGCGTACCGGAACGTCCAGTGCGGTAGGGACTTTGTAATCATGCAAATTCGTATTGCACATCTTTCCGGTCTGCGGATCCATTACGCGTTTTTCAGTAAGGGCGTACCCCAGCCCCTGTGTCATGCCGCCATAAACCTGGTTTTCGTAAGATTTAAGATTAACAACGCGGCCACTGTCGTTCGCCCCGACGAGGCGCACGACTTTCACTTCGCCGGTTTTGGTATTGACTTCGACTTCAGCGAACTGCGCGGAAAACGGCATGACGGCCTTGCCGGCAGGGTTGGCTTCCCTGTTCCCTATTGCTATGACATCCAGCACACCTTTTGTCCTGAATATCTCCTCGAGCGTCTTCTTCTTGGAAGGGTTGCTGCGGCTCACGATTGACTTATCCCTGATTTCCAGATCGTCCGCCGTCACCCCCAGTATCTCAGCGGCCCAGCCAAAAATCTGGCGCTTGACCAGCCACGCTCCCCTTCGTACCGCCGGCGCGAGGCTCGCCAGGGTCATGCTGCCGCCGCTGCTCGATGCGTATGGAGTGATGGCTGTATCGGCATTGATCATCCGGATATTTTCCACGGGAATCCCAAGCTCTTCGGCCGCCACCATGGCAGCCGTCGTCTTCGTCCCCGTGCCCAGATCCATCGCTCCCGTCTTCACGGTCACGCCGCCGTCCGCAAACATCCTGACTTCTGCAGTATACGGCGGTCCGCCGGACCCCATCATCCACAGTCCGGCAGCCATCCCGACACCCCGTTTAATATGGCCAGACTCAGTCTTCGTCGCCTTGGCTTCGCTCCACCCGAACTTCTTCGCTCCTTCGATAATGCAGTCCTTCAATCCGGCGCTGGAATAGGGGACACGCCGTGACGGGCTGATCTCGGTGAAATTCTTGAGCCGGAATTCCACCGGATCCATGTTCAGTTTCTCTGCCAGCATGTCCATCATCTGTTCGAGCGACCATGCAGCAGTCGGGAAACCCGGGGCGCGAAATGCGCGCGATCGTCCGGCATTCGTGTAGATCCCGCTCTCCAGAACCATCACGTTGGGACATTTGTATAATTCCTGGAACAGGAATCCGACGAACGCCATCGACGAGTAAGCGCCCGGCGTGAATACGCACGTCAGTTGAAGGGCCGTGAGGGTGCCGTCCTTTTTCACCCCGGCCTTGACCGTCATCTTCGCATTGGGCCTGTTGCCCACGCACAGCATGGTCTCTTCCCTGGTGAGCATCAGTTTCACCGGCCGCGATGCCTTGCGCGAGAGAAGCGCGGCGATGATGGTGTATTTCCCCAATTCGAGCTTCGATCCAAAAGCCCCTCCGACGTAGGGACAGAGAAACCGCACGTTGTTGTAAGGCATATTCATGGTGCGTGCGAATGACATCAGGCCCGCGTCGTAGACCCCCTGGCTGGAATCCCACACCGTGATCTTTTCGCCGTCCCATTTCACCACGGATCCGTGTGTTTCAATCGTCGTGTGCATCTGGACTGGAGTGCGAAACGTCTCTTCCAGCACGATATCGGCTTCCACGAATCCCTTCTCGACGTCTCCTCTCGTTTGCGGCCTCGGTTTTCCGGCGGCATTGCCGCCAGGATGGATCTCCGGAGCGCCGGGTTTCAACGCAGAATCTTCGTCCACCACAAACGGGAGTTCTTCGTATTCCACCTTGATCGCTTTTGCAGCGTCCCATGCCTGATAAGGAGTCTGGGCCGCGACCGCGGCTACTTCTTCTCCCTGGTGGCGGCAGTGTGGATCGAAAAGCTTGCTTTGAGCCCCGTACCAGCTTATGTCGGCGCCCGGCGTACTGCCGGTTATCACAGCCACTACGCCAGGCATCTTTTCTGCGGCGCTGGTGTCGATGCGCTTTACCATCGCGTGGGCATGAGGACACCTGAGTATGGCGCCGTAAACCATCTCGGGAAGAATCACATCGTAGGTGAATAGGGCTTTGCCCGACACTCGTTCATATGCATCAACCCGGGGAATCCCTTTACCCACGATGCGCGTCTCGCCCCAAGGATCCATGGTGTCTTCAGAAGGGGCGGGCGGTTCGAAGCTGTTGCGGAAGTTCTCCTCAAGTCTGTCGTAGAATTCGGTCATCAGGCGCCTCCCTTCTGCTTACGTAATTCAGCCGCTTTGGCCGCCGCGCTGAAGATGTTCGTGTAGGCTCCGCAACGGCACAGATTGCCGCTCACTGCGGTCCGGATCTGGTCCATGGTCGGGCTTGGATTTACCCGCAGCAATCCTTCGACCGCCATGATTTGTCCGGGAGTGCAGAATCCGCACTGGAAAGCGTCCTCTTCAAGGAAAGCCTGCTGGACAGGACCCAGCCGCTCCCCTTCAAGCAAACCTTCTACAGTGGTGATCTCATGTCCTTCGGCTTCGACCGCGAGGGTCATGCATGAGTAGCGGGGTCTGCCGTCTATCAGCACGGTGCATGCGCCACACTCACCCCGCTCGCATCCGATCTTTGTCCCGGTCAGGCCAAGCACTTCCCTCAGCACGTATGCCAGCGTCCACCGCGGCTCAACCAGGACCTTCCGCGTTGCTCCGTTCACGTGCAGACTGACGGTCACAGTGCTGCCGGTCGCTTCAATCTCCTGTGCCGCAGCAGGTGGTGCGTCTTTCAACGAGACGGCCACTACGGCTCCTGCGCTGACGGAACTTAGGAAACCTCTCCGGGTCAATCCCGGCGTAGAGCCGGGACTGTCATCGCGTTCTTCTGCCATATTGTATCCTCCACAAGGGTTTGCCGGATGCGGAAATGAAACGCCATACAATCATGAAAGCCAGGCTGCAGTCCGGCTGCGTGGTGTCGATTCTACCAGCAGGATCGGGGCTGTTCAAAATCCATTTTTGCCCGATCGGCTCTATAAACGCTTTTAACCGGTGTGGGAGGAGTACTATAGTATGCTGTCCAATAGGAGAGCGGAACACGTATGGCAAGTGTCTTTAACTTCAACGCAGGGCCTGCCGCAATGCCTCGGGCGGTATTGGAAAAAGCGCAGATCGAGTTGATGGAAAACGCCGGCACAGGCATGTCGGTGATGGAGATGTCCCATAGATCCAAAGAGTTCAGAGAGATCATCGACAACGCGGCATCGGGAGTCAGAAGACTCCTGAGAGTCCCTGAGACGCATGCCATCCTCTTTCTGCAGGGAGGAGCAAGCCTTCAGTTCGCGATGGTTCCGATGAATCTGAGGCGTCCGGGGAAGAGCGCTGACTATGTCGATACCGGCGTCTGGGCATCGAAAGCCATCAGGGAGGCGCAGATCACGGGACGGGTAAACGTCGCATGGAGCGGCCAGGAGGACGGATACTCTCGTGCGCCGAAACCGTCGGAACTGAGTCTGCGATCAGACGCCGAATACCTCCACATCTGCTCCAACGAGACGATCGGAGGAGTGCAATGGACGGGATTGCCCGAAACAGAAGCGCCGATCGTCGCAGACATGTCGAGCGAAATCCTTTCCCGAGTCATCGACGTAAGCAGATTCGGCCTCATTTATGCCGGCACGCAAAAGAATCTGGGACCATCGGGGCTCGCGATAGTGATAATACGCAAGGACCTTGCCGAACGTGCACCCAAAGACGTGCCCATCATCCTGCGCTACTCAACCCACATCGCCGACGGCAGCCTGTACAATACGCCCAACACCTGGGGCGTCTACATGGTCAGGCTGATCTGCGACTGGACCGAAGCACAGGGCGGAGTGCGGACAATTCAAGAGCTGAATGAGAAGAAGGCCGCCGCGCTCTATGCAGCGCTCGATTCCAGCAGTTTCTGGCTCTGCCCGGTCGAAAAGGAAAGCCGCTCCACAATGAATGTCGTGTGGCGCCTGTCGAGCGAGGCGCTCGAAGACAGGTTCGTCACCGACGCCGAGAAGGAAGGACTTTTCGGCCTGAGGGGTCACCGGATTTCGGGCGGCATTCGCGCCAGCATCTACAATGCGGTTCCCCCGGAAGCCGTCGACACGCTCGTGTCGTTTATGAAGGAATTCGAGAGAAGAAACGGTTAGCGGACGACCCGGAGGTCACTCGTTTACGTGTACCACCTTTGCCGGCGGAAATCCGTTGAACCAGGTCGAAGACGCGTGACTGTAGGCGCCGATGTTTTCCGTATAGACCAGATCTCCCAGCTTCAGGTCCGGCAGCGCTTCGGCCTGAGAAATGGTGTCAAGCGCGTCGCAGGTCGGCCCGAAGACCGCGGAGATCTGTTTGGGTCCTTTCCTGAACGACTTGATCTCGTATTGGCAGTGATCGAACAGTATCCCGGAATACGTGTGGTAGATGCCGTCATTGATGTAATAGCAGGGTTTGCCGTCACGTTCCGATTTTCCGATCACCTCGGCAACAAGTGTCGCCGCGCTTCCGACCATGAATCTGCCCGGTTCGGCTAGAATTTCCAGTTCTTTCGGAAAAAGCCGGTCGAGCTCCCGCCGGAGGATTCGCGCTAATTCCCGGAAAGGCCTGACATGCGGATCATAGCGCACCGGAAATCCGCCTCCGATGTCGAGCAGCTTCAGGCTGTATCCGCGCGTCTGCGCTTCTTCCATTATTGCAGCTGAAGTCGAAAGCGCCTGGACGTAGTTTTCGAAATTGGCGCACTGGCTCCCCACATGAAACCCGAGACCCTCAACCACGAGCCCGGCATCGGAAGCCATGGCGATCAGATCCACCGCTTCGGCTGGAGAAGCGCCGAACTTGCTCGACAATTCGACCATCGATCCCGTGTTGGGAACGCGGATCCGCAAGGCGAGTCCCGCATTGGGCGCATACCTGCGGATCTTCGTTATCTCCTCGCTGTTGTCAAACGCGACAAGCGGTTTGTACTGATCCAGCTCCTGCAGCGTGCGCCTGTCCTTGATCGGATTCGAGTAGATAACCTTGTCCCAGATGTAATTCTGGCGTTCTTCGGCCGGCAGGTCGCGGATGTTGTCGTAGACCAGGTTGAATTCGGCTATTGAAGCCACATCAAAGCTTGAGCCGATCACAAAGAGTGTTCGTATGATCGCAGGATCGGAGTTCGCCTTGACAGCATAGTAAGGGTGCACCCGTGGAAGATATCGCCTGAACTCCGCGTAGTTCCTGCGTATCGCATCATGATCGACGACAAAGATGGGCGTGCCGTGAGTGTGCGCCAGTTCTTTCAATAGCGATAATCTGATCATGACCTGTCGCTACAGCGTCTTGTTATTCTTCCAGTACTCGGTTGTGACCAGTTCCATGATCTTCGGGAGCTTGTCATACAGGCGTTTATGTTTCCTCGGCTTTACCTTGGACATGGCGTAGTGCGCGAGGAGCGGGAACGCTACAGTCGAATCGACGTAGCAGACAACCGCATCGGGAAGCTGGGTCGGATCGACCTTGCCCCAGGTCACCGCCTCGTGCGGAGTGGCGCCTGAAAGCCCTCCGGTATCGGGCCGGGCATCGGTGAACTGGATGAAGTAATCATGCCCTTCTTCTTTCACGCGCAGCACCTCCTGGATCTGAGGTTCTGTCTGCAGCGTGAAATTCTTGGGAGATCCGCCACCGATCAGCAGCGTCCCCGTCTTCTGGCCCGAGCGCTTGGCGTCGAGCACGATGCCGGTGGTTTCATTGACGTCCCGCGACGGATTGATGCGTAATCCGTTATCTCGCAATTCGAGGCCCGCGATGTTCATCCCGATCGTCGAATCGCCCGGAGACGGACAGTAGCATGGAACTCCTGCACGATAGGCGGCGGCGAGTACCGAGCTGTTCTCGCGTCCCGTCTGCTTCTCGAATTCTGCACAATACTTGCCCAGGAGATAGTGCAGTTCGGCCGTTCCCATCTCATGTTGGAACTCGGGCTGCATCAGCACCTGCCGCAGAACGTGGTCCGTCGCCATCAGAACATCGTTGTAATCGAGCAGGATGTCGTAGATACGGACAACCCCGAGTTTCCGGAGTTCCGGATCCGGGGAGAAAGGAGATCCACGGAACAGCGGCATGTTCATCGCGTGGTGCATGTCGTGATACAGGTTCGCCCCGGTGGAAACGATCCAGTCAATGAAGCCCGCGTTGATCAGAGGCACGATTACACCGGAACCGAGTCCGGCTGGAGTCATGGCACCTGAAAGGCTCATCCCGACCGTCACATTGGGTTTGAGCATTTTTTCAGTAAACAGCCGGCATGCTTCCTGCAGCCGTCCCGCGTTGTACGCAAGAAACGTGTTGTCGATCAGCTCCGCCAGCGGTTCCTTTCCTGTAACCGGATTCGGGAGAATTCGTTGTCCCCGCAGGAACTGCTGCTTTCCCTTGGAAAACTTGTGCGGGTATTTGCTGACAAATCTCTTGGGAAGCTTCACTTCGCCCATTGCTGTTGTCTCCTCTTATCAGTTGCCTTCTTCTTCCCAGCCAGAGCATAGGAGAAAAGCTTGTATACCAGTTTAGCCGCCAGGAAATCCGGCGCCCGGAAGCCTGGAATCGGGGCCAGTTCCACAACATCAAACACCGGCACACGCCCGGCATTGCCGAAAACGGTGCGTGCAATATCGAGCATTCGTTCCCATGATATGCCGCCCGGTTCAGGGGTCCCGACGGACGGCATGATTGACGGATCCAGGCCGTCCAGGTCAATCGTGAAAAACACCTGCTTGTTCTTCACAAACCTGGCCAGGTCCCGCAGATACTTCCCTGACGGATCGGCCGCCTCCTCCGAGTAAACCGTCTTCACCTGAGAACAGCCGCGCAGGAATGAGGCTTCCTGGATGGAAAGATTGCGAATCCCGATCTGGAAGACCGGGCAGACATCCAAAATGCGCTTGGCGGCGCACGCGTGACTGTAAGGAGATCCCTCATACTCCTCACGCATGTCCGAGTGCGCATCGACGTGTACGGCCACAAGCGAATCAGAACCGTCAACCTTCGCCAGTCCCCGCACCACTCCGGCGGAAATCGAATGTTCCCCTCCGAGCACGCCCAGTACCTCGGGCCTCTGCGGCCCCGACAGGAGTGCGGCGACAGCCGACTCCACCGACTGGATCATCGCTTCGGGAGAGCTATGCACAAGATTGAGCGGGAGAGTAGTATGGATACCGTACTCCATCACGGGTTCAGAATCAAACTCCCTATCGTAGAGCTCAACCTGACGGGAGGCCGCGATGATCGCCGCCGGCCCTTCACGAGTGCCCGCGCCATAGGAAGTTGTCGCTTCATAGGGTATCGACAGTAACCATCCCCTGGAACGGTCCGGAGCAGAAATCTCATCGGGCAGTCCCAGGAAATTCCAAGGAGTCTGGAACAGTTCGTTTGTCATGTCAGTGCTTGGATAACTTGGATAATTTGTATGTTGCAGCCCCGACGGCCCTTTACGGATCCGCCGGGGCTCATCAACGAAGGAGGTAAACTATTCTACGGGCGCACCCGCGCCAACGTCAGTTGGCAGCCCGACCTACGATCCCCTTTGTCTTTGACGAGATTTTCTTCGCAGGCTCTTTGGGACGCAAGGTGCGGGTCGCCTTTCCCGCCAGCCACATTTCCGAGTTGGCCATTGCATTCAATTCTTTTGTCAGCTGCTTCTTGTAATCCCGGCGCCCGCAGCTCTTGAGAACACGCTCAGTCTCTACACCCGAGGCCACGCTTTTGTACAGTTCGTTGAATACCGGCATCACAGCTTTCTTGAACCTAGGCTTCCAGTCAAGTGCACCGCGCTGTGCCGTGGCCGAGCAGTTGGCGTACATCCAGTCCATCCCGTTTTCCCCGACGAGCCGGATCAGGCTCTCGGTGAACTCTTCGACCGTTTCGTTGAAAGCTTCGCTGGGACTGTGGCCGCGTTTGCGCAGCACGTCATACTGCGCTTCCATCATTCCCGCAATTGCGCCCATCAGAACTCCGCGCTCGCCGGTCAGATCACTGTAGACCTCTTTCTTGAAGGTTGTGGGGAACAGATACCCCGAACCGATCGCGATGCCGAGCGCAAGACACCTCTCGCGCGCTTTTCCCGTCGCGTCCTGTTCGACCGCAAAACTGGCGTTGATTCCCGCGCCCGACAGGAAGTTGCGACGCAGCGATGTCCCGGATCCCTTGGGAGCAACCATGACCACGTCAACGTCCTGCGGCGGAACAACACCCGTCTGATCCTTGTAGACTATTGAAAATCCGTGAGAGAAATAGAGCGTGTCACCAGGTTCCAGCCGTTCCTCGACAATGGGCCAGATCGCCCTCTGGGCTGCATCTGAAACCAGCATTTCGATGACGGTACCCCGCTCGCAAGCCTCTTCAATGCTGAACAGATCTTTGCCCGGTATCCATCCGTCCTTCCTGGCGCGGTCCCAATCCGCGGGATACTGCTTGGATTGTCCGACGATTACTTTGAATCCGTTGTCTTTCATGTTCAAGGCCTGCGCCGGCCCCTGGACGCCGTAACCGATCACCGCGATCGTGTCGCCCTTGAGCACGCTGCGCGCCTTGGCCATAGTAAACTCTTTTCGAGTGACAACTTCTTCCTTGATGCCTCCGAAGTCAATGAGCGCCATTTAATACCTTTCCTCCCTCGTTATAATGGTAGTCCTCTAAGCCAAACGCGGAATGATACTTATAAGTCATTCATACGGCGTGTTCAAGGCGAAAGCGCATCAGACGGGCATCAGACACTGATTTCATCAGTGCGTGAGGCTGTCCCGCGACTATGACTTGGAGACTGAATCTGATTCGCCGGTGCAATCAGAGGACAGGCCGGGATTGCCATGCCTGGGACCTGCACGCATCAATCCTCCGGTCGGTTTCGCGTGCGAGACCCCACCCTCCCACCCCAACTCAGGATCCGAGATCCTCCCGAGCGGAGCGACGATCGTGCAGTTGGTTCCGTGCCCGGGAGTACTACTGACTTCGAGTCGTCCGCCCACCAGACCAAGCCGCCCCTTGATGCTGAACAGACCGAATCCGTTCTGCGAATCCTCGGTGTCGGCTTTCCCCGGATCGAATCCGACGCCCTCATCCGTAACAACAATCTCCACGAGGTTGCCCTTCCCCTTCCGCATCGTTACCTTAGCCGTTTCGGCCCGAGCGTGTTTGACGACATTGAAAAGGAGCTCACGGGTGGCCTGGAAAAGCAGGACCCGCAGATCCTCGGCCTCAGGTTCAGCCTGCTCGTCCGCGTTTACGGTCACCGACAATCCGTGGACTGATTCCATGCGCCGGGCCAGATAATGCAGCGCCCGCGCCAGTCCCGCATCGTGGAGAACGGGCGGGCTCAATTCAAACGTGAGGGAACGGGAGCTTTCAATCGCCTTGTTCAGAATTTCATTCAGCTGAAGCGCCGATTCCCGCAGTTTCGGATCCTTGACGCCGTTCAGCAGCGAATCGGCACAGAACCTTGCTCCGACAAGGAGTTGTTGAAGATCGTCGTGTATAGCCTGCGCAAGGCGCTTCCGCTCACGTTCTTCCGCGTTCGTCAACTCAGAGGCGAGAGTGCGCAGCTGAGCTGTGCGCTGCCGCAGGTCCTGCAGCGCCACGTTCAGTTCACACCGGGTGCGCAGAGCGTTGATCCTGAACGCAAGATCACCCGCCAATTCTCTCAACAGGCGGATCCGGCTGTGTTCAAAGGCAGTGTCGGACGAATCGCATATGACGAGTGCCCCAAAGGCGCGGCCGCCAGCCTTCATCGGCAAAACTATTGTTGAGCGGCAACTACACCCGGATGGCCGCAGGCAGCACGACTCCCCTCTCGCCGCATAGAACACCCGTGCTTCAGAACCAGCCGCCTGGTCCATCTCGATTGCTCTGACACAAGCTTCCCCAGGATCGCAGGAAGCGGCACAGACAATGCAGGATTCGTCGTCGCAGCAAAACCCTACCCACGCAGAGCTGTAGCCTCCCTTAGCCACAAGGATATGGCAGACGCTCGACAAAAGCATTTCTTCTGAAGTCGCGCGCACGACAAGCTTCCGGCATTCAGCCATCAGTTCGGACGTACGGTTGAGACTCACCCCGGCAATGGCTCGGGCTATGGTGCGCGAAATTGCCCCGAGATCCTTGCGGCCGACAACAGATAACCCTGTTCCCTGAGCAAGCCCGCCCCTGCGTGTAAGACAGATGACCGGAATCTTTTGGATGAGATGAAGAGCCTGAACTGCCTTCCTTGCTTTTCTGCCCGAAAGGGGAAGATCGAGCAATACAATATCGTATTCAGTGTTCTGCAACTGGTTCTGTGCTTCCTCCAGCCCTCGGGTACACGAGATTTCGTACGCCTGCAGAGACGCATACCTTTGCAGCCGCCTTTTCAGGACAGTGCTGCCATGCAAGCCGCTGACGAGAAGCACTCGGAGCGATCGCGTCATCATTTTGGGGCTCCAAGGGAAACTGGTTCATTGTACTACCGTAGCGCCTCTCTTCTGAAGACAAAAGTATGATCAAACATCCAATTGGTGAAACACGCACGATTCGGCATTCCGGCACAATACGGGGTAACACGCATCCCTGATCTCTGTCACAATGGAGAGAGCTGGTGGAGGAAAGTGTATGAAGGCATACGAAATGAAGAAGTTCGGGTTCGATGGACTGACCGTCGTCGATCATCCTGTCCCACAGCCTGCAGCCGATCAGGTGTTGGTGAAGATGCACGCATGGTCCCTCAACTATCGCGACCTGATGACGGTGACGGGGAGCTACAACCCAAGGCTGAAGATCCCGCAGGTCCCGCTGTCGGACGGCGCCGGCGAAGTCGTTGCAGTAGGGCAGGAAGTGAAAAGATTCAAACCGGGAGACAGGGTAGCCAATACTTTTTTTGAACGATGGACTTCAGGAACCCAGACCGACGAGCATGCCAGGACGGCGCTTGGAGCGGGAAGGGATGGAGTTCTGGCTGAGTACGTCGCGCTGCATCAGGACGGACTCGTCACAATTCCGGAACACCTGGACTATGTCGAAGCCGCGACTCTCCCATGTGCGGCGTTGACGGCATGGAATGCGGTCGTCATACAGGGGAAAGTAAAGCCCGGCGATTCAGTTCTTACTCTCGGGACAGGTGGAGTCTCCATTTTTGCGCTGCAATTCGCCCTGCTGTGTGGAGCCCGAGTCATCATAACATCGAGCAGCGACGAAAAACTCAAAAGGGCGGCCGAACTGGGCGCGCACATGATGGTCAATTACAGGAAAGTGCCGGAATGGGGAAAACACGTCCGGGAACTCAACGGGCGCGGCGTCGACCTCGTTGTCGAGGTAGGAGGCAAGGGCACGTTCAACCAGTCGGTTGCTGCTCTGAGACGCGGGGGAACGCTCAGCCTTATCGGAGTCCTCTCGCGTGAGGGCGAGGCAAACATCGTGCCCGTCCTTATGAATGCAATCCGGGTCCAGGGTATCTTCGTAGGTTCCCGCGAAATGTTCCTTTCGATGACTGAGGCGATCACCCTTCATCGTATGCGTCCCGTGGTAGACAGGGTGTTCCGATTTGAGGAATTCCCCGAGGCATTGAAGATGATGCAAAAAGGAGGGCATTTCGGCAAAATCTGCATCATGGCGTGACAGCAGCCGGTGGCGGCGGAAAAGAAATCTGGTAAAGTACGGCGATGAGCATGCCAATTTCGCGCTTCTTGATATTCGTCTCGGTCTTCTTTCTCGTAATGGGGCTGGTCAGCCTTTACATCTACATTCGCGGCCTGCAGGCAATTCCGTCAGATTCCCGGTTTCGCGGCCTGTATACGATTGTCTTCTGGACTATCGCCGCATCATTCCTCGGCGGCCGCCTCCTTGAAAGCGCCTGGCGTTCTCCGCTCTCGGACGTGCTGGTCTGGACCGGTTCCTTCTGGATTGCGGCGATGCTCTACTTTTTTCTTGCTGCACTGCTCTTTGACGTCGTCAGAGTGGTCAACCACTTCCTTCCCTTCTATCCCTCCGCCGTCACGAATGATTATTCCAGGGCAAAGCTTATTGCTGCCGGAAGCGTCGTAACAGTCGTGGCACTGCTCCTGCTCGTTGGGCATGTGAATGCGCTTTTTCCGAGGATCAGGACTCTTGACCTGACAGTCACAGGGAAGGCCTCTGAAATGAAGGGACTCCGTATTGTCGCAGTAAGCGACATCCATCTCGGCTCCATCGTGGGACGATCGCGAGTCAACAGGATCGTTAGCATGATCAACTCCCTTGAACCCGATGTGGTACTCCTGCCGGGAGACATTGTCGATGAAGACCTTGCACCGGTCATCAGCAGAAATCTCGGAGAAGCGCTTCGCAACATAGAGTCGCGTTTTGGCGTATTCGCAGTCACCGGCAACCATGAGTACATAGGGGGAGTGGAGCCGGCGTCTGCATATCTGATGGACCACAACATCATCATGCTGCGCGACCAGACCGTCAAAGTGAACGATTCCTTTTTTCTCGTCGGCCGCGAAGACCGCTCGCTGGGACGGTTCAATGGGGGACGGCGGAAGGACCTTTCAGAACTGATGAAGGAAGTCGACTGCAAGCTTCCGGTCATCCTGATGGATCATCAGCCGTTCGGACTGTCCGAAGCGGCAAGGTATGGGATCGATCTGCAGTTGTCAGGCCATACCCATTACGGGCAGCTCTGGCCCGTCAACTACATCGTCGAACAGGTGTACGAAGTCGCCTGGGGATACAGGAAGATCGACGGGACTCATTACTATGTCTCCAACGGCGCCGGGACCTGGGGTCCGCCGGTGCGGCTGGGAAAT
Organism: Acidobacteriota bacterium; assembly: GCA_012719355.1. Taxonomy (GTDB): domain Bacteria; phylum Acidobacteriota; class UBA6911; order UBA6911; family UBA6911; genus UBA6911. The sequence continues at coordinate 49,451 of JAAYAM010000214.1, forward strand.
CGTCCCGAGATCGTTCAGATCCGCCTCCGCCTCGAATGAGTATCCTGGAAGAGAAATTCTGTTTACATCATGAAAACGATATGGCAATGTTACGTATCTTGGTATAAGGAAACATGGCTCAGCGCACCATAACCCATATCGGCATCGCCATTATTATCATCACCGGGGTATCGCCCGGCGGGTAAAGGCTTGCAATGGTGCATGCACCGAGCCCTCATCCGCCAGGCGGGTGAGGGCTTTTTTTGTTAGAGAAGCTGATAACGGAGAGCTCGCGTGAAAATACGGATCTACGACACCACATTGCGGGACGGGACGCAGGGAGAGAGCGTCGCCTTCTCGGTGCAGGACAAACTCAGGGTAGCTCGCAGGCTGGACGAGTTCGGGGTCGACTACATCGAAGGAGGATGGCCCGGCTCTAATGAAAAGGATGTCGAGTTCTTCAGTCGCGCAGCATCCCTGTCTTGGCGGTCGGCCAGAATCGCGGCATTCGGCAGCACAGCGCTGGCAAAGAACAGCCCGGATGAAGACGCCAATCTGAATGCACTGATCGCAGCCGACACCCCGGTCGTCACGATCTTTGGTAAGTCCTGGGACTTCCATGTTCACACTGCCCTGAGAATCTCCCTTCATGCAAACTGCGACCTTATCAAAGCCTCAGTCGCTTACCTGAAGTCGAAAGGGAGGGAGGTCATTTACGATGCGGAGCATTTCTTCGACGGCTTCGCCGCAAATCCCGAGTATGCACTCCAGACACTGCGGGCCGCCGAAGCCGGAGGAGCCGATCTCATCACGCTTTGTGATACAAACGGCGGTACTCTACCGCACCAGCTGCAAGAGGCGATCCACCGGGTGAAAGCAACGGTAAAGGTTCCTCTCGGCATTCACTGCCACAATGACTCCGACCTGGCTGTAGCCAATACGCTTGCCGCGGTCCAGGCGGGCGTGGTTCACGTCCAGGGGACCATGAACGGCTATGGCGAACGCGCCGGAAACGCCAACCTCTGCTCGATCATACCTAATCTGGAACTCAAACTGCGATATACCGTGGTCGGCCCCGAGCGGCTGCAGCTTCTGACCAACACATCCAGATTCATAAGCCAGATCGCCAACCTGCCCCATCGCAAGGACCTCCCGTTCGTGGGTGAAAGTGCTTTTGCACATAAGGGGGGCATCCACGTCAGTGCCATCATAAGAGACGCAAAGACCTACGAGCATGTCGAACCGGAGATGGTGGGAAACACCCGCAGAGTCCTCGTCTCCGAGCTTTCGGGCAAGAGCAATCTCATGTACAAGGCGCGTGAGATGAACGTGGACATCGCCGAACACGAAGAAGAGCTCAGGCCTGCGTTGAACCGGATTAAGAAACTCGAGAACCAGGGCTATGAATTTGAAGCAGCCGAAGCATCAATACGGGTCTTGATGGAAACCGCGCTCAACGGCGAACGGGAGTTTTTCAGAATTGACAATTTCCGCGTCGTCACCGACATGCACAGGACAGGCGAAGTCACTTCCGAGGCGACGGTCAAGATACGGGTAGGCGACCGCTCTGTCCACACTGTGGCCGAAGGAGATGGTCCGGTTCACGCACTCGACAGAGCTCTTCGGCTTGCTCTCAATCAGTTCTTCGAACCGCTTCGTTCCGTACAGCTGACCGACTACAAGGTCCGGGTGCTTGAAGGAAGTCACGGGACCGGATCCAAAGTACGGGTCCATATCCAGCAGAGCGATGGCGACGAGAACTGGACGACGGTCGGAGTATCGGAAAACATCCTCGAAGCAAGTTATATTGCACTGGCCGACGGCATACGGTACAAGCTGCTGAAGGACCGCCTGTAACCTCTCGCATTTGTTGCAGGCTCTGCCGGAGCGTGCGCAGAAAACGCTTGCCTGCCTTGTTCCAACAGCCTATAAGAAGGGGTGATCCGTGCACCCGGTTCATGCATGCCGGGAGCGGTCATCTGGAGGGAATCAAATGCGAATATTTCGAGGCATGGCCCGCTGCAGTCTTTTTCTTTCGGTTCTTCTGCTTTCCCAACCCGCTCTTATGGCGGATCAGGTGATACTCAAGAACGGCGACCGCTTAACCGGCACGATCGTAAAAAAAGAGGGGAACAAACTCACCATCAAAACCGACCAGTTCGGCGAAGTCATCACTCCCTGGAGCCAGGTGGAATTCGTCGCGGCCGACAAACCGCTGCATCTGGTTCTCCCTGACGGCAAGACAATCAACGGGGTTTTCAGCCTTAAGGAACGAAAAGTCGAACTGACCGGATCCCAGTCATCAGTCGCGTTGACACCTGACGATGTGGTCATCCTGCGCAGCGAGGATGAGCAGCTTGCGTTCGACCGGCTGACGCGTTCAGGATGGGGCAGACTATGGGAAGGAATCGGCACGATCGGGTTCGCAGGGACTGCCGGCAACTCAAGAACCCTGACATACACGGCTGCGCTGACGGCAAACCGCACTACCGCCACTGACAAAACCTCCGTTCATTTCAACGCTATCAAGAGCACTGCCCTGATAAACGGCATAAATGAGGATACTGCCGAAGCCATTCGAGGAGGAATAGGTTATAGTCACAATGTCGGTCCCCGGCTGTTTCTAAACGGTTTCAACGATTATGAATATGACCGTTTTCAAAACCTGGATCTCCGCTTCGTCATCGGCGGAGGCCTCGGCTTCCGTGCCCTGAAGACCGAACGCAGCGCCCTGGAACTGTTCGGGGGCGCGGCGTACAATCGCTCGAGTTTCGACGCAGTCGGATCGCAGAAGGACGCCGAATTCTATTGGGGAAATGAGTACACCCTGAAACTCAATTCCTCCACGAGCCTGACTCAGAGCTATCGAATGTTCAACAAGATCAATGAACCAGGGTACAGGGTGAATTTTGATCTGGGGCTGGGGACCAGGATATTGAAATGGCTCTCCTGGAACATGTCGGTAAGCGACCGTTACCTGAGCCGGCCGGTAGCCGGGCGCAAGACCAACGATTTCCTCTATACGACCGGAATCGGGATCTCATTCTCGAGGTGAGAATTCAGCGAGCGTCAGTCCAGGCTGCCCGTCGCCCGGCCCAGTTCCACAAGGGCTTTGGCATAGTCGACGCGCGCCCTGACCTCAGCCAGCTGCGCTGATCTCAGATCACGCTGCCGTGTTATCACTTGATACGGTATGGACGCGCCGGCAAGAAGTTTGTTCTCTTCCGCAGCCAGCAATTCGGTGCTCAATTCGACCGCCTTGTGAGCAGCTTCGACTTGAGCCTTCGACTGAACCAGTCCTATAAGGGCCTTGCGCACCTCGAGTTCGATTCTGGTGCGGGTGCGCTGCAGAGTAGTCTCGCTCTGTCGCTTCTCGAGCCTGGCTCTGTACACGTCTGCTTCCGCGGCGCGGTTCCGGATGTTGATCGAAAACGAAATTCCCACGGCATAATCCGGATAACTCCAATTCCTCACCTGCCGCAGGGCCTGCGACAAGCCTCCGGGGAGCACGACGGTGGCACCGCTCGAATCGGTGAAGATGCGGTTGCCGTACAGTCCCGAGCTGTTGAAATTGGCAAAGAGAAGCAGGCTGGGACGCAGAGCATCTTTGGCGTACCGTATCGCGATATCCTGAATATTCAGGTTGATTTGACCCTGTCGCAGTTCGGGTCTGTTTTTCTGCGCGACTGACAGCGCATCAGCAAGCCTTGGAATATCGCTTTCGCGCGGTTCGGGAAGAGGGTCCACCGCTTCGATCTGGACGGAATCCAGCAGCCCGGCAAGATCACGGCTCATTACGTTCTTCAGCTCAACCTCGCGCAACTGCAGCGCTGTCCTGGATGCAACGAGATCGCGCTCCCTCATTGCGACCTCGGACTCCGAAGTGATAACGTCGAGTCCGGAAAGGGTCCCGATTTCCTCTCTCTGCCGGTTCTCTTCCAGGAGCCGCCGAGCGACTGCAAGAGACTGCTCGGCGACCTTTACATTCTCACGGGCGGCAACCAGTTCCCAGTAGATGCCCTGCGCCTGCGCCTGCGTTGTGTTTACCTGCAGTCGCACATTCTCCTTCATGATGTCTTCTTCGTTCTCGGCGACTTCTATGAAACGCCGCCCGACCGATCTGCCGAAACCGCTGAGCAACTGCTGAGTGAAGTTGATGGAGAGCTGCGAGACCACGTCCGGATTGTACCGGAGAAAACGCTGGGTGGAGCTCTGACGCATATTGTTGAGACTGACACTCAGACTCGTACCGGTGCTAAACGCCTGCGAATAACGAGCCTGCAGAGCAACAGACCTGGTCTCCACCTCGGGCAACCCCGCCACCACGATCGAGTTCAGAGGACTGTTGGTACGGTCGATGCTGAAGCCGATTGCCAGCGACGGGTCATAGGTTCCTCTTGGAAATCCGAAAACCTGCCTGGCACCTCCAGTGATACCGCCCGCGGATCCGAAACCTCCTACGCCACCGCCACCTCCGAGACCGGCTCCGATCGCCCCTGAGAAAAGACCGCTCGGGATCTGCATTCCCGCGCCCCCGCGAGGAGCCCCGCCCCCTTTGACCCTCAGGAGATCTGTCCAGGCATAATTGGCGCTGTTCCTCGTCGCCATTATGTCAAGGTTGTTTTCACTGACGGCGCTTTTCAGGTTTGTCAGCGATACCCGCAGCCTGCCGTCCTCGATCATCCGGAGGAGCTCCAGTGAATTCGACAGCTCCGATTGTGGGACTTTCTGCATCAGGTAAGGTTTGTAAAACCGCGGGAACCATTCCGGATTCCGGCTGAGGTTCGGCATAGCTAACCTCTCCTGCGCGGCGGATATCACAGAAAAGCTCACCAGCAGAAGAGCCGTAAGAGCGGCCCGGACGAAGGGAATTGTCCTGGAATGCATCAATTCCCCTCCTTGAGCCTGTCCGGGCCTAACGGAGGCGCTGGAACGCGGGAGAGTTTGCCGCTTAAGGCATCGGAATAGTCGATCCTGTTCCGCTCCAGTGTAATCCCTCTTGCCCGGTCCATTTCCACGAGTGCTTTTGCATAATTCGCCATGGCCGCGACTTCAGCCTGGCGCGCATTCGTGAAATCCCGTTCGCGCAAAATGACCTGATAGGAAGTGGATGCGCCGGCTTCCAGCTTTATCTTTTCTCCTTCCCACATTTCGCGTGCCAGTGAGGCGGCCTTGCGCGCAGCCTCGACCTGGGCCTTGCCTTGGATAAGCCCAATTACAGCCTTGCGAACCTCCATCGCGATGGTGTTGCGGGAACGCTGCCTGTTTATCAGAAGCTGGTTCTTTTCAAGCTGGGAGCGGAGATTGTCGGCCTGCGCCGTCCTGTTGCGCAGCGGTACCGAGAGACTGAAGCCCCCGGCATATTGCGGATACTTCGCCCTGAAGCTTTGAGCGAACGCGTCCGCCAATCCCGTGCTGGAGTTCTCACTGGAGCCCTGCAGCCCTGAACCGGCGTAAAATCCGAATACCGAAACACTCGGTTTAAGGTTCTGATCGGTGAAGCGAACCGAGACATCCTGGTTCTGCAGGCCGATCTCCGCCTGGCGGAGTTCGGGCCTCATCTCAAAGGCGGCCGCCAGGGCAGTCTGAGTCTCCGGAATGTCGGACTCCTGAGGGTTCGGCATCGGATCCCTGATGACTATCTGAGCGGCATCGAGTACTGGATCGACCCGCATGGCCAGCATATTCTTCAACGTGGCTTCCTGCAGTTGCAGGTTTGTCCGCGCCACAGTGAGGTCTCTTGTCCGGGCGGCAACTTCCGATTCAGCCGATGTCACGTCAAGCGGAGACATGGTGCCGACTTCAACCCGTATCTTGTTGTCCTTGTAGAGCTGCTCGGCGACGGCCAACGCCTGCTCGGCCACCTTCACATTCTCCTGGTGAGCGGCCAGCTCCCAATAGGCATTCTCAACCGCCACGATGGTGTTGATGACCTGGAGGCGGAACACGTCCTCTGCGACTTTCGTGTTGTTGCGCGCAACAATGATATACCGCTCATTGTAGAGCCGGCCGAAGCCGTTCAGGAGCGGCTGGTTCACCCCGATCGCGAATCTGGTCACCGAAGCCGGGTTGTACAGGAGATTCTGCTGAGTCGAGCTCTGCCGCTGCCCGTTTAGAGTCAGCGAGTAGCTGGTCCCGAGTGAAAACAGTTGCGCATAGCTGGCCGTGAAGGCCGTATTCTCACCTACCACATTGAAGATTCCGGAGACAACATTGGTATTGAGAGGAGAGGTGACCCGGTTATAGCTGAAATTTACGTTCAGGGTGGGGTCGAAGTTCCCGGCGGATCCCACCTGGACTGCTCCCCCTCCGCCGGTGATTCCGCCGGCGGAACCGACGCCGGATCCCGCCCCCGATCCGCTTATTCCCGCCCCAAGAGCACCTGACGTCAATCCTCCAGGGGTTGAACCGCCGGAAAAGCCGCGCGGGGATTGTCCCGCCTTGCTGCGAAGCAGGTCTGTCTGGGAGTACTCCGGTATGTAGCGTTGCACGGCAATATCAAGATTGTTCTCCAACGCAAGAGCCAGGGCGTCGGCAAGCGTGAGGTTGAGTTTGCCGTTATCAATGAGATCTTCAATTCTTGCGGTGTTGTCGAGCACCACCGGCGGAAGTTCTCGTCCACTATAAATGCTGAAAGGATTGGAGAAAAACCCTGATCCGGCGCGGTGCATCACCAGGCTCACATCCTGTTGGGCAAAGAGCGCCGGCCGCAGAATCAGCCCCGAGATCATGCAGGCTACCAGCAGGGCCGATCGGAACGTATGCTTTGTCATCTGAACCTCCTGAACGTCGGCCGATTGTACAACGAAAAGGACGCTTGCGAAAGCAACAGACTGCTCGGATTGCCGCTGCGCAAGTGTTGAGATCGGTGCTATCTGGAATTATCAGGATGGGTTGCTTGCATACTTCCGGGCGGTTTCGTACACCGGATCCTCCACCTTCAATCCGACCAGGAACTCTTCCCTGTGAGGCTGGCAGTAGATGAGCTCTCCCGTGAAATTCACGCTACCCCATTCAACCGTCACTGTAGCGGATTCAGGAAGTTTGTGTTTCATGATGAGACTGAGACCGTGAACCGAAAGGTCCGCGAGCCGCGCCTTGCATGTACCGCCGGGAAGGTCCGAAGAGGTCACGTTTACTGTCAGATCGGTCTTGAATCGTGTGCGACTTCGCCTGTTCATGTGTTGCTCAATCGGTTGAAAGCCGCCGACACCTTAGCACAAACAGGCAGCAGGACCGGCGGATAGTTGTTCCGTTTTCAAAAGAGCTTTGTCAATGGATATCGGTTTGACAAAAAGCTCTTCTCGCTACTATGCTCTGCCCGTTTCAGGACACCTTCTTATCACAGATTTTCTCTGATATAAACGGATACGCAGAAGGAGGATTGAGGATCATGGGGTTTTTGAGAATCGACCGGAACATATGCAAACGAGACGGTTTCTGTGTCCGGGAATGCCCGGGAACGATCATTCGCATGTCGGCAGACGGGATTCCGGAAGTCACGCCCGGACGTGAAGCTGGTTGTTTCGATTGCGGTCACTGCGTAGCGGTCTGTCCCTACGGCGCTCTGGAACATGAGCGGATTCCGTCGGGGAATTCCCCAGCGATCCGGGAAGAACTGCGGATCAGCGAGGAGCAGGCGCTGCAGTTCCTCCGCTCCCGAAGATCGATAAGGCATTTCCTGAACAAGCCGGTGGAAAAGGAACGTATCTTGAAGCTGATTCATGGCGCGCGCTACGCTCCCACGGCGGGCAACGGCCAGCTTGTCGAGTGGCTCGTAGTCAGCGACAGAACACGCCTGAAGGAAATCTCCGGACTCACGGTAGACTGGTTGCGTGAATTGGTGAAGGATCCGCAGGTTCTGGCGACGAGTCCCTATCTCCCTGCAGCGGTGGCGGCTTGGGACGCAGGGTATGATTCGGTGCTTCGAGATGCCCCTGTCCTCGTGATCGCCACTGCACCGAAGGAGGCAATCAACGGTATGGTCGATCTTACTCTGGCTCTTTCATATTTCGATCTGCTTGCGCCGGCGATGGGATTGGGAACCTGCTGGGCGGGACTCCTCCAGGGAGCACTGCTGCACCTTCCTTCACTGAAGCGCTTTGCCGGAATACCAGAGCGAAACCCGCACCATTACCCCATCATGCTTGGGTACCCCGATGCCAAATACTACCGGGTACCGGAAAGAAAAGAGCCGAAAGTACGTTTCGTGTAGAGTTTGAGGGGGGAAGAGCCACAGGAGATCTCCTGTGGCTCTCTCTCCAACTACGTCGTCCCAGCTTACTCGGGTGCGGCCAGGATCACTCTTTCCTGCATTTTCACCTGCGTCTCGCTCCTGGCGCGGCTGATCATCAGTTCCGCCGTTCTATAGAGTTGATCGCGGGTGAGAATCCTGCGGGCGACTCCCTGCTCGATCGCCTTCATCCCGACAGCCACCGCCTCTCGAATGAAAACATCCGGCTCGTCCATTTTCGGGATGATGTAATCCGGGCTGAGGCCTTTGTCTTCAGCGCATTTCGCAAGTTCTTTCGCCGCCGCGATGCACATCTGATCGGTAATCGTCGTGCCGGCGACATCAAGGCAGCCACGGAAGATTCCGGGGAACCCCAGCGAATTGTTGATCTGGTTGGGAAAATCGGAGCGCCCGGTGCCGACAACAACCGCGCCCGCCTCTTTGGCATCCCAGGGCCACATTTCCGGGATCGGGTTCGCCGTCGTGAAGACGATGGGATCCTTCGCCATCTGGGCAACCCATTCCTTCTTAAGAGTATCCGGACCGGGGGTCGATGCAGCTGAAACCACGTCAGCTCCCCGCATCGCCTCTTCGATTCCACCGACGAGCTGATCTCTATTGGTAAGCTGACACATCTCCCATTTTTCTCTGTGGGTCTTCTGTAACTCGGTGCGGCCTTTGTGCAGAGTACCCTTGGAATCAACAAAGATAAGATTGCCAGGCTTGGCGCCATAGGCCATGTAGAGTGCACCGATGCGGATATTGGCTGCTCCCGAACCAACTAGAGTTATCCTGACATCCTCGATGCGTTTTCCGACGACTTTGAGAGCATTGATCAGCCCGGCCAGGCAAACCGTGGCCGTCCCCTGCTGGTCATCATGCCACACAGGGATTTTGCAGCGCCTGCGCAGTTCGGCCAGAATATAGAAACACTTGGGCTGCGCTATATCTTCGAGATTGATTCCGCCGAAAGAGGGCTGAAGAAGCTCAACGGTCCTGATGATTTCATCCGGGTCCTTGGTGTCCAAACAGATCGGAAACGCATCAACGCCACCAAGGTACTTATAAAGGATGCCCTTTCCTTCCATCACCGGCATACCGGCCTCGGGGCCGATATCACCCAGGCCAAGAACACGAGTTCCGTCCGTGACCACCGCTACCGTGTTCCCTTTGTTGGTATGCTCGTAAACCTTTTCGGGATTCTTATGAATATCTTTGCAGACTTCCGCCACACCCGGCGTGTACCAGATGGCGAAATCATCGAAATCACGGATACAGCATTTCGGCGAAGTCTCCAGCTTGCCCTTGTAAAATGGATGCAGTTTCATCGCATCTTCCGCGGGCTTATACGCCTTGGCTAGCAACTCCTCCTTGGTCACTCTCTTCGTTTCTGGTGTCTTGACTGCTTGTGCGGCCGGATCTGAATTGATGGCCATTGTATCCTCCATCTGTTTTTGCTTAAACCGGGCGCGGTCCTCTGCTCCCGGGGTGGGTGCTAATAATAATATATCTCTTTGCTCAATCTGTGCGAGGGGATCAGCTGCCGCACTTCTGAAAAAGATCTCATCCACGGCAAGCGCCTTCTGCCACTCTATCCGCTCAAAGAAGACGTGCACACCATACTCTCGTATGCATCCTGAATTCAAGTCATATCTGATTAGCGCTTCTAATCACAGCCGAAACATGATTAGTTTCTGCTCACAACTCGTTGGACTTCAATTTGATACATCCCGGGGTGGAATTGAATCTCCGAGTCAACCGGGAACCGGGAGATGGGCCGCATCCTTGTCTGCGGCCCATCTCCCGGGAGTGGGGGGGTGCGAGACCTTGATGTTCTAGAAAGCGAGTACGGCGTCGAACATCGGCCCGTGGAAATGGCCGCCGCTGCGTATGTCGGCAGCCGGAAACCCATGGTAATTTTGAATGACGTATTCACCCTTCATCAGCAGATGCCGATTCAGGAACCAGCCCGCACCCAACTGGGTCCGGTTGACGCTGACGGTGTTCGGGATATCCGCAAACCTGCCCTTCGCAACGTTGTGCCGGGCGCCCACAAAGAAGTTCTCGTCGCCGAACCGGTACACAACCTCTGCTCCGAACTGCCTCCAGACACGCTCTTTAAGCTCGTTCGCCGATTTCCCTTTGGCGTATTCCGCGACTCCGAAAAACTCCAGCCCGCGGTATTTCACGAACGGGTTCAGCTGGTAGGCGGAGACCTTCTCCCGGAACCCGGGATTGATCGTTCCCGAGGTTGCCTGGGCAGTGGCAGTCGCCTGCGTATTCTCCAGAACATAGAAGTACGGAGATCCGGCCCGGTCACCCGCAAACAGGGTCTGCGAGGGCGACTTCTTGATCTGGTAATTCGACCCCGTCAGCCGGAAGCGAAGATCGGACGTGAGCTGCCGGTCGAAGCCGAGTTTGGTGATGATCGCCGGAGATCTTTGATCAGGAGAGGTCACGTTCCCCTTGATCTCTCCACCCGTTATCGCCGCCATGGCCAGAACTCCGCCGGCGCGCAGGTAGACTTCTCCGCCTATCTCGGTGGTGAAGGCGTCAAGAAGGTAATTGCCGATGAAGGGATTGTAGATACCATTGCCGTTGTCGGTACGCCGGAAGTGGGCATCGCCGTAGTTCACCTCGAAGTGACCGACTTTGACGGTGATGAACTTCGCCCACAGTATGTTGGCGATTCCATTCATCATCGGTATGTCGACTGGAGATTTATCCATAAGGACGTATCCGTCCTTCACCCACACTTCATTATGATGCCTCGAGGAAAGATAGGTAGTCAGGGAGAGACGAATCCCATCCGCAAGCTGTGCGTTCAGGTATAGATTGGCCGCCGCCAGGTTGAAACCCGGGCCGATTCTCATCAACTGATTGACATTCGATCCATTGACGAATCTCGGCGCCGCCGCATTGCGATGTTTCAGCGCCTGGATGCTCTGCGAGAAAGCTGCTCCCCAGTCGATCTTCAGACCTTCAAACGGAATCTCCTCTTCATCTTTCGGAGGTTCAAACATATTGATGCCGCACTGGTCTGCAGGCCGGAAATTCTGGATCTTCGAAGCCGGGCATTTCCGCTTGTCCTGAATTGCCGCTTCGGTATCAGTGTCGTCCGCTGCCTGCGCAAGCCCAAAGCCGGCGGCCAGCAGAAGCACGGCGATCAGCAGTGCAAGTCTTTGCGTGTTCATCAGTTGCCACCTCCCACCGCTTCCTGCGCCTTCGAAGCCGGGAAGAGCGCCTGAGTCATCTCATTGGGAAGCCGCACCACCGTATCGAAGGTAACCGTTACAACCTTGGCCACCTTGAGCGTTCCGAAGAAAAGACTCGGCGGTTTGACTCCGTATTCGGCCATGTCTATCTCGACTTTTCCCACGACGCGGGCTCCCCCCTCGGGAAGAGGTATCAGTTTGGCGCCGACTCCGACCGGTTTCGTGACTCCCGCAATTGTAAGTTCGCCTGATGTCTGGACCGCCTGGTCGTCGTCAATAAGGGTATATTTGTTGGCTATATATTTGATCTCCGGGTGCTTGTCCATTTTCAGCGCTTTTCTCAGGTGCTTGTTCATGGTTCCGTCGCCGCAATCGATCTGGGGGACCGAGGCCACTACCGTTACAACCTGCACACCGGCCGCCAGTCCCGGTACCGGCTCTGCGGCATCGGCAGGGACTGCACTCACCGCGGCATCGCCGCCGCAGGCCCAGCCGCCCACGATCGTCGCGGTTCCATCAATGGTGAGGGGATACTTCTTGGTGAGAGGTTTCTGCTTCTGGGGACCCTGGGCAAAAACCGTTGCTGCCATCGACAGCACCACGATCAAGGCAACAGCCGATCTGAAGATCATCTTGTCTCTCCTTGCGAATTGCATCAATCGGTCAGGCGACCCGATCAAGCGGCCCGGCCGATTGATAGCTGTTTTCGATGCTCAAGTTATAGAAGAGGGTGAGATGGATAGAAATCCGGTGAACTTCTGAATTCGCAGGGCGGAAGGTCAGGGAAAACTACTGAGGCCTCGAAGCTAATACGGTCAGGAAAGCTTCAGCATTCCGTGATCTATGGCAAAACGAACCAATTCGGCACGGCTTTTGAATTCCAGTTTGCTCATTATGTTGTTGCGGTGGCTTTCAACGGTCCGTTCCGAAATGCACAGCTTGTCTGCAATCTCGGCGTTTGTATGGCCGTACGCCAGAAGCGTGAGAACCTCAAGTTCACGCGGAGTCATGAGGTCTACTCCTTTCGCTCCCTTCGCTTTCCGGGGCTGGCGGCCGACATATGAGGAGATGACAAGGCTCGCCAGTGCAGGGTCAATGTACTGCTCGCCTTTCTTCGCAGCCCTTATCGCCTGAACGACGTCGGTACCGGTCGATTTCTTAAGGACATAACCCCGCACACCCATTCGGAACAATTCCTGCAGGTAGTATTCGTCTTCGTTCATCGTCAGAACAACTATCGCCACCTGCGGCTTCTCTTTCAGCACGGCCTCGGCGACTTTCGATCCTGACAGCCCGGGCATCGCCAGGTCCAGAAGCAGGATGTCCAGATCCATCTCGGAGACCGCTCGTATCGTGTCAAAGCCGTTGCCGGTCTCGCCGACGACCTCCATGTCGGGCTCTTTCTCAAGCAGCACCCTCAGGCCGTTGCGGAAGACTGCATGATCGTCAGCTATCAAAATTCGTATCGCCATCGTGTTCCTCGCTCAACGGTATCCTTACCCGTATGGTCGTTCCTTCGCCGGGAGCAGATTCGATCACGAAGCTCCCCCCCAGAAGGGTAACGCGTTCCTTCATGCCGATCAGCCCAAGGCACTGGTTCCCTTTCTCCTGAACCATGGACATTTCAAATCCCTGTCCGTCATCCTCGACCAGCATGGTAATTTCGTGCAGTTGCCTAAGGATCACAACACTGGCATGAGTGGCCTTCGCATGTCGGATCATATTTGTTATTGCCTCTTGTGCGATCCGGAACAGCGGCACTTCAATCCGGCTGGGGAGCCGTTCCAGCCCTTCAGGTGAAATGAACTGGTAATCTATATCCAACCCGGCCGTCTTGGTTATCTCTTCTATATGCCGGGCCAGCGCGGAGTCGAGGCCATAATCGTCGAGAATGGACGGTCGCATTCCCCATGCCAGCCGATGCACATCTCCTATGATCTGCCGTATGGTGTTCTCGGCGCAGTGGCAGAGCGAGCCCGGCGTATGGACGTAAGCGCATTTGGCCGGGCTGTATTTGCAACCGGACTGCACCTGCAGCAGAAGCGCAAGAAGCGACTGCCCGAAATGGTCGTGCAGCTCGCGGGATATGCTCTTACGCTCATCCTCCTGTACCTGCACGGTTCTCTCGATCAGGGACAGGCGCGCCTTCTCTTTTGCCTGAACTTCTCGACGGTAGCGCATGAGGGCTTCCCCCATCTGGTTGAACGCTACGGCAAGGCGCCCGATTTCGTCATTCGAGAAAACCCTGGCTCTCGTTTCAAATGCCCCTTCACGGACCTTGTTTGCTGTCTGAACAAGGTGGTGAATCGGCCGGGTCAGTATCCCGGTCAGCAGAATCGCCAGACAGATTCCAACCGCAGTACAGAGGATCAGGCCCCAAAGAACGGTCCGTGTCAGAAGCGCAAGCTCCCGGCTCACCATCCGGTCCAGGACGCCGAGTTGAATTGTCCCGGCATACCCGCCGACGACGGGAAAATTCACATCAATAATCAGCCCTTCGGAGCTGCCCAGGATTCTGGCCGAACACTCTGGAGGACACGGCTTGGAAGATGTCTTCATGAGATCCGGCGGCACCCGCCCTCCAAAAGTGGACGCCACGATTCTGTTGCGTTCATCGCGCACAATCGCGTAGCGGATCTCCGGAAAGGTATCCTTTGCATCCTGCAGATAGCGCTCGACCTCGTAGAAGTTGCCGATACTAGCCGACCGCTCGATCGTATCCGCGAGCGCCCGTCCCATTGAAAGCGTCCTCTGTTCCAACAGCTGATAGAGAATGTGAGAAGTGCTGGCCCGGGTCTGAAGCAGGGTCACCGCCCCGAACAGGATGGCGGTCAAGAATCCTATGCCCAGAATCTTCAGGAATATGGGGATCGACAACACCCGCCAGGAGAAGGCGGAGAGGAGCCTGCGGAACATCACTTCCATCCTTCCAGCTTGCCGACTGCCTGCCGAAGACTGTTAAAAAGGCCATCCTCCGGGACAACGAACCGCTCGATCCCCATCTTCTCGAGAATCGGTTTTCCCTTCGGATCGTCGTCCATCTTAACCAGGATGGTCCGCAGCACCTTCTTCAGCTCAGGATCCAGATCGGGATGGACGACCAGAGGCTGAATTCCAAATGGCGGGGATTTCGAGAGAATCCTCGTCTTCTCGCCGATTGAAGGATCTTCGGAAAGCATCTGGTCATATACGACCCCATGGACCGCCACACCATCCACAAATCCGTCGATGAGCGCCTGCACCGAACGGTCGTGACTGCCTGTAATAATATGCTCGCCGAAGAAATGCTTGGGATCCTCTCCCCGCTCCATCAGAATCATGGCAGGATAAAGCCATCCCGTCGTTGATATGATGTCCGCTGAGCCGAAACGCTTCCGGCGCAGATCCAGCAGCGACTCGGCAGGACTTTCGCGGCGGACCACGATGAAAGACTGGTACGTGATTTCCCCTTTGATGCGCGGAACGACCAGCGCCTCCATCCCGAACTCTCTCTCTCCCCGGATAAAAGGATAGGTGCATATCACCGCAATATCGCATCTGCGGTAGCGGACCAGATCGCTGGTTTCAGAGTAGGTGGGACGGTAGAGCGAGACCGGCCTCCGCTCAAGTTTGTCGGCTATGTAATTAATCAGATCCCGGTAGGTTTCGAGCGATTTCTCCGGAGAGACGATCGGCGCAATCCCTATCCGGAAAACCGGTACACCCTCGGATTCGTGGTCGGCTGCGGCGGAAGCGGAGGGGATTTCCTCGTCAAGGTTTACCCAGGCGCTCGGCAAAAATTTCGAGATCTGACGGTCAAGATAGGTCGATTTTATAACATTATAGAGGCCGAGCCCCACGCCAACGGTCAGGACCCCGGCCAGCAACATCTTCAAGATGCGGACTAATGAAGGTCGTTTCATCTCCGCACTGCCCTTCTTTCGAAAACGCATATCGTTACGGACCTCACGCGAGGGCGGAGCTGCGATGTGCGATACTGTGCCAGATGAACGTTATCCGCACCTGATGAAATAGAATTCCAATTAACGATATACGAACAAAGACGTCCGGGGAAGCAGATCTTTGAAGATATTTTAGTGAGGGCCCCGTTTGCTAGCTTTGGAACTGTGCCCGCTCGCCCTCCAGAATGGCAACGTGCTCCTCTTCTTCGGCGGCCAGTTCCCGATAGATCTCCCTTTGCGGTCCCGGGGGAAGTGCGGCGGCATGAGTCAGAAACCGGTCCCTGGTTCTGCGCTCCATCGCGATCGCCTTGTCATAGACTCTTGTAACGTGTTCACCCGCATCCTGGAAGTCGATCCCGTCGAATATCCAATCGGCGACTGCCTTTTCCTTCTGTTCAGGTAGTTTCCTGAGTTCGGCATCCAGATGCAGATGGTATTTCTCCTCGAGTTCGGAAAGATGGTCTTCTTCCTTATGGAAGAGCTCTTCCAAAACGGCTTTCAGAACGGTGTCTCGGGTTCGTTCCATGGCGAGCCGATAGAAATGGTACATGTCGATTTCGTACTGCACCGCCTCCTGCACTATCGCGACAAGTTCAGGCTGCATGCCAGAGTAACCTTCGACGACACTGTTCTCGCCGCCACACAGAAAGCACCTCCCGTAAGGGATGACAAATCCGGTCGAAAGCTTCCCACAGGAACTGCACTTCCAGGTGTACTTGATGTCGGCGCAGCAGACACTTTCCGAGTCGATAACCTGATGGCATTTGGGGCAGGTTGAAGCCATGAATCCTCCAGAAAGAAGAGTTGATGCGGATTTGCCGTGACTGAACCCCTGCGCAGATTCTAAATACCTTCGGCTGTTGCCGGCGCAGGCTCATTCTCAGGCACAAGCCCCATGTACTGCAGCATTCCGCGCGCCGCGCGCCGGCCTGCGCCCATTGCCAGAATAACGGTCGCAGATCCGGTAACGATATCGCCGCCGGCAAACAGGCCCGGTACGGAGGTCATTCCGGTATTTTCATCAACCTCGATATACCCCCAGCGGTTCACTTTCAAGCCCGGCGTGCTTTGAGCAATTATGGGATTGGCGGTCGTGCCCAGGGCATATACAACCATGTCGACATCGAGAATGTATTCGGTCCCTTTCTTGGGAACCGGACTCCTTCTGCCCGAGGCATCAGGTTCCCCGAGTTCCATCTCGATCACTTCCATCCCCGTGACCCAGCCGGCGTCATTGCCGATGATCCGTACCGGGTTGGTGAGCCATTTGCAGATGATTCCTTCTTCTATGGCATGGTGCAGTTCTTCGGCGCGGGCGGGTGATTCCTTGATGCTCCTGCGGTAAACGAGGTAGACCTTCTCGGCCCCCATGCGCAGCGACACCCTCATTGCATCCATGGCGGTGTTGCCGGCGCCGATCACGGCCACGCGCTTCCCCATCCCCACCGGAGTGTCGTACAGCGGCTGCCGGAAACCCTGCATCAGGTTGATGCGGGTCAGTAGTTCATTTGCCGAAACGACTCCGTTGTACGCTTCTCCCGGAATCCCCATAAACTTCGGGCTCCCTGCGCCTGTAGCGACGAAAACGGTATCGTATCCCATCTCGTCCAGAAGCTGTGGAATAGTGAAGAGCTTTCCGATGATGCAGTCGAGCTCGAATTTGACTCCCAGCTTCGCAAGCGCTTCGATCTCGATGTCGATCGTATCGTTCGGAAGACGGAATTCGGGAATGCCGTACTTCAGCACGCCACCGGCGACATGCAACGCTTCATAGACTGTCACGTCGACACCTGCCTTGATGAGGTCACCGGCACAGGCCAGCCCTGCGGGACCCGACCCGACAATCGCGGCCTTCTTGCCCGTGGGCGCCGCCTGCACGCTCCTGTCCCATCCGCGCCCGACCGCAAAATCGGCCACAAACCTTTCGAGACGCCCTATAGCCACCGGTTCGAGCTTGTTTCCTACGACGCAGGTCGCCTCGCACTGTACTTCCTGCGGGCAGACACGGCCGCACACCGCCGGCAGCGCGTTGGAGTTCTTGAGAATCCGGTACGATTCCTTTATGTCCTTGCCGGCCAGGGCGGATATGAATCCGGGAATATCGATTCCAACGGGACAGCCGGCTACGCACCTTGGTTTCTTGCACTGCAGGCAGCGATCGGCTTCAGCAAGCGCCATGTCCACTGTGTAGCCACGGGCGACCTCTTCGAAGTTCCTGCTGCGCACCTGTGGATCCTGTTCCGGCATCGCGGTGCGGCTTGGAGCAATGGTGCGGATATTCTTCACCGGCCTTGCCTCAGACGCCGGATCCGGTTCGGGAACTGCTGGAAGATCGCTGATGGCGGGCCTTTTGCGCGCAGGGAGAACCGCGGGATTCAGGCCGCCTTCTCCGAGTTTCACAAGGCGCGCGCGCTCTTCTTCATACCGCTTCAGGCAGCCTTTCTCCTCACACTCGAAACGCTTCTGCCTCAGCATAAGTTCATCGAAATTCACCAGATGGCCGTCAAAGTCAGGGCCGTCGACGCACGCAAACTTCATCTTATCGCCGATCGTGACGCGGCATGAGCCGCACATCCCCGTCCCGTCAACCATGATCGAATTAAGGCTGACCATCGTCCGGATGCCCATCGGACGCGTCAGCTCAGAGCAGGCCTTCATCATCGGCAGAGGACCGATAGCTATGACTTCTTCGACGTCCTTGTGTTCCCTGAGAACCTGGTCGAGGACAACGGTGACAAATCCTTTGGTTCCGTATGAACCATCGTCAGTTGCGACGCGGAATTCATCCGAGTATCTTGCGAAGCGGTCTGCCCAGAACATAAGGTCCCTGTTACGGAAACCGATCACGGAAACAGTGTATGAACCGAGTTCCTTGAGCAGGCGCAATTGAGGAAACACAGGCGCAACACCCAGTCCGCCCCCTACCAGCACTACCTTATTTCTTCTTTCCAGATGCGAAGCCACTCCGAGCGGGCCGATGAAATCCAGCACCTCGGACCCCTCCGGGAGTGCCATCATCTGAAAGGTCGTCTTCCCAACGGCCTGCACAACAATGGTCACGGTCCCCCTAACGCGGTCGAAATCCGCAACGGTCAGCGGGATGCGCTCGCCGGTCTCGTCAATTCGAACCATGACAAAGTGCCCCGGCTGGCAGGATCTGGCCACCTCTGGAGCAGCAACCTCCCACAGGAAAGTGACAGGACCAAACTGTTCACGTTTCACAATTCGATACATGTTCTCCTCTGGTCGCTCGCAATATGTTGAGACAGAAAACTGTGCAGTTGAGCAAAAACTCGATTCACTCTCGTTGATTCGTCAGGTGGGTTCATGATTACATATATTCGCCGAATTTCAAATCAGATTTTCCGCCGCCTCCCCCCGGGGCCTTTTCCCGGAACACGGCCGATCGACCGTATGCGCCGCTCCATGCAGCTGCTGCAGACCAGCGCGGTTTCGTGCATGCAGGCCTTCCCCGGATAGATCTCGTACAACACCCGGTATTTTGTAGGAGTCACGTTCGGCATCACGACGTTTGCGCCGCGCATGAGGCCGAGTTCGCGGCCCGACTGCGGATCTACAGTGGCGAGGGCGGTGGTGGAAGGGATGTTGGCCTCAGGACATACGAGCCGTGTAAGAGCAAC
This sequence comes from Acidobacteriota bacterium, assembly GCA_012719355.1. Classification (GTDB taxonomy): domain Bacteria; phylum Acidobacteriota; class UBA6911; order UBA6911; family UBA6911; genus UBA6911. Next base: position 68,460 of record JAAYAM010000214.1, read on the forward strand.
AGTCTTCAAAGTGGTAAGTTCATCGTTCGGCACCTGGTCCTGCGGACTGAGGTAGAAATCAGCGGCTTCCGGACCGCCCAATAGTGTCCTGGGTGAAGGCAGGAACGGCCCGACGCCTATCATGTCCATGTCGTAATAGCGGAAGGTATCGATGTCCGCTGCCAGAGTTATCCAGGACTGTCCGGGAATCCCGACCATGACCCCAGTCCCTATCTCGTACCCCATGTCACGCATGCGCTCGAGCTGAGCGAAACGGTCCGACACTTTTCCCGGCAGCGCCGGGTGGATACGTTCATAAAGCTCCGGATCAGAAGTTTCGAAACGCAGCAGGTACCGGTCGGCTCCCGCATCTTTCCAGGCCCGGAGTTCATCATCTTCCCGTTCGCCGAGCGAAAGCGTGACCGCGAGGTCGGTTTCCTCTTTGATTGTCCTGATGATGCCCGCAATAAAAGCGACGGTAAGTCCCGGGTCCTCGCCCGACTGCATCACTACGGATCCATATCCGAGGCGGACGGCTTCGTGAACGGCCTCCAGGATTTCGTCGCGGGTCATCCTGTATCTGGTGATTCCTGATGAGCAGGCGCTTATCCCGCAATAGCGGCACTGGCGAATACAGTAGTTGCTGATTTCGATCAGTCCGCGCTGGTGCACCTCGTCGCCGACGGAAGCCTTTCGCTGCTCATCGGCTTTCTTCCACAGTTCCTCCAGCCGGGATTCATCCATCTCCTGCAGCCAGCGAAGGATTTCGCCACGTTCCATCAGATCGGTGCTCCTTTGAGTCAAAGTACGATTGTAGCAGAAGAACCTCGGGTGCGAGGGCGCTACTAACGGGTCCGCAAAGTGACCACAAACCAGCGGCCGGGCATGTTTACCCCCGAGACTTCCTGGTACCGGCTGTTGAGGAGGTTCGTAAAATCGACGGAGGCGGTGAAGCGGCCGATATGACGTTCCAGCCTGCTGTCGAGAATGCAGTAGTCGCGACCGTCAGCACGCCTCTTGTAGTTCAGAGTCTGCCGGTACAGGAAAGAAAGCGGAATCGGAAAGTAGGTCGACGCCGACCATGAGTCGCGCGCATAGTCGAGCACGTATTTGGAGATGAAGCCGACCGAGCCGGCATTGGCCGAGATGCGGCTGTAACGTGCGGAAAAGCCCGCCGTCTCGCCCAGAGAATGCTCGAGACCGATCTCGATGCCTGCGGTGCGCAGACGTCTCAAATTCGAACTGCGCCATTTCTGCGCCGCCGTCTCCCGGATCCAATCAATCACGTTGCTTTCACGCCTGGCAAACACCGTAACCGAGGCCATCCAGTTCCTGGCCGGGACGAAATCTGCGCCGGCATCCGCCGCCCACGAACTCTCCGGCTTCAGGGTCGGACTCGCTTCATTATTCGGATCCCGATAATAGAGCTCGGTGAAAGTAGGGATCCTGAACGCTCTTCCGACTGACGAACGCAGGCGGATCCGCGGCCGTACCCACCAGCTTCCGCTGAGTGTGGGATTCACTGCAGTGCCGAAACTCGAATAGTAATCCAGTCGGATTCCGGGATAGACCACCGCATCGTCCCCCAGATTCTGCTGCAGTTCGGCAAAGACGCTGGCGCGGAGGAACTCGTGCCTGCCCAGCGTATTTGACCTTATCCAATCTCCCCCCGCTTCTCCGCCGATCGTGACATAGCCGTCGCTCCACGATTGAAGGCATGTCTTGGCGAGCATGCCTGCGGAATGAGTCCGGTGGCGGCTCTCGAACATACCCGGCGACCGGATATCATAAATGAAACGGTCGCTATGGGTTCGGTAGTAGCCGTGGAGAATCGATTCGTTTCCGGGCCTGTGTTCGAATGATACCAGGGTCTGGTCGGTCCACTCCTTCGATGGTGACGGGCCGTAAAAGCCGTTCGCGCCGAACTCCTTGTCAATATGCGAGACGAACACAGAGGAGCGATTGCCGATCCCGGTGCGGGAACTGATTGCAAGAGTCCGGAACTCCCTGTCGTACTCAAACCCTGCCGAGCGGTTTCCGGTTACGCTTATCCTCTGGGTGATGTTTCCTGCAGCGAAGCCGGTGGACGCAGAGGCCTCGAAAAGCCCGTTCTGTCCGGCCGACACTGAGGCCCTGATCCGCTCCAGGTCGCGGCGCGTTATGATGTTGATGATGCCGCCGAATGCGTCCGCTCCATAGATGGATGATCCGGGCCCGAGGAGTACTTCGATGCGCTCGACATCCTGCAGCTGGACCGGAAAATCCGAATTATGGTGCGCTGTCTGGGAATCGTTGATCCGAACCCCGTCGACGAGTACCAGAACCTGCGAGTAGGCGGAACCTCGTATCGACAGATCGGTTTGCAGGCCGAACGGTGATCGGGTGCGCAGATCAACTGCTGACACCTGGGTAAGCACATCCGCAATCGAGCGGACTGGGAGGCGATCAATATCTTCGCGGGTGAGGACGGTCACCGTCCTGGAAAGATTCTCGAAAGCTACCGGGTATGCATTTGCAGTGACGACTACCTTATCATCCGGCGGCTGCTGCACTGCAAATGAAGGGAAAGCATAAAACAGCAGCGCCACGGTCAAGGATATCTTAATCATACAGGCAGGCACCCCTTTGCAGGGGCGCCTTTTATCCTCGCTGTAAACCGGTTGATGTTGTCTGGACTATCCGCTATGCCTGCAGATCCATGCTGCCGGCAAGATACGACTCGTAGGCCGCGAGATCGAAATGCCCGTGTCCTGAAAGGTTGAAGAGGATCACCTTTTTCTCGCCTGCTTCACGGGCCTTGAGCGCATGGACAATCACGCTGTGGATCGCGTGCGCGCTCTCGGGAGCTGGAATGGTCCCCTCGCACTGGGCGAATTTCACGGCGCTGGCGAAGACTTCTCCCTGGGGATAAGCTTCCGCCTCAACCAGTCCGGCAGCCAGAAGATGGCTTACAAGCGGCGCGGAGCCATGATATCGGAGACCACCGGAATGGACCGGAGGAGGAATGAACTTGTGTCCGAGGGTATGCATCATCATGAGAGGCGTGTTGCCAGCAACATCTCCGAAATCATACTCACGCCTGCCGGCGGTCAGGGAAGCACAAGACCGCGGCTCAACAGCAATTGCACGGAGATTCTTCCTGGTGCCGCTGATTTTGTCTCTGAGGAACGGAAACGCGAGTCCGCCGAAATTGCTCCCGCCGCCATGGCAGCCGATAATGATGTCCGGATACTCCCCGGCGATTTCCATTTGCTTGATCGCCTCCTGCCCGATAATTGTCTGGTGCAGCAGGACGTGGTTGAGGACGCTTCCCAACGCATACCTCGTATCGTCGCGCTTCACTGCGTCCTCGACCGCCTCCGAGATCGCGAGCCCCAGGCTTCCGCTGCAGTCGGGATCTTCGGTCAGAGCCTTTCGTCCTGCTTCAGTCAGGTTGGACGGACTGGCAACCACGTCCGCACCGTAAGTCTTCATCATCACACGACGGTAGGGCTTCTGGTTGAAGCTGACTTTGACCATGTAGACCATGCACTCCAGTCCCATCAGCTTGCAGGCGCAGGCGAGAGCGCTTCCCCACTGTCCCGCTCCGGTCTCGGTGGACAGTCGCTTCACACCCTCCTTCTTGTTCAAATATGCCTGCATCAGGGCCGTGTTCAGCTTATGGCTGCCGACCGGACTGACGTGCTCGGATTTGTAGTAGATCCTTGCGGGTGTATCCAGCGCTTCTTCAAGCGCCCGCGCGCGGAAAACGGGACTGGGCCTGTACAGCCGGTAAATGTCGCGTACCTCGTCGGGAATTTCGATCATTCGTTCCTGAGTGATCTCATGCTCAATGACGCCCATGGGGAAAATCGGAGCCAGCATGTCCGGATTGATCGGCTCCCGTGTCGCCGGATGTAACGGAGGAGGAAGCGGGGTCGGCATATCCGGCTGGATATTGTAGAAGTGTGTCGGAATTTCGGATTCCGGCAAAGTGATCTTGGTGTCAGTCATGAGAGTCCTCCTTAAGTGAGAATTCCGAGGATAACATATGATGACTCTGAGATTTCAGAAATTTAACCGAGATCCTCTTTTGACACAGCTGTCGGCCGTTCGCCTGCGTAGTTCTACGCACCGGTCATTGAGTATTTGCACGAATTGAAGAATTGTATAACCGGATGTTTAATGGCCATCGCTCATGTTCGTCCGGTCCACGTCGCGATAGCACACCGTATGATTTGCTATGGCGAGGTGGACCCTGACGAGGAGGGTCACAAAGGAGCGCGAGCAAACACTCCGCATACCCGGCGGTCGCATCCCCGTGAGACCGCTCCTGCCTGAAAAACCTGCTGCGAACACACGGGGTTCCGGTCTCCTGACCGGAACCCCGGTTCTCTTTTCGGCACTGTCTACTTGAGATTTTTGATGAAATCGACCACCTGTGCCAGTTCGTCTTCGCTCAGGGAAGTCTTGGGCATGGAAGGAGGATAGCCTTTCAGGATGTCCGCCGCAGGATCCTGTATCGCCCGTACCAGATAATCGTCATCCACGACGATCTCCCGCGCGTTCCCCTTCGAATCGAGAACAGTCTGGGTCGTTGCGTAAATCCCCTTGAAACTGGGTCCTACCAGAGGGCTTCCATCAAAGGAATGACATGTGAGGCAGAATCTCTGATTCAGTACGTTGACGGCCGGATGAGCCGCAATCTCCGGAGGAAGGGTTGGGATTGTCCGCCCGGGAGTCGGCACAGTCTCGTCACCGAAGTACCATTCCTTGAACTCGTCAACGGGAACAACCACCGCCTTGCCAAGCATGTTCGCATGGCTTACCCCGCAAATGACCGTGCATTCAATGTCGAACGATCCGAGTTGGGTTGGAGAAAACCAGGTGTAGTTCTCCTTTCCCGGAACGACGTCCTCCTTGATCCGGAAAGCCGGAATGAAGAATCCGTGGATTACATCGGCAGAACGAAGCACCAGCTTCACCGGCTTGTCCACCGCCAGAATCAGCTCGGTAGACTGCTTGCCATTAGGGTATTTGAACGACCATGCCCACTGGCGGCCGGTGACTTCTATCACCATCGCTTCCCGCGGCACCTCACGCATATAGCGGAAATCTGTCCACCCATAGACGAACATCATCAGGAACAGAATTGTCGGGACGATTGTCCATACCGTCTCGACCCATTTGTTGCCCTCGATATCGACGGCCCTGGGATGCCGCTTCCTGTTGTACTTGATCACGAAGTAAATCAAAGCCGCCGTGAGAAGAACCAGAAATACGGCGCACAACACGAAGATGAAGAGGAAGACCGAGTCAACCCTTCCAGCGGCGCTTGAAGCCTGGGGTATTATCGGCATGATGTCACCTGTCCAGAATGTCGAAAAAGAGAATGCCTATAAACAAAGTCAGGACTCCCAAAGTAAGAAACACCAACGCTCTCAGGTAGGGCTTCTCATAATTGAGGTGCATGAAATAAAAAAGCACGAGCCCCGCCTTGAGGGGCGTCACAATCAGCATGGCCCACACCGAAAGAGCTTCGTGCCACAGAGTGCTCGTCGCCACAAGGATTCCGGTCAGGACCAGCAGCAGAAGCCACACGCGAACGAATACCCGGTAGGGAACGATGTGCACGTGTGTCTCGTGTCCCATAGCTGCTTTCTCAGGGACTGTATGAGGATCTGGAGAAATCGACATGCGCACCCCTAGGCCGCCAGGTAGAACAACGGCAGCAGAAATATCCAGATTACGTCCACAAGGTGCCAATAGAGACCGGCGTTTTCCAGTTTGTTAAAGTCGGTCCGGGTGACTTTGTGCCTGAGCACGAACCCAAGCATCACCGACAGAGCGATAATTCCTGCTATGACGTGAAGGCCGTGCAGCCCGGTCATCGTGTAATACAGCCCGAAGAAAATCTGGTCCCCCTGCGGCCGCTGGGCCATCAAGGGTGAGTTAGGATACAGCCCGTGGCTGATCTCTCCGCTCCATTCGATGTACTTGTTGACCAGAAACCCGAGGCCCAACACTATCGTGGCAGCCAGGCAAAGGAGCGATCGCCTGCGCTCACCCTTCTGGAGAGCCGTGAGCGATATAGCCACCGTAAGGCTGCTGGTAAGCAGGATCAGGGTATTGGCAATCCCGATCACAGCGTTCAGGTGCTGCCCCCCTTCGTGAAACTCGAGCGGATAACGGGCCCGGTAGGCCGAATACAGGATAAACAGTCCTCCGAAAAGAAGGATCTCGGTGAAAAGGAACAACCACATCCCAAGTTTGCCGCCCTCATAGTCCTTGTGAACAAGAGACGGGGTGGATGAGGAAGTGCTCATCAGGAACCCTCCGGATTAAATCGATAGGGCCTGTCGTCGATCCTGGGAATAATGCTGAAGTTTTCCAGCGGAGGCGGAGTCGGTATCTTCCATTCCAAGGTTACCCCGCCCCATGGATTCTGCTCAGCCTTCCTCCCTCTCTTAAGCGCAACGACGAGGTTGGCGAAGAACATCACCAGCCCGACGGCAAGAATGAAGCCACCGATCGAAGCGATGATATGCCCAGTACGGTATTGCGGCAGATGGGTAAAGTACCGCCTCGGCATACCCATATACCCCAGGACCAGCATTGCAAAATAGAGCATGTTGAAGCCGATGAAGATGGGGACCCATGCAAACACCGCGATCTTCTCGTTGTAGGTCTTGCCGAACATTTTGGGGAACCAGTAGAGAAGTGCGGCGAAAAACCCCATACCGGTACCGCCGAACATCACGTAATGAAAATGCCCCACAATGAAGTACGTATCGTGGAGCTGCACATTGACCGCGAGGGCACCCTGCATGAGACCCGTCAATCCTCCGATGGCGAAGAGAAACACGAAAGTGAGAGCATACAGCATGGGCGGCCTCACTTCGATCGAGCCCTTGTACAGAGTGGCTGTCCAGTTGAAGACCTTGATCGCACTCGGAACAGCCACAATGAACGTCAGGAGCGAGAATACCAGGTTGGCTTTCTCAGACATGCCGCTCGTGAACATGTGATGTCCCCAGACGAGAGACCCAAGAAACGCAATCGCGAGAGAGGAATACGCAATAGCCTTGTATCCGAAGATCGTCTTGCGGGCAAACGTAGGAATGATCTCGGTGATCGCTCCCATCGCCGGCAGGATCATTATGTAAACAGCCGGATGTGAATAGATCCAGAAAAGGTGCTGGTACAGCAGGGGATCGCCTCCCTTGGCGGGATCGAACACGCCGATGCCGAACAGGCGTTCGGCGATGACCAACAGCAGCGTTATGCCGATGATGGGGGTCGCCAGAACCTGGATCCAAGCGGTGCCGTACAGAGACCATGCAAACAGCGGCATGCGGTGCCATTTCATGCCAGGCGCACGGAGTCTGTGTATCGTGGTAATAAAGTTAAGTCCGGTCAGGATCGACGAAAACCCAAGCACAAACGCGCCGAAGACACCGAGTGAAACATTTGTGCCACTGGTAAGGCTGAAAGGCGCGTAGAAAGTCCAGCCGGTATCCGGCGGTCCGGCTCCCGTAAAAAGCGATGCGACCACGAGCCCGGTGCCGGCTATGAAGAAATACCAGGACAACAGGTTCAGCCGGGGAAACGACACGTCCTTAGCCCCGATCATGATGGGAAGGAAGAAATTGCCGAACACCGCAGGAAGCCCGGGCAGCACAAACATGAAGATCATTATGACGCCGTGGACCGTGAAGAAGGCATTGTAGGTCTGCGGCTCGAACATCGGCGTTTCAATGGTGAGCTGCTCAATTCTCATGAGTACGCCGATCAGGACTGCGATGAAAAAGAGCGATACCATCGAGACAAGATAAAGCACACCGATTCGCTTATGATCGGTTGAGAGAATCCAGCTTCGGATCCCTTTGCGCCTCCCCTCAGTCAAGTAACTCATAGATACCCCTGTGACCACGGCAGGTGTGCCGCGTCTATTTGTGACGGCGTGGTTTTTTCCTGAACACAAAGATCAGGAACACGCCCGCTACCACCAGTGTGACGGCACCGGCAAACCGGGTAACACTGAACACATATCCGCGCCCCTCCGGGTCGTAGGTGTAACAGAAGGCCAGCATTCTCGACACGGTGGGACGCACCTGGCCGCCTGCAGCTTCCTTTATCGCCATCTCGACGTCTGCGGTCACAAAGGTGTTTCCATAAATGTAGCGGCTCAGGACGCCCTCGGGAGTCAGCAGCATGATGGCACCCGGATGTACGAACATGTCCCCTTCCTGGCGGTACCTGAATCCGGCCGAATCGGCCACGATTCTGGAATTGGCGGCCGTGCCGGTGAGAAAATGCCAGTCTCCGGGCGAAAACGGGCGCTGCAGCTGGTTGAGGTAATTCGCCTTCTTTTCTCTGGCCAATTCAGGCGTGTCCGAGGGGTCGAAACTCACGGCTACCAGCCTGAAATCCTTTCCCGGCTCGAGTTTCGTCTCGTTGATCACCTTCGCCAGGCTGTTGATCAGGACCGGGCACACGCCTGGACAGCGCAGGTAGACAAACGTCAGAATCGTGGGCTTATCCACATAATCGCGCAATCGAACGTCGTTCCCCTGCTCGTTCTTGAGCACCGTGTCAAGCGCGACCGGAGCCCCTAGCTTTTCATCAATCCCCACATCAGGGGAAGCCTTCATCTGGGCCTTGCCCGAAAGGCTCAGGCACACAACCAGAAAGGCTGCCGAAATCAGACGGACGGCCATCATTCCTCCATATCTTCTGCGTTCTCCCTCATTTCGTCTTGACCCTCTGCAAAAGCTCAGAATGCAGCAGCCGCCACTCCGGAATGCTCAGAGTGGCCGACGAGGGGGAGAAACCGTTTGCCGGCATATCACGCACGACGGCTGCGGCCAGGTCGCGATAGCTGACGCGCCATAGTCGCGACTGGGCAAGGAACTGGGCCGCGCGCGCCGGATCGGTGACAACCCGTTGAAGCACTTCGCATCCCGGGCTGTCGCTATCCTCCAGAGAAACAGGTGGCGACGGGGCAAATTCCTTCTCCAGCCGGTTCATTGCCATACTCACAGGTATTTTGTTGGGAACGACTTCTCCTGTCGATGCAAGTTCCTTTGAGAGAGCCTCCATGCCCGGCCCGTCTCCTTTGTGCGAAAACGCCGCCAGGCTCTGCACGTAGTGGACCAGCGCCATGCGGTCTCTTCTGGAAAGAAAGTCAAATGCCGACATCGAGGTGCCGGCGATCCCTTCGGTGATTGTTCTGAACACGGCAGGCATCTCATAGCCGTTCTTCCATCCGTCCGGTTTCGTCAGGTCGCGCGGCTTCTGAGCCATGGCAGCGGCAGCCGGTCCATTCCCTTCCCCCCGCAACCCGTGACAGGTAACGCAGTTTGCCTCGTACAGGTCCTTTCCGAGCGACGTCAATCCGGCCGAGGGCTCTATCAGGGTCTTCGGATCCACCGGAGGTATCACGCGCATTCTGGAAGGCTGGTATTCGGTCGGATCGAGCCATCCGGATTCGCCCACCACGGGAGCGATTGCCGTCGGTGTCGCCGGCCGATTGGCATTTCGAAGACCGGGGACGACAATGCTGGCAAAAAGACCTCCAATGATCAGACACCCAAGGATCACTACGAGTGTCGAAAGAAGCCTTCTGAGTTCCTCCTGGTCGACATATCTTTCAATCATAAGCGGAACTCCAGCCCTTCGCTGAGCAGAGGATCCCCTGCCGGCATGTCGGCGCCCCTGGTCATCGAAAACCGTATCCACAGAAGCGCCGCCGAAACAAACAGGATGGAAAACGATATCTCAGGCAACCCAAACAGGGGGCCGAGGTCCAGTACGGGGAATATCATCCAATAGAGGTCCAGCCAATGCGAGAAGAGCATTATGGCGGCCGTCCAGAAAAGGAATCTCGGATCACGTTTGGCGTCGCGGGGGATGAGAAGGAAGAACGGCACCAGAAAATGAAACACTGCGAGACCGAGTAGTATCGGTCCCCATGCTCCCTCGATGCGTTCCTGGTACCAGAACACTTCTTCCGGGATATTGGCATACCACATAAGCATGTACTGGGCAAAACCGATGTAAGACCAGAACACCGTGAATGCGAAGAGAAATCCTCCCAGGTTGTACATGTGGTCGCGCGTAATATCCTTGAGGCGCCCCCGGCTCTGCAGATACAGCAGCGCAAGAGTCGTGGCAGCCAAACCCGCAAGGAAAGTGCCGGCGAATATATAGACGCCGAAAATATCGCTGTACCACTCCGGCTCCATGCTGGAAATCCAGTCGAAAGCGACAATCGTAATTGTAATGCCGAAGATGATCATGAACAGCGGCGCAAAGCGTCGTGCACGCAGGTTGAAGCGCGCATCACGGGTTTTATCCTGCTTGATCGAACCCCGAACCAGGATCCACCACGCCAGCCCCCAGAGGAGCAGGCAGGCGATCACTCGCGCGATGAAGAAAGGAACATTGAGCCAGGGCCGCTTCCCCGCGATGATCGGATTGGCCAGGGCCTCGGGACTCGTCCACGAATAGAGGGAGTCCAGAGACAGCAGCGCAAGAAGGGCAATGGGCGCAACAATGAGGACGAGACTCGACAGGCGTTCGGGGACGCGCCGCAAAGGTATGCTCCAGCGCGCTCCCACGACGTGTTCGAGCGCGACAATGAAGAGACTGCCGAGTCCGATTGTCAGCAGGAACAGAAACCACAGAATCCAGTTGGCCCAGAAGCGCTCGCCTCCGGAGACAATCCAGCTCACCACAATTCCTACAAGCCCTGCTCCGGCGAGCACAATCAACTTTCTGTCGGCGCCCATGCCTCTCACTCCAGGCTGCTTGTTCATTTCGGAATGTCCTCGTCTCTCGCGTTCGCCGCCCTCTGGAGGACGCGCAGGTAGTGAACGGTCGCCCAGCGCTCGTCTTCTCCAAGCTCGGCCGAGTACGATGCCATCGCGTTCTTCCCTGCCACAATCACATGGTAGAGCTTCCCATCAGGAAGACCGGCAATGCTCTGGGACACCAGATTCGCCGGCTTCGCGCCGTACGCTTTCGTGAGCGACGTCTTCCCGTCGCCAAGCACTCCATGGCAGACCGAGCAATTGTTCATATACGCCTGCCTTCCCTGTCTGAGTACAGTCTCGGTGCGGTAAAGGGGATTCACCAGATCGCCGGCAAGTTCCTGATTCCTGATCGTGTATGGAACGCTTCCGCGGGCAACCGTCCCTGAAACGGGCATGCGCATTCCGGAACCGTCGCTGAAGTACCTGCTGGGACTTTGGGGGTTGAGCCGCGGCTGATCAAGCATGTGGACCATCGGTTTCACAATGGGGAAGAGTTTCATTGTCCAGTAGGTAATGAACCCGGCGAGGATGCAGACGATCCCTATCGCGGTCAGAGTTCTCAGGAAGAACTTCGGCGACGCGACTCCTGCAGGTGCCGGCTCCTCCACAACTTCCACGCTTTTCGCCCCGAACTCCTGCAGCAACCGGGTGATCTTCTCAACGTCGATCTCCGCACCACGTGCTTCAACGGCCAGCGCGAACCTGTCGCGGGTCACGAGCGGCAGAGAACTCGAACGAAGCATCGGGTGGCGAAACATCGGAAGTCGGTTCAGCAGCAGAAGCATTCCGAGTCCGGCGGTGAATGCAGCAAACAGAACCGTCACTTCGAACATGATCGGAACGAATGCTTCCCAGGAAAACAGCGGCTTCCCCGCCGTCACCTGTGGATAATCCCTGCCGCTCGTCCACAACTCAAATCCAAGGGCCGACAAGGCGCCGATAATCCCCATCACGAGGACCATGCCTCCTACCGGGGATTTTCTGTGACCGAGAAGTTTGTCCAGCCCTTCGACCGGATAGGGAGTGTAGGCCTCCAGCGGCGCGTTCACCCTCTTCCTAATATCCGGTATGGCATTCATCAGGTGCTGCGCACTGTCAAATATTCCAACCACAGAGAAGATCTTCCGGTCACTCATGGCGTCCTCCCTTGTGGGCCGGCTGCGATCCGGGCAAGACCATCTTCATTTCAGACGTGGCTATCACAGGGAGCACTCTCGCGAAGAGAAGAACCAGCGTAAAGAAAAGACCGAATGAGCCCAGCAGTATCCCGTAATCGACGAATGTGGGCTTGTAGATCTGCCATGAAGAAGGGAGGAAATCCTGGTGCAGCGAACTTACGATAATGACGAAACGTTCAAACCACATCCCTACTGTGACCGCGACCGCAACCAGTATCATCCCTGAATAGCTCCGGCGGATGGGGCGCAGCCAGAGAAGCTGCGGGATCAGGACATTGCATGTTATGGTCAGCCATCCCGCCCACCAGTAACTCCCGGTTATGTACTGCATGAACGTGTGGTGGATGTAAGGATTCATGCTGTACCAGGCGGTGAAACCTTCGAGGAGATACGCATATCCCATCAGGCAGGAACAGGTGAGGATCACCTTGTTCATGACCTCGAGGTGATAGTCGGTTATCAGGTTCTCCAGCCGCATCGTCTTCCGGACGACAACCATGGCCATCACTACCATGGCGAATCCGGCAAAAATCGCGCCCGTGACGAAATATGGCGGGAAGATCGTCATATGCCACCCAGGCACGAGCGACACTGCGAAGTCGAACGAAACGACGCTGTGGACTGAGAGCACCAGGCCGGTTGCCAGACCGGCTATGATCAGATAGGCGCGCTCATAGTGATGCCAGTGCAATGAAGCGCCGCGCCATCCGAGTGCCAGGACCGTGTAGACCGCCTTCTTGACTCTGTTCGTGGTGCGGTCCCTCAGCGAAGCGAGATCCGGAATCAGGCCGATATACCAGAAGAGGAGCGACACCAGGAAATACGTATTGACGGCAAACACGTCCCACAGCAGAGGAGAACGGAAATTCGGCCAGATCGCCCGCTGGTTGGGGTAGGGTGCGAGCCAGAATGCGAGCCAGGGCCTTCCCACGTGAATCAGCGGGAAGAGGGTGGCGCAAATGACGGCGAAAATCGTCATAGCCTCCGAGAAGCGCGAAATGGCGTTGCGCCAGCGTGCCCTGAACAGCAGGAGGATCGCCGAAATCAGAGTCCCGGCATGACCGATCCCGACCCAGAAAACGAAATTGATGATGTCGAAAGCCCACGCGACCGGAACGTTATTCCCCCACACTCCGATGCCGGTTGCGATCGTGTAGGCGATCAGGGCGATCCCGATAAGCGTCGCCGAAAGGGTTACAGAAAAAGCCACGAACCAGGCCAGGGGCGGCTTGGTTCCTACGGGCGTCAGCACCTGATCGTCGAGCCCTCCGATCGTCAAATGGCCCGTAACCACTGAAGGCGGTTTCAGAAGCTGCAGAGTCGATTCAGCTGTTGTAAGTGTCGATCCCGATTTCATGCTTTGTCCTCAGCGGCCACCGGGTTTGCTATGTCGGCGAGATAGGTCACGGACGGCTTGATTCCGAGCTCTTCCAGGAGACGATAGTGCCGGTCCAGTTTTGATACTTTCGAGACCGCACTCTCAGGATCGTTCAGATCGCCGAAGACGATTGCGCCTGAGGGACACGCCGCCACGCACGCCGGTGTGATTTCCCCGTCGCGGACCTGCCGCGCCTCATGTTTGGCATTCTGCTTTGCGTCCTGGATGCGCTGTATGCAGAAGGTGCATTTCTCCATGACTCCGCGCGGGCGCACCGTGACTTCCGGATTGAAGACGAGAGTCTCCGGCTCCTTTTTTGTCGAAGTGTAATCGAAGAAGTTGAACCGCCTCACTTTGAACGGACAGTTGTTCGAGCAGTACCTCGTCCCTACGCACCGGTTGTAGGTCATCTGGTTCAGTCCGTCGGGGCTGTGGGTGGTGGCGTTGACGGGACATACGATTTCGCATGGAGCATCATCACACTGCTGGCAGAACATCGGCTGGTGACGGACTGAAGGAGACTGCTGATCTCCTTCATAGTAGCGGTCGATGCGTATCCAGTGCATCTCCCTGCCCATCAAGACCCGTTCCGGCCCGACCACCGGGATATTGTTTTCCGACTGGCATCCAATCACGCAGGAGCTGCACCCGACGCACTTTGACAGATCAACCGCCATACCCCACTTCTGCCCGGGAAACTTCTGTTCAGGAATCAGTGATGCAGTGTGAGCGTGGTGTGTTTTCCCACCATCCACCGTTTTTGCATATTCAGCCAGCGCCCAAGAACGCGCCAGATCGCGCCCCTCCATGCGGTGATGATCCTGGGTCCGGGGGATCGCGCTGCGTGAGTTCGACCTGCTGATCCTGGCCGAGCGGATTACAAAGGAATCGCCTGTCAGGCCCTTGAGCAACTGATAGGCGTTTGCCCCGATCGCCAGCGCGACATTTCCGGTCCGGCGGCCATACCCGAGGGCGATGCCGGCAACACCGGACGCCTGTCCGGGCTGAACGAGTACGGGAGCATCAACGGTGGCGGTTCCGCTTGAAACCGTCACGACATCTTCGTCCTTCAATCCCAGCCTTTCGGCATCAGCAGGTGAGATGAGGAGCGGATTGCTCCAGGTGGCCTTGGTCACCGGGTCGGGAAGCTCGTTGAGCCAGCCGTTATTCGAGTATCGCCCGTCATGGACTCCTGCGGCCGGAGCAAGCACCAGTTCGAGCCCGCCCGAATCCGCCTCTGCTCTTACCGATTCGAGCGCTTTCCGGAGCGGTTCCGGATTAAGCTGAAGGGAAGCCTGCTGCGCGCTATCCCGTCTCACTCCACCGTCGTGCAGTGCCGAGTTCCAGAAAGACTCAAACGGAACAGGCATCCCGGGCACATATACTCCCGAGCGCCATCTGGCCTTCAGATATTCGAGATAGGTGCTCTGGGTCTGGATTCTCATCCCTCTCAGGCACGCCAGCAGCAGATCTTCCGCCTGGCGGGTGTTGTGCAGCGGACCCGAAACCGGCTGCCTGATACCTATGAAACCGGGACTCTCGAAATCGCCCCACGACTCCAGCCAGTGATGCTCAGGAAGTCTCCACGCGCAATCGAGCGCCGTTTCATCTTCATAGAGCCCGATACGGAAGGTCTCGGGAATCCCGTTAATCGCTCTTTTCCACAGTGCGGGATCCGGGAAAGCGTACGCGGGATTGGCTCCCCAGAATATGCCGACGGCAAACTCCCCACGCGCCGCCTGTTCCAGGATCTCTTTCAATTCAACGTTTCCTGCAAGGTCGAACGGTTGCGCCCGATCCATGATGTGCTTCTCCGACCCGAGCATGAAATTCAACAGATGGCACGCCGCGTGCGCTTCCATCGGGAGAGGAGCACCGGCCAGAACTACTCCCGATTGGCCTGCGCGGACAAGATCGCGCGCGAGCAGTCTCATCGTAGATGCTTTAACGCTGGAGGCAGCGGAAACCCTGTCGAGATCGAAATAGTCGAGTTCGGCCGGGTCAAGACCTGCAGGCAGCGGGAGTGAATGCTCCCGGTGCAGCAGTCTCGCCAGGGCAAATGCGAGCGAGGTCATCCTGGACGGGCGTGCCTGTATCCTTTCATCTGCATTGGCCCCGGTGAGCGTCATATGGCCTTCCACCACCCAGAGACGGTTCATCGGATCAGTAGGAGTCGAAACGCCTCGCCTGGAAGCGAAGTCGTTGATCAACACCGGAGCATCCGGTTCGACGCCGAGAAAGTCGGATTGAAAAGAAAGGATGACATCGGCGCGGCGGAGGTCGGGTCGCGAAATCATCGGTTTGCCGAACAAAGCCCTTGCGGCGGCCAACTGTGCGACGGGAGCGGCCGGTTCCCAGGCAACGTGTCGCAGTCCCGGCAAGGCAAGCCGCAGGTCGTACAGCAGCGCCTTAAGGGAGGGAGAAGCCGAAGCCCCTGTAAGCAGAAGTACGCGTTTGTCCATGAGCCGGGCATCCGACAGCACATTGTTCAACGCCTTCGTTGCATCCTGCCAGTTTGACCGCACGCCTTTGTGCACGGGTAAGCCGAGCCGGTCGGGGTCGTAAAGCCCAAGCAGGTCGCCCGTGGCGCGAAGGCTGAGCATTCCACGTGAATCCGCATGTTCCGGGTTGCCTTCCAGATGTATTGGACGGCCTTCGCGAGTCCTCACCAGAACGCCCTGTATCGCAAGTCCTTCCTGGAAGGTGCTCGCATAAAAAGCGCTGACTCCCGGAATGCCCCTCGCAGGTTTCCGGGTATACGGCACGATTTTCCCGCGATCGATTCTGGAACAGGACGAGCCTGCCGTCAAAGCCATGGAAGCGGCAAGAAGGCTCAAGAACCTGCGTCGTGAAATCGCATCGATTCCTTCAGGCAGACGCATTTGACTCCTCCGGCGCCGGCCCTTCAGATAACCCTGCAGGAAGGTTTTGAAGAACCGTCAGCTCAGCGGTGGCAGGCATAGCAGTGTTCCGGCCCCTTTACTATTGTGGAGCCGGCTTGCAGTGCGTATTCGGGATCCCTGTGGCATCCCAGGCAGTTGCTCATCCGCATGGACATATTCTGGTATACGACATCCATTGTCTGTACTTCACCATGACAAGTCTGACAGAGGATCCCCGCATTCACATGCGGTCTGTGATCGAAATAAGCATGGTCGGGAAGTGAATGGATCCTCTCCCACTGCAGGGGCTCGCCCGACTCGTAGAGAGCCGCCAGTTTCCTGATCTCCGGGCTGTCGGTCCTGGTCACGCTATGGCAATTCATGCACTTCTCTACCGCCGGAATGCCGGCATAGCGAGATCCTGCAGCACCTGAATGGCAGTACTGGCACGGTATCCTGAGGGTGCCGGGATGAAGTGCGTGCGAGTATGGGATCGGCTGAACCGGCTCATATCCGCGAACGAAACGATCGGGCTGCGTATACCAGCCTACACCGAGCACGGTCGCCAGAACGGCAACGAGTCCAACGGGCAGAATGAATTTCGAATACTGGAGGAAATTCCGGCTCACTTCCCATTTGAATCGCATCTGTGCAGTTCCCGAACGAAGGTTTGTACCTTCTGTCGACCTGTTAAATTTCCTTTTCCGTTTCTGGGCCTAATCTTTAAACACGAAATAGGGCAAGTCAAGTGACCCCCCGGCATAGGAATCAGAAGTGCGGGACAGGATTTGCCCACAGGCGCGCAATGGAGTATTGTCGGAAAACAATGCTTCCCGGTCAGGGCTTTACCGCTGAACCGGCAGCTGTTATTCTGAGTCATCCGGAGGTCAAGATTATATGTCCCGCCAGGATGGAAATGACCGGGTGCCTTCGCGGTATTCGCGCCAGGTGCTCTTTGCAGGAATCGGAAAAGAAGGCCAGGAACGGATCATAGCCGCCCGGGTCGCTCTTGTCGGCTGCGGAGCCTTGGGTGCGGTGCAGGCGTCGCTCCTGGTACGTGCGGGCGTCGGCACCTTACGGATTATCGACCGCGACTTTGTTGAGGAAAGCAATCTTCAAAGGCAGATCCTTTTTGACGAGGAAGACGTCAAGGGTATTCTGCCGAAGGCGATAGCCGCCGAAAAGAAGCTCCGAGCGGTCAACTCGCTGGTGAAGGTCGAAGGCCTTGTCGAAGATGTCAACGCCACATCGATAGGCAGGCTGCTGGACGGTTTCGATTTGATCATAGACGCCACCGACAATTTCGACGCCCGCTTTCTGGTCAACGACTATTCGATCAAGGCCGGAATCCCGTGGGTCTACGGCGCCTGCGTCGGCTCGTATGGCCTGACGTTCCCGATCCTTCCGGGAGAAGGGGCATGCCTGCGATGCGTGTTCGAAAATGCCCCTCCTCCGGGAGCGTCTCCTTCATGTGACACGGCGGGAGTTATCGGACCTATAGTATCGACGATCGCATCGCTGCAGGTAGCGGAGGCCCTGAAGATCCTTTCCGATAGGCGCGACAGGGTAAACCGCAGGATAACCATGATAGACCTTTGGGAAAACCGGCACGATACAGTCGATCTTCCGCGGCCTGATCCCGAATGCCCCTGCTGCGGAAAGCGCGAGTTCCATTATCTGGACGGCTCGATGGGAGCGGACGCGACAACGCTCTGCGGCAGGAATTCGGTGCAAATACGGAGAAGAGAGGGAGCAGCCATCGATCTTGAAGACCTTGCGAGGAGGTTGGAGCCGATCGGCCGCATGGAAAAGAACCGGTTCCTCCTCAGAGCATCGATTGACGGCTATCAGCTCACTGTTTTCGCAGACGGGCGCGCAATCGTGAACGGCACTTACGATATTGCAGTCGCAAAATCGCTGTATTCGCGATATATAGGTAATTAGTAACACATGATTTATCTCGACAATGCCGCAACTTCGTTTCCCAAGCCCGACCAGGTGTTCCGAGGCATGGATGCATTCGTCCGTTCAACGGCCGCCAATCCGGGACGCAGCGGACACCGCCGTGCGGTCGAATCCGAAGCCATGATCAATGAGACGAGAATCCTTCTCGCCCGTCTCTTTGGATTCCGTTTTCCTGAACGGATCGCTTTCACCCTGAATGCGACCGATGCGCTCAACATGGCCATCAAAGGGACCGTGCGTCCGGGGGATCACGTAATTACGTCAGTGCTCGAGCACAATTCGATTTCACGCCCGCTGAACCAGCTCGAAAAAGACGGGGTAATTACCCTGACCCGAGTGCCGGCAGACCAGGAACATCGGATCGATCCGGACGAAATCAGGAGGGCATTCACTCCGTCGACGAGGCTCGTCGCCCTTACTCATGCATCGAACGTGACCGGAACAATTCAGCCGATCGAAGTGATCGGCCCGCTGGTCAGGGAAAGAGATGCCTTGCTGCTTGTCGATGCATCGCAAAGCGCCGGTGCGGTGCCGATAGAGTTCGAAAGAGACTGTCTCGACCTGCTGGCATTCACAGGACACAAATCGCTCCTCGGGCCGACCGGCACGGGCGGCCTGGTCGTAGGGGAACGGGTAGATGTCTCTCCCTGGCGTGAAGGAGGGACCGGCGGTGATTCGTCTTCTCCGGTTCAACCTTCTGAGTTTCCGCACCGGCTCGAAGGAGGAACCCCGAACGTATTTGGAATCGCAGGTTTGCGCGAGGGGGTACGTCTCCTGCTGCAGCACGGGGTCGAGAATGTGCTGAAACATGAAAGAGCACTGATGCGGGAGTTCTACCTTGCCCTGAAGGATCCTTCCGTCTTCTCGTGGTACGGCGCCGACAGGGTTATCTCGGAACGGGGAGGAGAGGGACGGCTCGGACTGGCCGGAATCAATCTGAGCGGATTTTCTCCGGCGGAACTTGCGGCAATCCTCGATGAGCAGTTCGATATCGCCGTTCGTGCAGGATTACACTGTGCGCCCTATGCTCATAAGCATCTGGGAACCTTCCCGGAAGGATTCGTACGGTTCAGCGTCGGTTTCCTGACAACTGCCGATGACGTGCGGCAGGCAGCCTCGGCCCTGGATCAAATCGCTGAAAGCTGACGACAAGAACATGTTCAAAAGGCTGCGAGAGGACGTACAGGCCGTTTTTGACCGGGATCCGGCGGCCAGGTCCTGGATTGAAATCCTTACTTCTTATCCCGGTCTGCACGCAATCTGGTTCTATCGCATCTCCCATTGGTTCTGGATCCACCGTATGCCCTTGATCGGAAGGTTCATCTCACACATCGGAAGATGGCTCTCCGGCATAGAGATACATCCGGGAGCAACCATTGGGCCCGGCTTTTTCATAGATCACGGCATGGGGGTGGTGATTGGAGAGACGGCCGAGATAGGACCTGATGTTACGCTTTATCATGGCGTCACGCTCGGCGGCACCAGCTGGAAAAAAGGGAAGCGTCACCCGACTCTGGAGGAGGCTGTCGTGGTGGGTGCCGGCGCAAAGATCCTGGGTCCCATCACGATCGGGGCACGCACACGCGTCGGCGCCAACGCAGTCGTTGTCAGGGATGTTCCTCCCGATTCGGTGGTGGTAGGTATCCCTGGACGCGTCACCCACAGACACGGAACGAGGGTGGCGCTCGATGAGGCCGGACACATACACCCGTACGATCTTGAACACGGAGCTCTGCCTGACATGACGGGACGAGCGCTGCGGCATCTCGCGGAACGGATCAGAAGGCTCGAGCAGAACGCAGGTCTGGCTGTCGGCACCAGCGGAGAAGAGGAAGAAGAATTCTGGTTTTATCAGATCTAATCGCTTTTGCTACTTCTGTAAACGGTGTCCGGCTCTCACAAGGAGGGATCCCGGGGCTCCGTTCGACTAACGGGCGTCCTGCCGTCCTGCCTCAACTACACCGCCTCCTCTTGCCGCATAAAGAAACATGGTCGAAACCACCTGCATCAGGTTAAGACGAGCCCGGGGAGTCAGGCTTACTGTGAAAAGCAGGATGCAAATCACTATCGACAGCAGGACAAAAAGGGCGGTTTTCCAGCAGCCCCTCGACAAAAACATAGATTTTCCCTGGATTTGAAGAGCAAACGGCCCAATATAGGGTGAAAAAGGTGCCTGCCACCCTTTTTGTTTTTTGGTATGATGCTGGGTTCTCATGGGAGCTTTTTGATGGGTGGAGATCGAATCGTCATAATCGGCGCAGGCATGGCTGGAGTTGCGACGGCCTATTTTCTGACACGTAAAGGCCATGACACAGTCTCGATAATCGAGAGAGAAAAGATCGCGGGCACTCAGTCGACCGGCCGCAACGCGGCGATTCTGCGGACAATGATCCCCAACCCGCTTCTGAATCGGCTTGCGAGAGAATCAGCGGAGTTCTACCGCAATCCTCCGGAGGGATTCTCCACCGAGCATCTGGTTGATTGCGTCGGCGTATACCTCGCTGCCAGAAAAGAGCACGCCGCAACGCTGCAGAAATGGTGCGACGACAATCCAGAGGCGGGACTGGAGCTCAGTGATGCGTCACAGATCTACGACAAGATCCCGGTCCTGGCGCCTGGTCTGACGCTGGCAGCATACAAGCATGACGACGGAGTACTCGATGTGCATACAATCCTCCAGGGTTTCCTGCAAGGAGCGACGCAGGCCGGAGCGGAACTGTGCATCGGCCGGGAATTCACACGCCTGGAGATCAGGGATGGCCGGGTAGTCGGAGTTCAGACAGCGGAAGGTTTCATGGAGGCATCAAAAGTCGTGGTCGCAAACGGCGCCTGGGCCTCGCTGTCGGAGACTTTCAGCGGCTATTCCCTGCCGTTTAAACCCTATCGGAGACACCTGCTCGTCACCGACCCGCTGCCCCAGGTCAATCCACGCTGGCCGGTGGTATGGATCGTGGGGGAAGAATTCTATTTCCGTCCGGAAAGCGGCGGCCTGCTCATGAGCGGCTGCGATGCTGTGCCTGTGACCCCCGATCAGGGAGAAATCACAGATCCTTCACAGGTGGAACGGATCGCGGCAAAAGCGGAATTCTGGCTGCCCACGCTGGTTGATGCCCGGATCGCCCGGGCGTGGGCAGGCATGCGGACGTTCGTGCCCGACGACCTGTTTGTGATCGGTCCGGATCCCCGTGCGCAAGGTCTGTACTGGGTTGCCGGCCTCGGCGGCCACGGCATCACCTGCGCACCCGTAGTCGGCAGAATGGCGGCCGAGTGGATAGCCGAAGGGGAATGCAGACACCCCGCGGCCGAAAGCCTTGCACCGAAGCGCCTTTTAAAATAGACATAAGTTCACCGTAATCGTTAATACCACAGGGAGAAGACTGACATGCCTACAACCGAGACGAATCTGAAAGAAGCCTTCTCAGGAGAAAGCCAGGCCAACCGGAAATATCTGGTATTCGCCAGGAAAGCCGAACAGGACGGGTTTCCGAATGTGGCGCGCCTCTTCAGGACCGCGGCCGAGGCCGAAGCCATTCATGCAACCGGTCATCTGAGTGCCCTGGATATGATCGGGTCGACTGCCGAAAACCTGCAAGTCGCGATTGAAGGCGAAGTGTATGAATACACCGAGATGTACCCGCCGATGCTCGAGCAGGCCAAGGTTGAAAACCACAAGGCGAAAAAGATGTTTGGATATGCAGTGAAGGCTGAGGAAGTCCATGCCAGGCTCTACCGGATGGCGCTTGAAGCCGTGAAACAGGGAAAGGATCTGGCCGAAACCAACTTCTATCTCTGCCCCATATGCGGCCACATCGAACTGGGGACTCCGCCCGACACCTGCCCGATTTGCGGAGTCGGGAAGGCGCAGTTCGTGCAGGTGTAGACAGAGTTCAGGGTTCCCGGTTCACAGTTCCCGGTCCTGGTCACTGCGAACCGGGAACAGGTCCCGGGAATCCACGATGACACTTCGCTTCAAACTGATCCTTTCATTTGTCGCGATCGCGATTCTCGCGGGCGTCTTCTCTGCACCGGTAATCACTTTCATCGTCCTGGCGCTTGCGGCGGTCGTTTCATATGCTCTGCTGAACCAGGCGCTCAAACCGATCGGTTCTCTCGTAACCGCCATCAATGAAATCGCTACCGGTCCCAACCTGCGCGAGATAAAAATTGGCCGCGCCCCGCAGGAAATCGAAGTGCTGGTCGCCTCATTCAACCGGATGCAGCAGGCCATTCGTGAACGCAGGCGCCAAAACGAAGAAAAACTGATGCGGTCGGACCGGCTCGCCGTGATAGGGCAGCTGGCAGCAGGCGTAGCTCACGAAATCAACAATCCTTTGGGAAGCATCCTGTTGTTTACGCGCCTGGTTGCGCAGCAGAGTCCCAAGGAGGGGCAGATACACGATAACCTGGTGCGGATTGAGAAGGAAACCAAGCGCTGCCACTCGATTGTTCAGAATCTGCTGGATTTCGCCCGCCAGCGTAAACCGAATGTGGAACAGGTAGATGTCAACGAACTCCTTGATGCCACGATACAGTTTTTCGAAAGGCAGTTCTTCTTCCAGAACATCGAAGTCGTGCGGCGGTTTGACTCAAAGCTGCAGCTGATCCAGGCAGATGAGCTGCAGCTGCAGCAGGTTTTCATGAATCTCATCATCAATGCCGTGGACGCGATGGACGGCAAGGGCCTTTTGACGCTCGAGACAGAGGACAAGGTCACCAACATGGAAGTACGGGTATCGGACACCGGATGCGGAATCCAGCCGGAGAATCTCGAGCGCATCTTTGATCCTTTCTTCACCACCAAAGACGTTGGACGCGGAACGGGACTGGGCCTTTCGGTCAGCTATGGCATCGTCCAAAACCACGGTGGCGAGATCAAGGTCACCAGTACTCCGGGCTCCGGGAGCCGGTTTACCGTTGTCCTGCCGATAGCCAGGGAGAGCGCGTGATGACAGGCCAAGGCAAGGTTCTTATCATTGATGACGAAGAATCGATGAGGATCGCGTGCCGTCAGACGCTCGAGATGGCGGGCTACAGCACAGTCACTGCGGAGAACGGCGAGTACGGGCTGGAACGTTCGCGCCAGGAATCGTTCGACGTAGCGCTGCTTGATCTGAGGATGCCCGGCCTGCCCGGGATAGAAGTGCTGAAGAAGCTCAGGCAGGAATCTCCAAACACAGCCGTGATCATTATTACCGGGCATGGATCAATAGAATCGGCGGTGCAGGCGATAAAGCTGGGCGCGTACGATTACCTTCCCAAGCCGTTCACGCCCGAGGCATTGATTGCCCAGGTCCGCCGGGCCGAGACCGCCGCCCGCAGGGCGCTCGAAAACGCCTGCGTAGGAGAAGGGCTCGAGAGGAAGATGCTGTCAAAGGTTCTGATCGGGCGGTCCGAGGCGATGAGTCACGTGCTCCGACTCGTCCAGAAAGCGGCGCCCGCGGATTCGACAGTACTGATTACCGGTGAAACCGGCGTCGGCAAGGAAGTAGTGGCACGGGCGATCCATCGCCTGAGCCGGAGGGCCAACCAACGCTTTGTCACGGTCGATTGCGGCACACTCGTCGAAACCCTCTTCGAGAGCGAACTGTTTGGCCACGTCAAAGGAGCGTTTTCCGGCGCTATTGAAAACACTACCGGGAAGCTCGAACTGGCTGATAGGGGTACGCTCTTTCTTGATGAGATCGCCAATATCAGCGTAAACATGCAGGCGAGACTCCTCAGGGCGGTGCAGGAACGAGAGATCTCGAGAGTAGGAAGCACGGCAAGGAAGAAGATCGACGTACGTATCATCTCCGCCACCAACCGGGATCTGCAGGAGGCGGTGCGGGACGGAAAGTTCCGGGAAGACCTCTACTACAGACTCAACGTGATTCACATCGCCGTCCCTCCCCTGCGCGAACGACTGGAAGACATACCGGCGCTTGTCGACTTCTATCTCAGGAAACTGGCGGCGGAAAAGGGACGTCCGGTCACCGGGGTTTCGGACGAAGCAATGAGATTCTTAAAGAGGTGCGACTGGCCGGGCAACGTCCGCGAGCTTATCAATGCGCTGGAATACGCTGTCGTGACCTGTGAAGGCAGGATACTCGGGCTCAAGGATTTTCCCGCAGCGATGTCCGGGTCTTCGGCGCCGGGGACGACGGCAGGCGGAAGTCTTGCCCGGCTCGAGCAGAACGAAATCGTCAACGCGCTCGAGATGTTTCAGGGCAACAAGACCAGGGCTGCGCGACATCTCGGGATCAACCGCAAAACCCTCCGCGAAAAAATGCAGAAGTACGGGCTCAAGTA
>JAAYAM010000215.1 GCA_012719355.1 Acidobacteriota bacterium
GCAGAAACCCCTCGAGGCCCCACGATCCTGATCTACCGGCTCCGTTGCGATGCGGAGATCGGGGGAAATCCTTATCTCTTTGATTCCCACAAGCGGTAATGTATGCTCTCGTCCCATGTTGAAAAGACTCCCGGCGAGCGTCAAGCTGGCATTCCTGGTTCTTGTTCTCGCGGTTGTGGGCTGGAAACTCTATGGAGCCTGCCGCAGCATCGGGTTCGACCACATCAGGGCGGTCCTCCGGACCGACTGGAGCTGGGCTGTTCTGTCACTGTTGTGTTCCGGATGCGTGGTTCTGTGCAGTGCAGCTTCATGGGTCTGGCTGCTGAGACGCATCGAGAAGACAGGTTCCCTCCCGCGGCTGGCAGGGGCTTACTGCTTCAGCCAGATCGGGAAATACGTTCCGGGAAAGATCATGCTTCTGCTCATGCGGATCGAGCGCACGGGGCGGCTTGGAATAAGCAACAGGGCGACGGCAACCTCCACGATAATCGAGAATGCCGCGTACCTGATCTCCGGGGCGGCGGCAGGGAGTTCGATTCTCCTGTATTTCTGGATCCGCGAACAACCCGCAGACTACCTCTGGATAATACTCGGTTCCCTAATCTTGATAGTGCTGCTCCTCCTTGCATTCCACCCTGCTGTTTTCTACAGCGTCGCCGACGCGCTGCTGCGGAAACTGGGCAGAGCGGAAATCGCCATGGACAAGCGTCTCTCGGTGCATTCGCTGCTGGCATCAATCCTGATGATGGCACCGTGTTGGTTCTTTGGCGGCCTTGGCCTGTGGGCCACAGCCCGCTGCATCATACCTGTCGGGATCGAGCATTACTGGACCCTCGTCAGCGCTTTTGCCCTGTCGGTCGTGATCGGGTGCGTGAGTTTTCTTCCGGGGGGACTCGGGGTGCGGGAGGTGGTACAGGGAGTCGTGCTTCTTCCCGTTATCGCCGACACCCTGGCCGCCACTCCAGGGAGTTCAGCCGAAGCCAAAATTATTGCGACTTTGATTGTAATGCTTCAGCGCGTGTTTCAGATAACGGCAGAGGCGGGACTCGCTATCGGAGGCGGCTGGATCACTTCCCTCTCCAGCAATTCAAAAGAAATGATGCAACAGCCGGTAAGTGATTAACGATAGCCCGAAGATAACAGAAGAGGGCCGTCACCGGCCCTCTTCTGTATTGTAGATTCCGATAGCGAAGCGTTACTTCTTCATTCTCCAAACCGCCAAACCAATCAGGCCGGCTCCCAGCAGAAGCATACTTGCAGGCTCCGGAACGGGTTCATAGGTAATGGTCAAGTCGGACTGCTTCAGATAGAAATCCCCTCCTAAGGAACCGACTTTCACAGTGAATTCGCCATCAGCAAGATAATCCACATTAACCGAATAGCTTTCCACTCCGGTGTCTATCTCACCCAGATCGAACTGCCAGCTTTCGGCAATGCCATAACCGAATTCAATTCCGATTATCCCAAACCAGTCAAGATCGTTGTCCTTGAACGTGAGTGCCAGAGTCCCACTCAGGATCTCATTTGCTGGAGGATCAAATACAAACTGATGCGACCAGATGACATAATCGAGCAGGCCATCCAGTAAATTCACGTCGCCCCAGCCATGGTCCACATAATCCTCAGCAGCGATTGTGCCGGTTTTGGTGAACAGTGTCGTATCTGTGATAGTGACTGGCGCCGCAGTTGCGGTACCAATCGCGAAAAGGAACAGCAATAAACCGCTTAGCGATAGGCTGAATTTTCTCATGTTCTCTCCCGTAAATCCGTATCCACGAACGCGATTTTTCAAGTTTAGACACATAGGAGATAGCAACTTTCATGCCATGATCCGCCCTGCTACTCGACTTAGTCCATAACGCTATCTGTTCCAATAGTTACGACCTTTATACCTCCTGTTCTATCGTTCGGTCTTCAACGAGATTCTGTAAAAAAGTTTTACACTTCGGCCCTGTACACAAACGGCAGTTCGCCGTAAAATGGGGGAGAAAGGCACCTGTAAAGATTTCCGACAAAAATCGAATCCGGATTGCACAGATCTGTGACATCTGTGCAATCCGGGACCGAGCGGTTTACGGAACCGGGAGTTCCCTGGCGGTTTCGACAAGGATTTCGCCGGAAGCGGCATCGAGAATCCTGACCCACATCATGTACGTCCCGGACGGAGGCTGCACCGAAGCGAGAGGATCTATCGTGATAGCGGTGCCGGGAGGAAGAACCAGCGCCCCGTCCGC
>JAAYAM010000216.1 GCA_012719355.1 Acidobacteriota bacterium
CCTGGAGAAGTACCAGCTGTGACTGATCGAGAGCATCCCTTTTGTGTGCCAGTATCGTCAACGCGCCGAACGGCTTTTCGCCGGCGCTCAACGGGAGCGCAAGGAGCGATCCGAACCCCTGCTCCAGGAATTCACGACGAATCGGGCACTTCTCCGGACAATCCGCCAAAGAGGCAACAATCCGAGGTGTTCCCGTCCGGACGCAGTCAGCAACTTGAACGCAGTCGAATCTGTCGTTTCCGTTTCCGGGGCAGACATTCACAGGAGTTCCTCCGAACGCCTGCGCAGCGGCCACCACACCGAGGTGGTCACCTTCTGTCGCATAACTCACCGCGGCCATCGGGAATCCGCCTATTCCGGCAATCAAACGGCATACCTGCTCTGCAAGCTCCTGCTCGTTGGTGGCCCGAACCAGGACCTCGTTACATTCGATCATCATTCTCAGAGTCCGGTTCGCGCTGGCGAGCTCCATCGTCCGTTCGTGCACGCGCTTTTCAAGGGAGCGTGTGAGTTCACGCAGCTCCTGCTCGCGCTGCTGCAAGGCTTCTTCGGCAAGCCTCGCCTCGGTGACGTCGCGGAAGACCAGCACGACCCCTAAGACCTGGCCGCTTTTTCCGTAAATAGGCGCGGCGCTGTCGGCAATCGAAATCTCTCTGCCGTCTCGCGACAGAAGCACAGTGTTGTTCGCGAGACTCACGGTTTGGCCCGACTTGAGCACCTTGACAACCGGGCTTTCCACCGGCTTCCTTGTTCGTTCATTCACGATCCTGAAGATCTCTGTCAAAGGCTTCCCTTGCGCCTCGGCTTTCGTCCAGCCGGTAAGTTCCTCGGCGATGCGGTTGAGCATCACGACCCTGCTTTCGGTATCGGTGGCGATGACACCGTCACCTATGCAGTGCAACGTGACCGCCAGGTGTTCGCGTTCTTCGGCAAGAGCCTCTTCAGTACGCTTCATGTCTTCCACCAGACGTGCGTTTTCAATCGATATGGCTGCGTGGGCAGCAAGGATTTCCGTGGTCTGGATGGCGGCAGGCGTGAATATTGCCGGGGCGAGGCGGTTTTCCAGATACAGAATCCCTATCAAGCTCCCCTGCTTCACGATAGGAAGACATAAAACGGAACGGAGACCCAGCTCGAGAACCTGGGGATTGTCTTTAAAATCCCCTTCCTGGCTGGCGTCGGACAGCACCAGACGATGCGACGTGCGGAAGACATAGCGCACCATGGCGCTGCAGATCTCCCTCTCATCCTCCAGTCTCCGGTTGGCCAAGCGCGGCTTCTCGTCACTCCCGGGTGCGTGCCCCTCCGCCTTAATCGACAGATGCCCTCCCTCGGGCATAATGAGGTATCCATGCTGCGCGCCGGAGCTTTCCATCAGCGTCACCATAACCTTGCGCAACAGGGCGGCATGGTCGATCTCTGCCGAAATCGCGAGAGCCGACCGCATGATGTAGCCGATGTCGAGCTGTGGCAAGGCATAGGATTCGGTTGCCTGTCCTTGAGCCGGCTCGGGCTCTGCAGCCGACATGATTGCAATCGCTGGTCCGGTTTCAAAGACCTCAGGATAGCGCTCGTAGAGCTGCAATTCCTTCCGTTCGGCGCGGCACTTCGAATACAGGCGCGCCGCCTCGAGGAGGAAGGGACGGGCAGGGCCGCTCTTGCCGGCCAGCATCATCTCACCAAGGCTTTCGTTCAGATGTCCCTCAAGGAAGACATACCGCTGTGCATGAGCTGCGGCTATCGCATCGAGATAAAGACCACGCGCGGTTTCAAAGCTGCCGGTTGAGCGCTCGCGTTCCGCATAAAGGAATGCCAGGTACGGCTTCAGGAGCGGTCCGAGCGCCGCCCATCTTTCGATCTTGGCTATTATGGGCGCCATCTCATCAAGCACAGACTCCGGTGGCCGCAGTTTCAACGCATTCAGAACCTGGAAGACATACCACTGGCGCTTGAGGACATTGTCGGTAAGGCCGGCAAGACAGCGTTTGACACCCAGAAGCGCCCGGGCCGCGTCCTCGTATTCCCCGAAGTAATAGTGGCTCATCGCGAGGTGCGCATAGTAGCTTCCGGCGGCGGCGATGTGATTGTCACGTTCCCACCGTGCGATCCGTTCCTCCATCGGAATCGGAACGTATCCTTTTTTCATCGGGGCGATCCAACCCGCGTCCACGGCCTCTGCAAGGCCGACCGAGAACGAAAGATTGTTACGTTCCGAGAAATGACGGCATTCGCGCGCGTACTCCTCTATTGCGCCGAAATCCGCTCCCTGCACCTGGAGGTTCCACATCAAAGGACCGTAGCATAGCCCCGCGTTATAAAGATCGCCGCAGTTCTTGCCGCATTGAATGCCGCGCAGGCAGTAATCGACGATCTCCTCCGGATGGCTGCGCGAGTGCATGTTGCACCAGACGATCCCATTCATCCCACGGGTCGCTCCAAACGTATTCGGGTACCGGGCCGATAGTTCTCGCGCCAGATCCTCATACCGGAACGCCTGTTCAAACTCCTCCTGCTCTCCAAACTGCAGTCCCATGATGCTGAACGAATAGATCACGGATTCGTCCATGCCGCCGGCCAGCGAGTGGTGTGTCGATTGCACCGCCGACAGGTAGAGCTGGGGAACCAATCCCGACATGTACAGGTCGGGAATCAGTTCGCTGTAAAACGCAAGCTCGATCTTGCTCTTCCTGTCTGTGGTGAAAGGCATGGTCAGGATTTCATTCCAGACGTCGGGGTGCTGCGACCGTAGTTCCGCGGTCAGGACGGCCCTGCGCCGATCAGCTTCTTCAGGGTCAGCGGGAATCGCCTTGCCGAAGAATGTCAGCCCCTGGTTCGCCGTTTCAATGGCGCGATTGAAGTTGCCGATCGATGAGAGAGAAGTGGTCTGCTCCGCCAGGGCTTCGGCCTTGTCCAGATCGGTGCGGGCATGCTGCAGCAGCTCTGCCAGAATCGCCTCCGACTGTTCCTGGCGGCCGCACATGAGTTCTGTCTTCGCCGCCTTTTTGAAAATCTGAAAAGCCTTCTCGTAATCCAAATCCCAGCAATCGGCCGGCAGCAGGTCCTTGCTCCGGGCAAAATACTCGTTCGCGGCATTGGTTGCGAGCGCGTTGAGCGCCTTCTCTCCCGCGTAAACGTTCATGTCCGTGAGAAGCCGTCTCTGTGAAGCGCTCAGCCTCGAAGGTTTCCCCAGGTTCAAATGGGAGACGATGGCAAAAAGGTTGTCGACTCCCTCCACATCTACCCCTTCCGGAACCATCGAGAGAAGCTTCTGCCCGACCTGCCAGTGAATCTGCCGCCGCCGTTTTAAAGGAATCGAGGCGAGAACGGCTTCCTGCACGCGGTCATGGATAAACTGGAGATTCCCCCTGTTTTCGATGATGAGTCCGCTGCCCAGAGCCGGCTTAAGAAGCTCGAACATCTCCGCCAGCGAAAGATCGCTCACCAGGGCGAGATCGTCGGGGGAAACCGTGTTTCCCATACATGCAAACCTCTGAAGCACATCAATGCTCGCAGGGGGCAGCTTGAGGATCTTCGCACTGAAAAGCGCGACGACACTGGACGGCATGTTCGACTGGCGGATGCGCTCAAGATCCCAGCGCCACTGCATTTTATCGTCGACGAAGAGCAGATCCTCGTTGTAAAGGTAGGACAGGCTCTCACTCACAAAGAGAGGATTTCCCTCAGTCAGGTCGACCAGGAATGCCGACAGGGCTTCAGTCCGGGAGAATTGAGTGTCGAGTATGTACGAAACCATTTCCTGGCAGTGCACCGGCGCGAGCCGTTCAAGCCTGATTTCCTCCACCGGGCTGCCGCCGGCTTTGGCCCTGGCGATCAGTTTCGTCAGCGGATGGCTCGAATCGACTTCGTTGTGGCGGTAGGCGCCGATAAGGAGCAGGTATGGATGATCCTCGGGATTGGTGAGTACCGTCCGAAGAAAATCGAATGAGGCCATGTCGCACCACTGCAGGTCGTCGATGAACATGGTCAACGGAGATTCGGCACAGGCCAGGCAGCCGAGAAAACGGTCAAAGAGGTTGTGAAACCGGTGGCGCGCTTCCACCGGCGGCAGTGACGGTACGGGCGGTTGCGGTCCGATGAGCGCTTCCAGCTCCGGAATTACATCGATCAGCACGCGCCCGTTCTGCCCTACCGCTTCAAGGATTCTCCTCTGCCATGAGACTATCCGCCCCTGTGTCTCGGTCAGAAATGTGCGAATCAGGTTCCTGAGCGCCTGAACGATCGAGCTGTAGGGTATGTTCTTCTG
Source organism: Acidobacteriota bacterium (assembly GCA_012719355.1). GTDB lineage: Bacteria > Acidobacteriota > UBA6911 > UBA6911 > UBA6911 > UBA6911. The sequence continues at coordinate 4,265 of JAAYAM010000216.1, forward strand.
GTAGATATCGAATTTACCTGAGGTGAAATAGCCTCGATGCCGGACGATGGGCTGCTGCAATTCCTGAATCAGGCGGGTCTTGCCGATGCCGGGTAGCCCGGAAATGAGGATCGAGCGGAACTCCCCTCGGGTTACCGGTTCGAAGGCATCGAGCACCGCCTTGGCCTCTCTGTCGCGCCCGACCATCTTCGAGACGAAAACCACCCGCCTGCTGCGGTCCTGGGTCGCCAGCGGGAAGCGGCCGATAGAACGCCCCACCTCCCATTCGGTGCGGCAGCGCTCCAGATCGGCAAGAAGACCCCGGCCGCTCTGATAGCGCTTCTCAGGCTGTTTCAGCGTCAACTTCGTCACGATCCGGCTCAGCGTCACGGGGATTTCGGGATTCAGCTCGTGGACCTGCGGGGCCTCCTCCGCCAGATGCTGATGAATCAGCGCCAGCGGATCAGTAGAGCGGAAAGGGAGCCGCCTGGCAAGAAGCTCGTAAAACACTATCCCGAGCGAATACAGATCGGATGAAAAGACGACCACGTGGTGAATACGCCCCGTTTGCTCGGGGGAAGTGTACGCAAGCGTGTCGCGCACGAAAACCGGGTCGTAAATGAAATGGCTGACATCGCGCACGTCGAGCGAGGTAACGAATCCGGTAAGCCGCAGTTCGAGCGTGTCGGGTCTTACCAGGATGTTGTGCGGCTTGATTCCCCCATGAATGATGCCGGCTTCGTGCACTTTGTCTATCGCGGTTGCCAACCGACATGCGACTGTGAAAAACGATTCGAGCGGGAGGGCCGGCTGTCGCCTAAACCATTCATCCAGCGACAATCCCTCGAAGTAGTCCTGCACAACGAAAGGGACGCCGCCACGGATGTCAAACTCCTCGGCAACAATCAGCATCGGATCCTTAACTACACGCAGGTGCTCGATCTTCTGCCGGTATTGAGCCTGATGACGTTCGGCAAGAATGCTGTTTCTGAATACCTTGATCGCAAGAGGCCTGTTGGGAGCACTTTTCCGGAATCCGCGATAGACCGCAGACTGAGGCCCCTCCCCGAGTTTTGTCACAAGATGATAGCCCGGGATTGTAACCATCGCAGTCCTCCTGGTACTTCCTCAACGGGACAATCGGATCGAATCCGGCTTTTCGAAATGCGGTAAAGTTTGAGTATACACCGAATCGCGACAGCGAACTGTTTCAAAGAACCCGGGCGCAGACACAGGCCGGAACTCCTCCGGAGGGTTTATCCGGCCGCGATCATTGCCGGTCCGGGCTTGAATGATCTAATCAAATACGACAGGATTCTAATTATGGATCGCCAGTTGAATCAGTTGAATGATGATGCTTGATACGGAATGCCCTGAGAACAGATGCCCCTGGTATAAAGACGCGATCATTTACGAACTCCATGTCCGCGCGTTCTATGACAGCGATGGCGACGGGATAGGGGACTTCAGGGGACTGACCGAACGGCTCGACTACCTGCAAGATCTTGGAGTAACGGCCATATGGCTTCTCCCGTTTTATCCCTCTCCGCTCAAGGATGACGGCTACGACATCTCGGATTACACCAGGATCCACCCCAGTTACGGCACGATGCAGGACTTCATCTCATTCCTTCGCGAGGCGCACCACCGTAATCTGAAGGTCATCACCGAGCTCGTCCTGAATCACACCTCGGACCAGCATTCATGGTTCAAACGCGCGAGACTGTCTCCTCCGGGAAGTTCGTTGCGCAACTTCTATGTCTGGAGCGACACGCCGGAGAAGTTCAAGGACGCCCGCATCATATTCAAGGATTTCGAGGCTTCAAACTGGACGTGGGATCACACGGCCGGAGCTTACTACTGGCATCGCTTCTACTCGCATCAGCCTGATCTCAACTACGACAATCCGGCAGTCCGGAAGGCGATGTTCCAGGTGGTGGATTTCTGGTTGGAACTCGGCGTGGACGGCCTCCGGCTTGACGCCGTTCCCTATCTCTTCGAGCGTGAAGGGACCAATTGTGAGAATCTGCCCGAGACCCACGCTTTCCTGAAAGAACTGCGTGCGCACGTCGACAGCAAGTTCTCCGACCGCATGCTCCTTGGCGAAGCGAATCAGTGGCCGGAAGACGCCTCCGAATATTTCGGCGACGGAGACGAGTGCCACATGGCCTTTCACTTCCCGCTGATGCCGCGGCTCTTCATGGCGATCAGGATGGAAGACCGTTTCCCGATAGTAGACATACTCCAGCAGACTCCCTCCATCCCGCAAACGTGCCAATGGGCGCTGTTCCTGCGCAACCATGACGAGCTGACACTCGAGATGGTCACAGACGAAGAGCGCGACTACATGTACCACGTCTACGCAACCGACAACCAGGCACGCGTCAATCTGGGCATCCGGCGCCGCCTCGCCCCTCTCCTCAGCCATAACAGGAGGAAGATGGAGTTGATGAAGGCGCTTCTTCTTTCTCTGCCGGGGACACCCGTCCTCTATTACGGAGACGAGATCGGGATGGGGGACAATATCTATCTGGGAGACCGCAATGGAGTCCGGACTCCTTTCCAGTGGAGTCCCGATCGCAACGCAGGCTTCTCCAAAGCCACGCCACAGAAGCTCTACCTCCCGGTGATCATTGATCCCGAATATCATTACGAGGCATACAACGTAGAGGCACAGCAGAACAATCCGAGCTCAATGCTCTGGTTCGTCAAAAGACTGATATCCCTCAGGAAACGTTATCCAGTCGTTTCACGCGGCTCGATCGAAATTCTTCAGACCACCAACCACAAGATCTTCTGTTTTCTCCGCTCGCTCGAAAACGAGACATTTCTGTGCGTCGCAAACCTGTCCCGCTTCGCACAGGCAGTGGAAATCGATCTGTCCCGGTACCAGGGGGCGACTCCCGTCGAAGTATTCGGCCAGACGCGTTTTCCCGATGTGGGTTCGTCTCCGTATCTGCTCACCCTCGGCCCTCATTCCTTTTATTTCTTTGTTCTCGAAAGCCTGCGGGAAGCACAGGAGACGACCGAGGTGCTGGAGACAGCGCTCCCGTCCATATTGATCGAGACAGACTGGAAAGAAGTAATCAAGGCACGCAAGGAAGACCGGCAGCAGCTGGCGGCAGTCCTTCTCCCCTACATAAAGCAGCGCCGGTGGTTCGGCGGCAAGGCGCGCAACGTTCAGCGGGCCGTCGTGAAGAACCTGGTCAGGCTGCCGTTGCGTTCCAACGTGACGTACATCTGCCTCGTCAACATCGAATACACCGAAGGCGAACCGGAGACCTATGTCCTTCCGCTGGGATTGGCCGATGGCGCGAAAGCCGACAGCATTCTCCAGAATTCTCCAAAAGCCGCGATTGCCTATCTCCGCTTCCGTGGAAGGAAGCAAACGACCGAGAGTCTTCTTTTCGACGCACTCTGGGACAAGGACTTCACCGATGCCCTGCTTCGCTCCATCATGCGCAGGCGCGCCTTCAAAATGGATTCCAGCGAAATAGCGCCTGTCGCCACCGAATTCCTGACCGAGATTCTCCCTGCGTCCAAAGCCCTGCCCGAACCGTCCATTCCGCAGCTGGAACAGAGCAACACCTCGGTGGTTTTCGGCGACAGGCTTATCATGAAATTTTTCCGGCGGCTTGAATCCGGTATCAACCCGGATTTCGAAATCGGCCGCTATCTCTCGAGCCGGAGGTTCCCGAATACACCTCTGCTCGCAGGAGCCGTGGAATACCGGACCGCACGTGAGGAAGGGGCAACTCTGGCGATCCTGCATCAGTACGTCCGGAATGAAGGAGACGCATGGCATTTCACGCTCGACGCCCTTACCAGGTTCTTCGAGCGCGCCATGACCGAGGAGATGAACGAACGGCTGGCGCCGCTGACAAAACAGCCGATCCTGGCGATGGCCAAATCCGAACTGCCCGAAGAAGCAATCGAGTTCCTCGGCACGTATCTGGAATCTGCGCGCCTGCTCGGCCAGCGCACGGCGGAACTCCATCTTGTGCTGGCTTCACCGAAAGACGATCCGGCACTCGAGAGCGAACCGCTCACTGATCTCAACCGCAGGGCGATATACCACTACATCGCGGGACAGGCCGAACAGAAGATACAGATGCTGCGGGAACGCCTGAAAAACATGCCGGATGAAGTCAGGGTTCCGGCCCGGAAGGTGATTGAAAAGCGTAAGGATCTTGCTAAGTTCGCCAGAGCCATCCTGGAGACAAGAATCGAGGCGAGGCGCATCAGGTGCCACGGCGACTATCATCTCGGCCAGGTGCTCTACACCGGCAAGGACTTCATCATCATTGACTTCGAGGGAGAACCGGCGCGACTCCTGGCCCAGAGGCGTATCAAGCATTCACCGATGCGTGATGTGGCGGGAATGATACGGTCCTTCCACTACGCATCCTATGCCCCCCTCTACGGCGAGACAGGCAACATCCGGCGCGAGGACAAGACCAGGCTCGAGCCATGGGCACGATTCTGGTACTGCTGCACGGCAGCCACTTTCCTCAAATCGTATCTGGCGTGCGCCGTCGGCGCCCACTTCCTTCCGAAATCGAGCAAGGAACTGAAGGTGCTCCTCGACATCTCCATGCTCGAGAAAGGCATTTACGAACTTGGATACGAAATGAACAACCGCCCACAGTGGACCAGAATTCCGCTGGAAGGGATACTGCAACTGCTCGAGAAATAGCAACACTGCACCGTTGTCGTGCCGATTACTAAAGAGAAACGTTATGGCCCAGTCGAATTACACAATGCAGTATGGAATCAGCCTTCTTACCGACGACGATTTGTACCTTTTCAACGAGGGATCACACTTCCGCATATATGAAAAGATGGGCGCCCATCCGCTGACTGTCGGCGGCCACCAGGGCACCTACTTCTCTGTATGGGCACCCAACGCGGAGAGAGTCTCGCTGGTCGGGAATTTCAACCACTGGGATGGGATGAGCCACCTACTGCGGTCCCGCGGAGACTCGGGGATATGGGAAGGCTTCGTTACCGGCATCGGGAAGAACGAGAATTACAAATTTCATATTTCTACGAAATACATGGGATACGTCGTCGACAAGGCAGACCCGATTGCGTTTTTCAGCCAGAAACCTCCCGATACCGCATCGGTCGTTTGGGATTTGAATTACACCTGGCATGATCAAACCTGGATGGAAGAGAGGCGGGCCCACAATTCCCTGCACGCTCCCATTTCGGTGTATGAGGTTCATTCAGGGTCGTGGAAGAGAGTCCCGGAGGAAGATAACCGGCCCCTCAACTACCGCGAACTGGCGCACAGCCTCGCCGAGTACGTGCTCAAAATGGGATTCACCCATGTCGAGCTCATGCCGATAATGGAGCATCCGTTCTTCGGATCCTGGGGATACCAGGTAACCGGATTCTTCGCGCCCACCAGCCGCTACGGAACTCCTCAGGACTTCATGTATTTCGTGGACTACCTCCATGGACACGGCATCGGAGTCATCCTGGACTGGGTGCCGTCGCACTTTCCCAATGACGAGCACGGGCTCACTTTCTTTGACGGAACGCATCTTTACGAGCACGCCGATCCGAGAGTCGGGATGCATCCCGACTGGAATACCTCCATTTTCAATTACGGACGCAACGAGGTCCGGAGTTTCCTGATCAGCAGCGGCCTGTTCTGGCTCGACAGATATCATATTGACGGACTGCGCATGGACGCGGTCGCCTCCATGCTTTACCTCGACTATTCGCGAAAGGAAGGCGAGTGGATCCCAAACCGGTATGGCGGAAGAGAGAACCTGGACGCCGTCGATTTCATCCGGCGCTTCAACCAGGAAGCCTACACGGCATATCCGGACATCCAGGTAATCGCGGAAGAGTCAACCGCCTGGCCCATGGCTACCAAACCTCCGTACGTCGGCGGTCTCGGCTTCGGTTTCAAGTGGGATATGGGATGGATGCACGACACCCTGAAGTATTGCAGCCATGATCCCGTGCACCGCAAGTACCACCACAATGAGCTCACATTCCGTTCCCTGTATTCATTTTCTGAGAACTTCATCATGCCTCTCTCGCACGATGAGGTCGTGCACGGAAAGGGATCGCTCCTGTCGAAAATGCCCGGCGACGACTGGCAGAAGTTCGCGGCCCTGCGCCTGCTGCTCGGATACATGTACTCGCAACCCGGCAAAAAGCTTCTGTTCATGGGAGGCGAAATAGGTCAATGGCGCGAGTGGGATCACAACACCAGCCTGGACTGGAACCTTCTCAAGTATGACCGTCACCAGGGATTGCAGAAGTGGGTTGAAGATATAAACAGGCTCTACAGAACCGAACCGGCGCTGCAGGTCGACATTGAACCTGCCGGGTTTGAATGGGTCGACGGCGGCGACGCGGATAACAGTGTGATATCTTATTTGAGAAAGGGCCCCTCGGGTGAGACGATACTGGTCGTCTGCAACTTTACCCCTGTCCCGAGAGAGAATTATCTCGTCGGCGTCCCGGCCGGCGGGTACTGGAGAGAGATCCTGAACAGCGATGCAAAGGAGTACTGGGGCAGCGGCATCGGCAACTCCGGGGGGCTCCAGGCAAATCCGGTGGCGATGCATGGCAGGGATTTCTCGCTGGCCCTGACTCTCCCCCCGCTGGCGATCGATATTTTCAAGCTGGCGTAGGGCTTTTTCCAAACCGGTGACGCCGGTTTCCGGCCATTTCCTGGAGAAGAATTCGACCCATGCCAAACTACATCTGCATTCACGGTCACTTTTATCAGCCGCCGCGTGAAAACCCGTGGCTTGAGACGATCGAGTACCAGGATTCATCCTATCCTTATCACGACTGGAATCAGCGCATTACCGCGGAGTGTTATCATCCCAACGCCGTATCCAGGATTTTGGATGAAAAGGGGCGAATCGAAGAGATCACAAACAACTATTCGAAGATCAGTTTTGACTTCGGGCCCACTCTCATGTCATGGCTCGAGCACGAGGATCCCGAAACCTACGGCCTGATACTGGAAGCGGACCGGGAAAGCCGGGAACGCTACAGCGGGCATGGCTCAGCGATCGCACAGGGTTATAATCACGCCATACTTCCGCTCTGCAACAAACGCGACAAGATTACGCAGATCGGCTGGGGCATCAGGGACTTTCAGCATCGCTTCGGGAGAGATCCGGAAAGCCTCTGGCTGCCCGAGACGGCGGTGGATCTGGAAACGCTCGACATAATGGCACAGATGGGGCTCAGGTTTGCGATACTTGCGCCCCACCAGGCCCGCCGGGTGCGAAAGCGCGGAGAACGAAGCTGCCGCAATGTCGTTAATCAGAATATAGATCCAAGCATGGCGTATGAAATACACCTGCCGACAGGCCGCAGGCTGGCGCTGTTTTTCTACGACGGGCCGATTTCGCGCTCCGTCGGTTTTGAAAGACTTCTCAGTGACGGTGCGGCATTCGCCAACAGGCTCGTGGGAGCGTTTTCGGCTGAACGGAAGTGGCCCCAGATTGTGCATATCGCCACCGACGGAGAAACATACGGCCATCACCATCGCTTCGGAGACATGGCGCTGGCATATGCTCTCCATTCGATCGAAACAGGAAACCTGGCACGCCTTACGAACTATGGAGAGTACCTTGAAAAGCACCCCCCGACCCACCTGGTAGAAATCTGGGAAGACAGCTCCTGGAGCTGCGCTCACGGCGTGGCACGCTGGAGAGAAAACTGCGGCTGCAACACCGGCGGCCATCCGGGCTGGAACCAGGAATGGCGTACACCGCTGCGACAGAGCCTCGACTGGCTGCGGGACCAGCTCGAAAGCCTTTATGACGACGAAGCCATGACTTATCTGAAAGATCCCTGGGCCGCCCGCAACGGCTACATAGATGTCCTCCTCGACCGCTCTCCCGAGTCGGTCGACCGCTTTCTGGCTGCATACAGCACCCACCAGCTGAACAAGGACGAAAGGATCCGGGTCCTGAAGCTGCTCGAACTCCAGAGACACGCGATGCTCATGTACACCAGCTGCGGCTGGTTCTTCGACGATATCTCCGGGATCGAAACCGTCCAGACGCTGCAGTACGCGGGCAGGGCTGTCCAGCTCGGAGAAGAGCTTTTTGGGAAAGACAGCATGGAGTCCACCTTCCTGGACATTCTCAAGAGTGCGCGGAGCAATGTGCCTGAACACGAAAACGGCTGCAAAATCTACGAGAAACTTGTCAAACCATCGATGGTCGACATGTCGAAAGCCGTTGGCCATTACGCCGTGAGCTCTCTCTTTCAGGAATACCCCGAGAGGTCGAAGATCTACTCTTTCTTTGTCGATCGCCAGTGCTCGAAAACGTTCACCGCCGGCAAATCCAGACTGCTGCTGGGCCGCTGCCGAATCTCCTCCAAGATTACTGAGGAATCTTCAGAGGTTGAATACGGAGTCGTCTACCTCGGAGATCACAACATCAGCGGAGGCGTGCGTCCCTACCGGCATGACCCGTCGGAGGCCGGCATGGTCGCCGACCTTGCAGATGCGTTTGAAAGGGCCGATCTGCCGGGAGTCTTCAGACTGATAGACAAGTATTTCGGCAAGTCCCTCTTCTCGCTGCGATCCCTGTTCAAAGACGAACAGCGGCGGGTGCTCGAGATCATCCTCAAGGCGACAAATGCAGACCTGGAGGAACTCAACCGCCAGTCATTCGAACGAACCGCACCGCTCATGAAATTTCTTATGTACCTGGGACTGCAACTTCCTCCCCTGTTCAAGGGAATCGCAAACGCTGTCATAAACTCACAGCTGCGGCGCGCCTTTGATACAACCGAACTGAATGAGGAGCTGATTTCGGAACTGCTGGAATCAGCCAGATTCTGGCATATCGATCTCGATAGCGAAGGCCTGGCCTTCACGCTCCGGACCAGCATTGAGAAGATCGCGAGAGAGGCTCATGATCGGCCTGGAGATCTGCCGCTGTTGAGAAGACTGATCGGTGCGATCCGGCTCACATCAAAACTCCCGTTTGTCATAAACTTTTACCGCACCCAGAACAGCTACTACGATGTTTACATCCACAGCTACCCTAAGTTGAAATCGGCAGCAGAACAGGGAGAGGAGGCGGCCGATGCATGGGTCAATGAATTCAGGCAGCTGGGAGAGCTGCTTTCGATCAGAGTTGAGTGATTCGATGGATTCGGAAAACCGCACTATCATCAACAGTCATCCGCCGAGGCCCGTCATAGAAAATGTCGAGCCGGAGATCGAGGCCGGACGGTTTCCCGCAAAGAGAATTCTTAACGACAAGGTGAATGTCCGTGCCGATATCCACGCCGACGCGCACGACCTTCTTGCGGCCGCCGTGCTCTACCGGAAAGCAGGAGAGGAAGAGTGGAGTGAATCTCCTATGACTCTCCTCGTCAACGACCGCTGGGAGGGGTCATTCGTCGTCTCACAGCTTGGATTGTATGAATTCACTATCGAGGCGTGGATCGACCGGTTCGCCTCATGGAAGAGCCGCCTGCTGAAGAAAGTAGCTGCAGGACAGGAGGTTTCTCAAGACCTGCTGATCGGAGCTGAGCTGATCCGGCATGCAGCCGACAGAGCTTCCAGGGAAGACTCGCTATTGCTGCAAAACTGGGCCGAGTCTCTGAGCGATCCCAGGCTCAACCTTCCAACGAAAACCGATCTTGTCTCAAATAGCATGTTTGATTTGCTGATGGGCCGCTATCCGGACCGGAGCGCCTCGGCAAGCTATGACAGGATTCTCACAATCACGGTCGACCCGGAGATAGCCAGATTCAGTTCATGGTACGAGATGTTTCCGCGTTCGGCTTCCGCAGAACCGGGGAAGCATGGCACATTCAGGGACTGCCGGAAAAGGCTGCCGTATATCGCAGGGATGGGATTCAACGTGCTTTACCTTCCTCCGATTCACCCCATAGGCCGTACCCATCGAAAAGGGAGGAACAACACCCTCCAACCCGACCCGGATGCACCGGGCAGCCCCTGGGCGATAGGATCAGACGAAGGAGGACATACCGCCATCCATCCTCAGCTCGGCTCCATGGATGACTTCCGGGATCTCATCCGTAAGGCACGCGAAACGGGCATCGAGGTTGCTCTCGACCTGGCTTTCCAGTGTTCTCCCGATCATCCCTGGATCAAAGAACACCCCGGGTGGTTCCGGCGCCGGCCGGACGGGTCGATCCAGCATGCCGAAAACCCGCCCAAGATTTATGAGGACATAGTCCCGCTCGACTTTGAAACAGACGACTGGAAGGCTCTCTACAAGGAACTGTTCGGCGTGGTTATGCTCTGGATTGCACAGGGGGTGCGGGTTTTCCGCGTCGACAACCCGCACACCAAGCCCTACAGCTTCTGGGAATGGCTGATACGCGAAGTCAAGCAGGCTCACCCCGAAGTGATCTTCCTGTCGGAAGCATTCACCCGTCCCAAAGTTATGTATCGTCTGGCCAAGATCGGGTTCAGCCAGTCGTATACCTATTTCACGTGGCGCCATACGTCTCACGAACTGCGCACATACCTTACCGAACTGACCCGGCCCCCTCTGGCCGAATATTTCCGGCCGAACCTGTGGCCCAATACCCCCGACATCCTCCCTGTTCACCTGCAGTTTGGAGGACGCCCCGCATTTCAGATGCGCCTCATCCTGGCGGCCACCCTCGGATCAAATTACGGGATCTACGGCCCGGCATTCGAACTGTGCGAGAACACGCCGATTGCTGTCGGTAAAGAGGAGTACCTTGATTCAGAAAAATATGAGATTCGTCACTGGAACCTGCAGCAGTCGGGGGCGCTCTCGCCTATCATCACCCGCATAAACACCATCCGCAGGGAGAATCCCGCGCTTCAAAGCGACAGGAACCTGCGTTTCCACGAGGTCAGCAACGACCAGCTTCTTGCATACAGCAAACATACGGATGATCTGTCCAACATCATACTCACCGTCGTCAACCTGGATGCAGATAATGTCCAGTCGGGATTCATCAAACTTCCTATGGAAGAATTGAACATTACGACATCCAGGCCTTTCCAGGTTCACGACCTGCTCAGCGCAAGACGCTACCTCTGGAGCGGGACCAGCCACTATGTGGAAATCAATCCGCACAGCATGCCGGCTCACGTTTTCCGGCTCCGTCGTTACGTGCGCAGCGAGAAGGATTTCGACTATTATCTCTGAGAAAGCCGGGGTGACAGCGAGCGATGAAGATCCTGATTCTGACCAATGAATACCCGCCGAACGTTTACGGCGGAGCAGGTGTCCATGTTGAGTATCTCGTGCGCGAACTGGCCCGGGCGGATGCGTCTTCCAGCATTCAGGTGCTCTGTTTCGGAGACCAGGAGATGGACGGATCGAATCTGCGGGTCCGCGGAGTTGACCGGATAATGCAGTCGCCGGACACAGAACTGCGCTATCCCGAGCTGCAGAATACCCTGGTCAGGCAACTCTCGATGATCGGCTGCGCCGACGCGGCCGACATAATCCATTGCCACACGTGGTATACACACCTTGCCGGCTGCCTGCTCAAGCAGCTGCTCGGCGGACGGCTCGTCCTCACCACCCATTCCCTGGAGCCGCACCGTCCCTGGAAAGCCGAACAGCTTGGACCGGCTTACAACGCCAGTTCGTGGATGGAAGAAACCGCATACCGTAATTGCGACGGAGTCATTGCTGTCTCGAAATCGATGAAAGAGGACGTACGGCGGCTTTACAAAGTGCAGGAAGAGAGGATCGGAATAATTCATAATGGCATCGACGCGACAGAATACCGTCCCCGGACTGAACCGGAGGTCCTGCCTCGCTACGGCATCAATCCACAGAAGCCCTACATACTCTTTGTGGGACGCATGACCCGGCAAAAAGGGATACTCCACCTGATCAATTCGGTGCCGTACTGTTCTGCGGATGTGCAGATGGTGCTGTGCGCGGGAGCGGCCGACACCAAAGAGATGGAAGCCGAGATATTCAGCAGGGTGGAGGAGGTCCGGCGAGAAAGCCGCAAAGAAATCGTCTGGGTTCCGCAAATCGTGCCGAAACCGGACATATTCGCCCTGTACAGTCTGGCCGAACTCTTCGTCTGCCCGTCGGTCTACGAGCCTTTCGGCATCATCAATCTCGAGTCGATGGCATGCGGCACTCCGGTCGTCGCGTCAAAGGTCGGCGGGATACCGGAAATCGTAGTTGATGGGGAAACCGGCCTGCTCGTCCCCTTCGATCCTGAAAACACGGACAGGTTTTCGCGCGACCTGGCTTCCGCCATCGATTCCCTGCTGGCTTCACCGGAAAGGCTGGCAGCAATGGGAAGGAAATCGCGGGAGCGTGTCAAACGGTACTTCAGCTGGCAGAGTATTGCGCGCCAGACATGGGAATTCTACCGGCGCCTGGCGTCATGATCAGCTATTCCGGAGAACCGGGCCTGCGGCTGAAGAACGCCGCGACCGCGACCAGGGTCCAGGTCGCCTCAAGGACCACGAACGGCAGGAAGCCGATAAGGTAGCTTGCCCAGCAGGCAAGGGCACCTCCGACGGCGTTCAATCCCTGGTAGATGCGGGATTGCCTTCCCAGTTTCCCTGTGAGATTCAGAAAGAACCCGCCCAGCAGCAGAGCTACTCCGGCGGTTCCCATCCATTGAGCAGCCAGGTTTGACATGTGAGCGTCCTCGGAACTACGGCCCTTTTGCCGCTGAGAAAAGGGGCGCAAGACCTTCTCGCGCCCCGACGCCCACCATTTTCAATCGTTTGGCAAGAATCCGCAAGCTCTCAGGAGCTTCTCATTCATTTCTTTTCGGTGGGATAGCCTGCCTCCAGCCACGTATCCATACCCCCAAGAAGGGGATGGACATCATTGAATCCGAACGTTGCAAGTTCTTCCGCCACACGGGCGCTTGATCCTTCGTTCGGTCAAGTGCAGTACGTCACAATGGTGTGACCCCGCTTCAGGCCGCCCACGTGTGACCGGACATCATCGGCGGGAATCCGGACAGCTCCAGGGAGCCTTACGTCGGATTCAGACCACGCCTTGGGGTTACGGGAATCGACAAACAGGATCGACTCTCCCCGCTCGAAACGCCCATAGGCATCATCCACCGTAATCCTCGTTGGTTCATGAGGTACCGGTTGTCTCATTTGTCTGTGTACTCCTTTTTGAATGGGTCAAGAGAGACTAGACACATCTCCAGAAGGGGGAATACAGAAATTATGCAATTTCCGGACCCGCTCGGGAGGCCCGTTGTGCAATGCCGCGCGGTACGGTAGTATTCTCGCAATCAGCCCCCTTTTACAGAATCGGACGTACCGGAGTTCACTATGGCGTCAGCCTGCGAACGCTCCTGAAAAAGGAAAAACACCCGCAGCAAGGAGTCTTTTATATGGTGGGACGGTCCAGACCGATGTAATCGACCCCTTCGGAGCCCTCACGATGCGTCACATCGTTCTAATCTTGATTCTGGCGGCGTGGTTCGGCGCCTGCAAGGCAGGACCAAACTACCGACGCCCGGCGGTGCCACTCCCCGGCGAATTCCGGAGCCCGACAACGCCGCCCCCACTTCCGCCGGATGCTTCCACTTTCGGCGACCTGCGCTGGTGGGAAGTGTTCCAGGACCCTGAACTGCAGCTGCTGTTAAGCAAGGCGCTGGACAACAATTACGACATACGGGGTGCCGCCGCCCGCGTGGAACAGGCCGCGGCCAACGTGGGAGTCGTGCGGGCGGACCAGTTTCCGCAAGCCGTTGTCAGCGCAGAGTTCAGCCGAACAAAGAGGTCGGGAGCCGCGGTGCCTTTTATTCCGGGCTTTGCCGGGATTACAAATACGGTATTCGGCGTAACCCCGGCCGTCTCCTGGGCGCTCGACTTCTGGGGCCAGTTCCGCAGGGCGACTGAAGCCGCGAAGGCCGGGCTTCTGGCAACCGAAGCAGGCCGGGAAGCAGTGCGTGCTTCGATTGTTACAGCAGTCGCTATCGCCTACTTCCAGCTGCGGGAGCTCGACCTCGAACTCGAAATCACCAACCGGACCCTTGAAACACGCCGCGACTCACTGCGCCTGACCCGGCTGCGCCAGGAGGGAGGAGTGGTGTCAATGCTCGACGTACGGCAATCAGAAAGCCTTGTTACGACGGCGATGGCGACAATCCCACAGCTCAGGCAGCAGATAGAGCAGACGGAAAACCTCATCAGCACGTTGCTGGGCGAAGCCCCACAGGAAATCAGGCGCGGCCTTCCACTCGACCGGCAGATAATCCCCGCAGCTCCTCCCGGTCTCCCTTCTTCGCTCCTGGCACGCAGGCCCGACGTCAGGGCCGCCGAACAGGTTCTCGTCGCGGCAAACGCCCGCATCGGAGTCGCCCGTGCAGCCTACTTCCCGAACATCACGATAGACGCCTTCACGGGACTCCAAACCGCGGATATCGAAGACACATTCACAAAACGAAGCTGGGTCTGGGGATTCATTCCGTCACTGACGGTTCCACTCTTCACGGGCGGCCGGATCCGATCCGCCGTTGAACTGAGCGAGGCGCAGCGGCAGGAGGCAATCGTCGCCTATCAGCAGACGATTCAGCAGGCTGTGCGCGAAGTCTCCGATGCGCTCTTCGCCTTGACCCGAATCAGGGAATTCCGGCTCGAGCAGGAGGCTCTTACCGCTATCTATCGTGATGCGGCCCGCTTGTCGAACATCCGCTACCGCGGCGGCGTCACGACCTACCTCGAAGTGCTCGACAGTGAACGCAACGTTTATGCGGCGGAACTGAACCTCGCCCAGGCCCGTCTGAACGAACTGACCGCAATGATTCAGCTTTACAGCGCACTCGGCGGCGGCTGGCAGCAGTAGAGCCGCATCCCACAACAGGTTTTCAGAGCCGGCGATTTCCCACCGCCGTTTACTTTCTCCTTGTTCCGAGCGGTAGAAATGTTTATAAGTAGCCTGCATTTCTGAAAGACTGTCTAATATCTATGTCTCTGAAAAGAGGTCGTGCAACATGTTGAATTTTGAGTTTTTGAAGAAAGAACATACAGTCGCCGGGCCGGGGTTTAACCGATGGCTCGTGCCGCCCGCAGCTCTCGCGATCCATCTTTGCATCGGCATGGCTTACGGCTTCTCCGTTTTCTGGCTCCCCCTTTCCAAAGCTATTGGAATTACTACTTCCGTCGTCCCTCCCGAAGGCATGAGTTTTTTCGCAAAGGTCTTTTCGACCCAGTATGACTGGAACATCTCGATGCTCGGATGGATGTACACTCTGTTTTTTGTGTTCCTTGGTTCATCCGCAGCAGTCTGGGGCGGATGGCTCGAGCATGCCGGCCCGCGGAAGGCCGGAGTCGTCTCGGCCTTCTGCTGGTGTGGCGGACTTGTGATCTCCGCGATAGGAGTCTATGTCCATCAGATCTGGATGCTGTGGATCGGCTCCGGAGTAATCGGAGGAATCGGGTTGGGGCTGGGATACATTTCCCCTGTCTCAACGCTCATACGATGGTTCCCCGACCGGCGCGGCATGGCAACCGGCATGGCGATTATGGGTTTCGGCGGCGGTGCCATGATCGGCGCTCCGCTTGCAGACCGGCTGATGAATTTCTATGCATCTGAGACAAGCGTCGGCGTACTGGAGACTTTTCTCACGCTCGCTGTGATCTATTTCATTTACATGATGGTCGGCGCGATGGCGTACCGGATTCCCCCTCCTGACTGGAAGCCGGCAGGTTGGGAACCGAAGCCTGACACCAAGAAGAAAGGGATGATCACGACGAAACACGTTCATCTCAACAACGCATGGAGAACGCCGCAGTTCTGGCTGCTCTGGGCAGTGCTCTGCCTGAATGTCTCGGCCGGCATCGGCGTGATCGGAATGGCGTCGCCATTGCTCCAGGAAGTGTTCGCAGGAAAACTGATCGGCGTAAACTTGTCATTCAACGATCTGAACGTTGAGCAGAAGGCTCAGATCGCAGCCATCGCGGCAGGCTTCACCGGACTGCTTTCGTTGTTCAATATCGGCGGTCGTTTCGTATGGGCTTCCTTTTCGGATTACCTCGGACGCAAAGCCACATTCGCAACATTCTTCCTTCTCGGCATTGCGCTGTATGCGTCGATCCCGACTATGGGTAATGCAGGCTACCTCGCCCTGTTTGTCGCCTTCCTCTGCGTGATTGTTTCAATGTATGGCGGAGGCTTTGCAACTATTCCGGCATATCTCGCTGACATGTTCGGCACCCAGATGGTAGGGGCCATTCACGGGCGGTTGCTGTCGGCCTGGGCGACGGCCGGCGTTCTGGGCCCGGTACTGGTGAACTACATTCGTGAATTCCAGCTCGATCGCGGCGTGCCCAAGGCGCAGGCGTACGATTTCACTATGTACATCCTCGCCAGCATGCTCGTGATTGGGTTTATATGCAACCTGCTGGTACGTCCGGTCCACGAGAAGCATCACATGAGCGAAACAGAACGGCAGGAGCAGAGCAGACTCCTCGAGCAGAAGGTTGCCGCAAAAGTCGCGGTAGCCCAGAGCCTTGGAGGAGCCTCTGTCGGCGCAACGAGCCATCCGATCAAACTGATCCTCGCATGGCTGGCGGTCGGGATACCGCTTGTCTACGGAATCTGGAATACCGTCAATCAGGCGGTGGCATTGTTCAAGTAATGCGCAGTATGCGAAGCTTGTAATCTGATTCAAGGGATTTTGTGATGAATGTGCGTTGCTTTATTTGCCTGGGCATTCTACTTGGCTGCTTTCAGCCGCTCTATGCCCAGGCTCCACCATGGAAGTTTTCCGTCCCGGAAGGCGATTCGTCTGTCACGTTCGGCTTTCTTGCCCAGCCGCAGTATGAGTGGCTTGAAAACGAAGCCGCAACGGACGGCGCCGATAACCTGTTCTTCAGAAGAATACGGTTTATCGCGGGCGGAAAGATAAACTCAAAGCTTTCGTTCTTTGTCGAAAGCGATAATCCCAACGCAGGGAAGAAAGCGCCCAACGGCGAAAGGATAAACGACTTTTTCCTGCAGGATGCTTTTGTCACGTATTCGTTCCGCCCTGAATTCCAGCTCGACGGCGGAATGCTCATGCTGCCGGTCTCCCGTAACGGCGCACAGTCGGCCGCAACACTCCTTCCCGTCGACTACGGGGCGTATACGTTCGTGGCTTCAGACACCACGCGCTCAAAAGTGGGGCGCGACTACGGGCTGCAGGCGCGCGGCTATATCAGCAGGCACTTCGAGTACAGGCTCGGGGTATATCGCGGCAACAGGAATCATGACGGTGACTTCCCGTACCGCTACATGGCCCGGTTCGTCTACTATCCGCTTGAAGCGGAGACCGGGTATTTCTACTCCGGAATGAATCACGGCCAGAAGAAGATCATCGCAATCGGTGCGACCATCGACCGTCAGGGAAGCTACAGCGCCAATTCCGTCGACTTCTTCCTCGACCACCCCGTGAACGATGGCGATGCCGTGACTTTCCAGACCGGATTCACCCGGTATGACGGAGGGCATTCCTTCACTACTCTGCCGACTCAGAATGACTGGCTTGTTGAAGGTTCGTACTACTTCAGGAAGATCAGGCTGAGTCCCTTTGTGCAGTATTCCTCCAGGGATCTGACCGATCCGGCATCCCTTGACGACAGCAGGGTTCTGGGAGGAGTCGCGTTCTGGATCCAGAAGCACAGGATCAACATCAAGGCGGGATACGGGAAGCTCCTGAAAGACAACTCTCCCGACCGCTCGCAGTTCGTGGTTCAGTCTCAATTCTTCTATTATTGATAAACGGATCCAGCCGCAGATTACACAGACTTCATATGCATGTGAAATCTGTGTAATCTGTGGCTATGGGTCTTGAGAAATACCAGCAGAAGCGAGATTTCAGCCGCACTCCCGAGCCAAAGGGAAAAACTCCTCCCAACGCAGAAGGAAATTCGTATCTCATCCATAAGCATGCCGCACGCCGCCTCCACTATGATCTGAGGCTGGAACTGGACGGCGTTCTGCTCAGCTGGGCAATTCCGAAAGGTCCAAGCCTGGATCCAAAAGAGCGCCGCCTTGCCGTCCACGTCGAAGATCATCCCCTGGAATACGGAGACTTCGAAGGAAACATCCCTAAAGGCGAATATGGCGCGGGAACAGTGCTCCTATGGGACCGCGGCACGTGGGAGCCGATCGGAGACCCGCGCGACGGCTTACGGAAAGGAGACTTGAAGTTTCGCCTGCACGGGGAAAAGCTGCGCGGCAGCTGGGTCCTGGTGCGGATGGGCAAACCCGCGGCCGGTGCAGACGAAAAACAAAACTGGCTGCTGATCAAGCACTCGGATGAGGAAGCCGTTCCGCTCCAGGAGCGGGACGTTTTGGAAGAACTTCCCGACAGCGTCGCCACAGGCAGGAGCATGCAGGAGATCGCCGAGGCCCGCGACAGGCAATGGACCAGCGAAGGAGAGACCCCGGAACCGCCGGATCTCAAGACCCTGTCTGGCGCGAGGAGGTCACCCTTCCCTGAAAGAGTACGTCCCCAGCTGGCCACGCTTGTGGAAAAGCCGCCCGAAGGAGACGAGTGGCTGCACGAAGTGAAATTCGACGGCTACCGCGCTTTGTGCAGAATTGAGGACGGAAAAGCCAGGTTCTATACCCGCCAGGGGAACGACTGGACAGACAGGTTCGCCAGCTTGGTGGCGGCTGTCGAGGCGCTCACCGTGCAAAATGCGTTGCTCGACGGAGAGGTGGCGGTCCTGCTTCAAAACGGCGCCAGCAGTTTTCAGGCTCTTCAGAACTCGCTTACGACAAAGGGTAAAGACCTCGTCTACTACGTCTTCGATCTTCTCTATCTCAATGGATACGACATCAGAAGAACTCCCCTTCTGGAGAGAAAAGCGCTGCTCGCTTCGCTGCTCCGGGAGGAAGCCGGTCCGGTCCGGTTCAGCGACCATTTTCAGGGAAACGGAAAAGAGCTGTTCGAGACCGCCTGCAAACATTCCCTCGAGGGAATCATTTCAAAGCAGGCCAACCGGCCGTACACATCAGGACGCTCGGCGGACTGGTTGAAGATAAAGTGCGTCAAGAGCCAGGAATTCATCGTCGGAGGATTCACAGACCCCGGAGGAAGCCGCATCGGGTTTGGCGCACTGCTCGTCGGCTTCAGAGAAAATGGCAAACTCGTCTACGCAGGGAAGGTAGGTACCGGATATACAGAGAGGACCCTAAAAGATCTGCTGCCCCACCTGGAGAAACTGCAGCAGCCGGAATCCCCTTTTGTGAATCCGCCGAAAGGCTCTGCAGTCCGGAAAGTACATTGGGTGAAACCGGAGCTTGTCGCCCAGGTGGAGTTCTCGGAATGGACGAGGGATGGAATTCTGCGCAGTCCATCTTTCCAGGGGCTGCGGGAAGACAAGAAACCTGCCGAAGTCGGGCGCGAGAACGTTGCCGATGCGGCACAATCTCAGCAGGACAGACTCGACGTAGCAGGAGTGAGGATTTCTAATCCTGACAAGATTCTGTACCCCGGGCAGGGGATCACAAAGCTGCAACTCGCGCAGTACTATGAAGCCGTTCTCGATTGGGCGCTTCCCCATATAAAGAACCGGCCCCTGATGTTTCTTCGCTGTCCGGAAGGATTTCACAAACAATGTTTCTTTCAGAAGCACGCCGCCGATTCCGTGGCGGAAGCGGTGAAGAAAGTGAACATCCCGGAAGATGACGGCGAGGCCACAGGGCTGTACGTGGATTCCGCCAAAGGCCTTATCTCGCTTGCCCAGATGGGCGTTCTCGAAATCCACGCATGGGGATGCCGGATCAGCAGGATCGAACGTCCCGACCTTATGATCTTCGATCTGGATCCTGATTCCGGAGTTGCCTGGGAAAGGGTCGTCGAGGCAGCGCACGAGATACGCGCCTTTCTGAAAGAGCTCGGATTCGTCTCATTCGTAAAGACTACGGGCGGCAAAGGACTACACCTGCAGGTACCGCTGTCTGGGAACTCGAACTGGGATGAGGTAAAGGGATTCTCAAAATCGATCGCCGATGCTCTCGTGAGCGCGGCACCGGACCGGTACACCGCGGTCATGTCGAAAGCGAAAAGAAAGGGGAAGGTATTCATCGACTATCTGCGGAACGGCCGCGGCTCGACAGCCATATGCCCCTATTCAACCAGGGCACGCGCCGGGGCGCCGGTAGCGACGCCGGTCGACTGGGATGAACTGACGCCGGATCTGCGCCCCGACCTCTTTACGATCGAGACTCTCCCTTCCCGTTTCGCCGCTCTCAGGCGGGATCCATGGGAAGGAATCTACAAGTTTAAACAATCGATCACGGCCGAAGGACGCAGGATGCTGGAAGGATGACAAGTCTGCAGAAACATCCGGCAGAAGAGCTGCAGGAACGTATCTCAGCCCTCATCAGCCGGATTCAAGCGTCGCCCCGGCACTGCCCTCTGGAATTCGCGCATCCGCAGACGGCTCTCCCGTTCGCGCAAACTGTTCTGCTCGCGCTCCCGTGCCTTACGGAGCCCCCCGTTGCGGATGAAGGCTATGATCCGCTGCAATTCGGCACGGTCAAGCCAGGAGCCGTGATCGCGGCACCAGTCGATCACCACCCCCGAGCAGCCTGAAAAATGCTTATGATTCATCAGTTTGCCGCATTCAGGACAGGGAACGTAGGTGCGCTTCGGCCTGTGCTTGCGTGGGGTCGATTCCGATGGTTCGTTGCGGAAATTCAGAAATGCCTCCTGCTCCTCCTCCCGGCTGCAGATCTCCTGAAAACTGTCTTTGTCGAGCCATAATCCCCCGCACTGGGGACAGTGGTTGAGCTCATGTTCGCCGACAGAGACCTGCGACAGGCCGATTTCGCAGCGGGGACACGAAAAGGGCCCGGATCTCCCCGAGGCAGGGGCGTTGGCCCGGGCGCCGCAGTGCGGGCAATGCCGCATCCCGACCGCGATTGAACCGAAGCACTCGGGACAGACGCGCCCGGCTATCGCAGATGTGCAGTAACTGCAGGTCGTGCTGTCGGGATCGACGGCCGCTCCGCAGTTGGGACAGTTGAACGAAGTGACTCCTGCCATACTGCCAGTAGATCGGCGGCGCACCGGCCGGTGATTAGCGGTTATTGGCCAATCTTGGGGTTGCCTACGAGTCAGGGAAAAGTATCTCGCCTTTGCGTCTGAGGTTTTCCAGTTCGCTCTCGCGTGCACCGTGACCGAGGCGCACCTGCACCCGGTGCTCCTTGCCGTCATCGATCAGCTCGATCGACGCTCCGGGCAACCTCGCGCCGTCGAGTTCAACCCATGCGACGCCTCTGCCGGCCTTTTCCGGATTCTCGACGCTGATGCGAAACCGCGTATTACCTCGGGTGTACACCATCGTGTAGCCGGGCCATTCCGAAGGGATCACGGGATTGATCGTCAGGATGTTCTCTCTCAACCTCATTCCAAGAACTTCTTCCACCCAGGCACGGTACATCCAGGAACTCGAGCCCGTATACCATGTCCATCCCCCGCGTCCGACGTGCCCCTCGAGCGAATAGACATCGCCGGCAACAACATAAGGTTCGCATTTGTAGCGCGAGATATCGGCCGGGGATTTCGTCAGTTCGATAGGATTGATCATACGCAGCAGTTCTGCAGCGCGGCTGCCGTTTCCCTGCCGGGCGAACGCCATCGCAACCCAGACGGCGGCATGAGTGTATTGCCCGCCGTTTTCACGAACGCCGGGCGGATAAGCCCTTATGTAACCCGGATTCTTCTCCGAGTGCTGGAACGCGGGAGTGAACAGAAGTATCAGCCTGTCCTGGTCGCGCACGAGATGCTCTTCGACGGAAGCAAGCGCCTGCTCGACCCTCTCTTCCGCCCCGCCTCCCGAAATGACCGACCAGGATTGCGCCAACGAGTCGATGCGGCATTCCAGGTTTGCACTGGAACCCAGCGGCGAGCCGTCGTCAAAGTACGCGCGACGGTACCAGTCGCCGTCCCAGCCGTTAAGCTCTATTGCGGACTTCAGGCGGTCGATCCGGACATTGCACAGATCCACCATGTGATTCTGGCCGGTCCACCGGCAGAGCTGGGCAAAGCTTCTGAGGACTTCAATCAGGAACCAGCCAAGCCAGACGCTCTCACCCTTCCCCTCGATCCCGACACGGTTTAGTCCGTCATTCCAATCGCAGAGCCCTATGAGCGGCAGCCCGTGCTCACCGGTGGTAAACCCTTTTTCGATCGCCCTGCGGCAGTGCTCAAACAGCGTACCATCCCTCATCGAGACCGAAGGAACGGAATAGATTTCGTGCTCGTTGCCCTTCAGCGGCCGGCATTCCAGAAACGGGATTCGCTCGTCGAGTATGGTCCTGTCTCCTGTAATCCTCACATAATGCTCAGTAACGTAGGGAAGCCACAGGAGGTCATCAGAGCAGCGCGTCCTGACTCCGGCTCCGGACTGCGGATGCCACCAGTGCTGGACGTCGCCTTCTACAAACTGACGAGCCGCCGCACGGATTATGTGCTCCCTGGCAAGATCGGGCTTGCTGTACACCATTGCCATCACGTCCTGCAGCTGATCCCGGAAGCCGAATGCGCCGCCGGACTGGTACAGCGCGGTTCTTCCCCATATGCGGCAGCTCAACGTCTGGTAGAGCAGCCAACGGTTCAGCAGGAAATCGACGGACCGTTCGGGAGTCTCGACCTGAATCGTGCCGAGCAACTGATCCCACCAGTCTTTGGTGGCATGAAAAGCTTCGTTCACCCTTTTGATTTCGCCATACTCTTCAATCAGGGACCGCACTTCCTGAATGGAGGTGGCTTGTCCGAGCAGGAAAACAACATCTCTCTCCTCTCCCGGTTCGAGTTCGATCTGCACCTGAAGCGCCGCGCAGGGATCGAGACCGCCTCCGGTGCGCCCGCCAAGAAAGCGCCGCCCAAGCGATGCCGGACGTGTCGCCGAGCCGTTGCGTCCCAGGAATTCGGTCCGGTCGGCCGTGTAGCTCGAAGCGCCGGGACGTACTGCCGCGAATGCAACATAGTTGGAGAAATCGGTGTTGTAGGAATTGCGCGCCAGAAGCGCCCAGGAAACAGGATCCCAGCTGGTGAAAACGTGCATTTGCGTCTCCTCACGCTCCCGGCCCAAAGCCCATTCTGTGTAGAATGTGACGCTCAGGCGTCGCTTCCGCGAACCGCTGTTGCGCAGTCCCAGCTTCTGGATGCGCAGCGGAGGACCGCCGTTTTCCCCTGCAGGAACAAAGACCACGAGGTTGTGTTCGATACCGTGGCTGTTATGTTCTATTCTCGAATAGCCCTGTCCATGACGCACGACATATGGTTCAGGTTCCCTGATCGGGGCTGCAGCAGCGCACCAGTACGCCCCCGTCTCCTCATCGCGCACGTAGATACCCGAGGAGGAATCGAACTTCACGGGGTCATTGTGCCAGGGATTGATACGGTTCATCTGGCTGTTAATGTTCCAGGCCACCCCCTGTCCCTTCTCATCGACGAGGGTCCCGAAATGGCGGTTGGCCAGCACGTTGATCCAGGGTGCCGGCGTTTCATTATCTCCCTCGAGATAAATGATGTACTCCCGCCCGTCCTGGCTGAAGCCGCCGACCCCGTTGAAGTAGGTAAGGCGCGGCATCGGCAGCGATGTATTAGGCTGCTCGGGAGCCGAAGACGGCGCCTTCAGTTCGGGCGGCAGTATTACGTCGGGCCGGGCACTCAACTGCCGGCTGAGCGAACCGCGTGAGGCGAAAAGCACCACACGCGCCACACTGAGAATCAGGGTGAAATCGTCTCCGGAGAGATGCTCGGTCGACCTCAGGAAGACGCCTCCGGGCCTGTCGACCCCGCTGTGAATTGAATGTATCTGGACCATCTTTGCCAGCCTCTGCTGAAGCGGCTGGTCATAGCCGAGAGCTTCAGTATTGAGGATGACGAGATCGCTTTTGAAACCGCGCTCGTTCCAGAACGTGTGGGCGAGAAGTACCTCCCGCACGGTGCCGAGATCCAAAGGATCGCTGACCACGAGCGCGCAAATGGGAAGGTCGCCTGATATTCCAGACGCCCACAGCCGCGACTGTCCGACGACGTTGCGGCGCAGACGTTCCGATCTGGGCCTGAGCGTGGGGTTCGGATAGATCATGCTCGCGGCCAGCTCCTGAAAGCGTTGCGCGTCCTCGTGCTGGATCCTGAGGAAACGGAGGTTAAGCTGAGAATGAGTCCATGCCAGCTCAAACGCGCGGTCGGCGGCCTCCACATCGCTGTATTTGTCGATCAGCTGCTCGGCGCGGGCCCGCGAGTCCGCCGCAAGCGTGACGATGGCAAGCCTAGTCTTCTCCGCCGGCTCGAGCGTCACTTCCTGCCGGATGCTGAACACAGGATCGAGAACAGGCCCGGATGTATTTGAAAGGTAGCGGGACATCGCGGCGGGCGAATCCAGTGAGCGCCCCCTGCCGATGAAGTGCATTCTGCTGGTTTCGAAGGTCGGCTTGCGCGCCTTTTCAGAGGCGAGTACCTGGCCGGCCCAGATGCTTGGCTCCAAATCGACGCTGGATCGACGGAAAGCGAGCAACGCCCGCCTCGCCTTCAGGATCTCGGTGTGAACGAAAAGCTTGTTGAAGGCCGGATGAGCACAGTCGGCGGCATGAGGAGCCAGAACTATTTCGGAATAGGTAGTAAGGTCGAGGCGCCTTCTCTCGTCGGATCTGTTCATCAGGCATATGCGGCGCACCTCGACGTCATCTTCCGGGGACACGACGATTTCCGTGATTGCCTCAATTCCGTTATAGCTGCAACGGAATTCGACCCTGTCGGCATAGTAGATAACCGTATAGTCCGGGTCTATCTTCCGGGTGGGACGATAAGTTGCAGACCAGAACTCGCCGGTATCGAGATCCCTCACGAAGCAGTAGGAACCCCAGTCGTCCTTCGTCGTGTCGGCTCGCCAGCGCGTGACGTCATTGTCTCTCCAGCGGCTGTAACCGCCGCCCGAATTCGTGACCATCAGGGAATACGAGCCGTTTGAAAGCAGCTGAATTTTTGGTATCGGGGTCTTCTCGTTGCTGCATCGCCCGGGAACTCCTTCGACAGGAAGAGCGATCATCCGGGAGAGGGGCCGTTCCTCGGTCGTGCTGAGCTGCGACACGATCCTGGATGGAGGAACCTCTTCGTACAGGAGAGCTTCGGCAGCCCGCACCCTCAGATCGGCATGGAAACGACGCTGCATAGGGAATTTGTTAAGTGCGTTGTCCAGCGAGAGAAAGCTCATCCCCTGGTGATGCGCCATGTAGGCGTAGACGATCGCCCCCTTTCTTCCCTCGCGACTTTCGCGGGAGAAGTCGATGGCTTCATAGAAACCTTTCGGCCCGTGCATGCCGTACTCTTCGAGCTTTCGGAAGTTCTGCACCGCGGCGGCCGGATCAACCATGGAAGCAAGCGCCGTCGAGTAGGGAGCAATGACGAGGTCGTCTCCCAATCCTCTCTTTAATCCGAGCTCCGGCACTCCGAAGGCCCGGTACTGGTAGATCTGGTGTACATCGAGAGCGCTGAACGCCGATTCCGAAATGCCCCACGGCACTCCACGGCTGCGCCCGTATTCTATCTGGATCGCGACCGCATCGTTGCACGCGTGATAAAGAAGCGAGTGCTTAAACGTGCGGGTGAAGATCAGCGGCATCAGGTATTCGAACATCGAGCCGCTCCAGGAGAAGAGCACCTTTCTCCCCGCAAACAGTCCGAAAGGACGGCCGAGCGCCTGCCAGTGTTCTGTGTCTACTTCACCGCGCGCGATTGCTATCAGGCTGGTGAGCCGCGCTTCACTCGCAAGCAGGTCATAGTACGATGAGACCTGCGGACCCATCCCCACTTCTTCTCCAACGGCGAACAGTTTCCTGTCGGGACTGTAGAGGAATTCAAGAGACATGCCATCCTGCAGCCGCCGCAGACGATCGATAATGTGCCGGATTTCGCCGTATCTCTTCTGCGCTTCGCGACGCGCCTGCGCGATCTCCTCCCTGATCCGGCCAGTCCACCCGGACGGCGCCTCGCTCAACTCTTCGATTTCCTGTTCGAGGACCACGAGAGGACCCGCTTTGTCATCGGCCAGTTCCTCCAGAGACAACGGCGGATTATCGAGCAGATGCGATCGGATGTGACCCAGCTGAACTGACTGCTGCAACGATTCCGGCATGTCGAGGAGACAGGGAACCCAGCCGAAATACCTGTCCGCGAAAAGGCTCCATTCCTGGACTTCCGTCGTCGCTTTCTCGAGCCAGTAGCCGATCTCCGGCACAATCACCATGTCGGTCGCCTGGAGCAGACTCCGATTCAGGGAATCGAAAGACTCCTGTATCGAACGCATACGCTTCCAGACCTCGGTCAGTCCGGAGAACCCGTTCCGGCAGAGCCTTTCCAGCGCTCCAAGCGCATTCTTTGTATGGCTCGGCATCTGCGCCCTGCTTTCCCAGCGCAATCGCAGTATCGAGAGTGTGTCGGCAATCCCTTCCAGGTATTCGGGTTTGACCAGAGATTCCGTAATCAGTTCGCGCAGTCCTTGATTCAGCGTCCATACACTCGCGAGAAAGTTGCCGCTGTCGACTGAAGATACGTATCGCGGATGCAACGGCTCAAGCGTCTTGATATCGTACCAGTTGAGGAGGTGCCCCCGATATTTCTCGAGCCGGTCGATGGTGTCGAAGCTGGCTGTGATGCTTGTGATCAGGCGGTCGCACGTCAGATAGCCGAAGTCGTGCGCAGCCATGGCGGAGAGAAGCCAGAAGCCTATGTTGGTGGGAGACGTCCGGTAGGCGACTTCTACCCGGATGCTTTCCTGTGAATTGTCCGGAGGCAGCCAGTTGCTCTCGGCATCTACAAGGTCGTCGAAGTATTTCCAGGTTTCCCTTGCAGTCCTCCTGAGGAACCGCCGCTCTTCCTCGGTAAGCTCGCGTTTCTTCTTAGGCAGCCTTGGAATGTTGATCCAGTGCAGGACCGCCGGAGAGACGAGCCAGAGTGCCAGGTAAGGAATCGCGGCCGGCCAGACGGAGAATCCGAGTTTAAACAGGATTAGGGCGAAAGCGGCCGTGGCGACGCATATCACCACCGCGCGGCGGTCCAGACCGTTTTCTCCGTGGAAACGGCGGTGCACCGACTGGGCGGTTTCCCACTGAAGCAGGTTATGCCGCGAGACGGTGCGGCGAAACCAGACTCTTCCGATAGCATCAAGGGAAACCCAGGCGTGATAGGGGAGCAAAGCCGCCGTAATCACGCAGCGCAGCAATTCCGTCCACTGTTCCCGCCAGACGAAAAGCCGGCCTTTCGCGCCCTCCCGCACCCGCATAGGGATAGGGATCAGAGCCGGAATCAGGAGGGCGACGCCGATGAAGACGTTCCAGAACCACGCGTTTGGCATCATCAGCCAGCTGCCGGCCAGCACGGCAACACATGCGGGGGCAACCAGGCTTCTTCGGAGATTATCAAAGATCTTCCAGCGCCCCACGGCCGAAAGCGGATTGCGGTCGCGGATGTTGCCAGCTTCGGGGACCTTGGCGAAAAGCCAGTCCCAGATCTGCCAGTCTCCGCGAATCCAGCGATGCTGCCGGTTCATGAACGACCCGTAATTCGACGGGAAATGCTCAAACAGCACGATCGTGCTGTCGAACCCCACCCTCAGGTAATTCCCTTCGATCAGGTCATGGCTGAGTAGCGTCTGTTCCGGGAATCGTCCGGAGAGAACCTGGTGGAAGACCTTCACATCGTAAATGGCTTTCCCGATGTAAATGGCTTCTCCGAAAAGATCCTGGTAAAGGTCGGAAATCGCCTGCGCATAGGGATCGGTCCCTTTCGCGTTGGCAAAGATCGAGGAGAAGAAGGACGCGGTCGCCGCCGGCAGACTGGTGACGGTACGCGGCTGTATTATGCCGTATCCCTGGCTGACTGCTTTTCGATCAGGATACAGAATCGGGCGGTTCAACGGGTGGGCCACCGCCTCGACCAGGTGAAGCGCTGCATCGTGCGGCAGTTCCGTATCTGCATCCAGGGTAATTACGAACCGCACCCCCTTCAGGAACATCTGATGGCCCATCCTGAGGGAGAACTGCGTCCCCTCTCTCGGCTC
>JAAYAM010000217.1 GCA_012719355.1 Acidobacteriota bacterium
GCCTCTTTCAGGCTGCGGAGTTCAGCGGCGCAGGAGGCGCAGCGGCTTACATGAGAGTACACCTGCTTGGCAAGATCCGGTTTCAACTCGTGGTCGAGAAATGCAGTCAATTCCTCAATACAACGCTTGCATTCCATAATTCAAACCTTCAGATATTCCTTGACACGTTTGCGAACTTCCAATCTGGCCCTGTGAATGTCAGTCTTTATGCTCGGCAGGCTGCGTCCGACAATCTCAGCGATCCGCTGATAGCTGAGATGTTGAAGCGCGGACAGGACAAATACCTCCCGGTACTTCTCGGGCAGGCTCCCAATAACTTCTGCCACAACATCCTCGAGTTCCGTCGTCTGATAGGCTTCATCAGGATTCTTTCGCGTATCCACCAGCTGTGTCACAGCCTGACCGTTTTCGTCGAGGGCATCAATCGAGAGAGTCGAAGGAGAACGTGTCCGGTATCTCTGGTATACAAAATTTCTTGCTATGCGAAAGAGCCACGGCTCAAATTTACTGTTGTCCTTCAAAGTTCTCAGCTTCTGGTAAACCGCAATAAACGTCTCCTGAGTGAGGTCCTCGGCTTCATCCGGAGAATTCACCATCCGGTAAATAAAGTTCAGAACCTTGCGGGCGAAAACCTGATATATCTCCTGGTACGCTCCTATGTCACCCTTTTTCGCCTTCCTGATCCATCTCGTCAGCGTGGCCGGATCGACGGTCGCAGTACCCGGGTTCAAGTTTCTTTTCGTCAAACTGAACTCACAAGAGTTGATTCATCGCGATGCAGAAAGTTTCGCACGGGTTCAAATTTTCGCGTGTGGAAAACGTCCGGCCTCGCGCCCTATTCGGTTGATAACGCAATTCGTACCTTTGCGGAAGCGGCTGGGTCCCGTCCCCTGTTTCAGGTATCACGTATAGTGTAACAGAATTCTCACCCGTGCCGGGGCGAGAGCCAAATTTTGGAACACGTTAGAACCCGCTCCGTAATGATTGTGTCGTAAGAAAAAAAGAATTCAAGATTTGGAGGCAGCATGAGCGTCTTGATCAGATCCGGTCTCTCCCTTCTGGCGGCATTAATCCTGTTTGCTGCGGCATCTCCGCAGTCGTACGCCCAGACCAGAAGCTACTCCCAGGTGTTTCAACTGGATACAGGCGGAGGATACCTGGGAATCCAGATGGAGGACGTAACCGCGGACGACGTCAACAAGCACAAGCTCAAGAGTGAGAAAGGGGTCATTGTCAGGTCTGTCCGAAGGGGAAGTCCAGCCGCTGAAGCCGGCCTCCAGGAGGACGATGTTATTGTTGAATATTCAGGATTCCAGGTGTGGTCGTCGACGCAGTTCTCGCGGCTGGTACGGGAGACCCCTCCCGGCCGGAAGGTTGAACTTGCGATAGTGCGCGGGGGCGAACCGCTGACGTTGACCGCCCGGGTCGAAGGCCGGTCCGCAAGCTCCGATGATAACCGAATCGAGGTCTTCCCGAGGGACTTGTTCCGGCAGTTCGAACTCGCCCCCTTTGGTCGGAGCCGTAGTGACGACAGGGATGAGGAGCGGCCGCGTCTCGGCGTCACCCTGCAGCCTCTGACGGAGCAGTTTGCTGATTACCTCGGCATTCCGGGCAGGGAAGGAGTCCTGGTGGTAGCGGTTACGAAGGGATCGCCAAGTGACGGAAAACTGGCTGCGGGAGATGTGATCGTGAGTGCAGATGGGCGGAACATCCGAAATCCTGAGGATCTTATGCGGCTTGTCAGCCGCAAGTCCGGCGGTGATCTTGTTATAAAGATCATTCGAGACAAAAAAGAACTGTCGGTCACCGTCAGGCTCCCTGCTTCCGGTGATGACCCTGGAAGGGGTATAAAACTGTAGTCCAAACCCGCTCAGAGGCCCGCCACCATGGCGGGCCTTTTCTTCTCACTCCAATCGAAAACTGGCTTGACTTTCACCATATCCACACCTATCATAGTGGAAAAAAGGTGAAAGCAATGAAGCTGACCAAAAGGCAGAAGGAAATCCTCGACTTCGTTTCCGGATTTATCGAAGAGAACGGCTATTCACCGAGCATGGAGGAAATCGCTCAGCAGTTCCATTTTGCCTCTCTGAATGCCGTCTTCAAGCATCTGTCCGCTCTGGAGAGCCGGGGTTACCTGCAGCGGGATTCAAATCGGGCGCGGTCAATTCAGCTTTCTCAGACCTGTGCCGCAGGCGGGACCCGGGCGGTGCCGCTTCTCGGGTACATAGCCGCCGGCAGGCCTATTGAAGCCGTCTCGGCCGAGGAGACAATGCAGATCCCCGATTACCTCTTGCCGGGCAAAGGGGAGTACTACGTTCTCCGGGTCAAGGGGGACTCGATGATCGACGAGCACATCAGGGACGGCGATTACGTCGTCGTCGAGTCGCGCCAGACTGCCGGGCAGGGCGACACGGTAGTGGCGCTCATTGACGACGAGAACGTCACATTAAAGAGGTTTTTCGCAGAGGGACCCCGGGTAAGGCTGCAGCCTGCGAACGAAAAGCTTGCTCCCATCATACTGGACGGAGCCAGAGTGAAAGTGCAGGGCGTTGTGGTAAGCGTGATGCGGAAATACCGCTAGGTGGAGCCATATGAGCAAAGTGTACTATGTAACGATAAAAGGGAAGACTCTGGAGAGTCGCGACCTCAAGGAATTGCTTGCGCGCGCCGTTACCGTGAAGCGGAATCTGGGTGCCGGGGCGTCCATGCAACCGGTGGGATGCCGTCGGGGACCTGTTGAAAATCTGCACGGAGTGCAACGGGTGGCGGAAGCGGCGGTTGTAATGTGAAGCCGAAAACGGGATGCGTTTCCGCCTCAATTCGCTGGAGCGGTTCCGTTACGGTGGTTTTGACAGGCGTTTGCATTTTACGCTCTGACCTCAATGCACAGACTTTATGCAAAGAGGTAGGAATTCATTTCAATTCAAGGGTTTAGTCCTGTTAAAAACGCCGCTTTCTCACAGTTTTCCACAAAACCTGTGAAAAACGTCACACCTTTGTGACAAACGGCATCGGTCCCGACGCAGGGCGTGGCGCCTAACCATGCCGGACGCTCTTCTGCGGCTCGATGAGGATGTCGGCCAAGGTCCTGCCTACGCCGATCAGCACGTCGATGTTTTCCAACCCGTCCTGCCAACGTTTGTCAATGGCATTCAGGCCGGAGAGTGCGCCCACAAAGCTGCCTGCGAGCGCCCCGATCGAATTCGGCGCGTCGCCTGCATTGACGGCCGTGAGGACTGCTCCTGAAAAGCTTCGTGGGTGCTTAAGAAAGCAATAGATTGCGGCCGGGACGGCTTCGAACGCGTCAGAACTGGTTCCGATCTCAAAGAGCGCCTCATCCGGTGGGAGATGTGTGATCTGTGTCGACCAGCGCAGCACCGCGGCGAAATCCTGATCGATATATGCGATATGGTCGGCTGTCTCCAAGATCTGGTCTGCGGGCCAGGAGCGTTCGTCCGACCTCAGCAGCCGTGATGTCAGATAGGCGACGGCCACGGCTGCGGCTTTCGCCTTTGGTTCGGTATGGGTGATGATGCAGTCGTCCAGCGCCGCACGCGTCAATTCATCCGGAGAGAAGCAGTAGACGAGTCCGATCGGCGGCATACGCATTGCCGCAGCGCATCCGCCGCTGAATACGCCACTCTTGTGCCATGGCTTGCCGCTGGCAAGGTGCCTGCATGCCCCGAGATTTGCGGTGGAGGGTGTCCTGGGAGGGCTTCCATCACGACACCAGGCAAGGAGTGCTTCCGCCTGCAGCGCCGGGTCCATCCGCCGACACTCGATCAGGCATTCGGCAGTTGCGAGCATCGTCTGGGTGTTCGAGGTGTATGATCCCGGCGGCAGGAAATCATTTGCGTGCCCCGGATGGGCGCGCAGGTAATCCGAAATCGGCTTTCCGTAGTATCGACGTATCTGGTCACGGCTCAGGAACTCTGCAGGCATCCCCAGTGCATCTCCCGCAGCAAATCCGACGAGCGCACCCGTGCATCGATTTCTAAGTTCCTTGGAGTCCATAGAATCACTTCCTGTGAAGAAGTATAGCACGCCGGGAAGGGCGCGGCGGATTTCGAAGTCTTGGTTGTTGCCACGCATTTTCAAACCGGTATATAACTGTGGATTCATTGAACACCAAGGTGGCGGGAGGCGGGGATGCAGCTTTCGTTTGTCGACTGGTTGGCTGTCGCACTCTATTTTCTTTTCAATCTTCTCATCGGCCTTTACTTCAGAAAACGAGCAACCAGAAGCACAGAAGAGTTTTTCGTCGGAGGAAGAAAAGTCAGCTGGTGGCTGGCTGGAACCTCGATGGTAGCGACGACATTCGCCGCCGACACGCCTCTCGCGGTCACCGGCCTTGTTGCAAGCTATGGCATAGCAGGAAACTGGCTCTGGTGGAACATGCTGATGAGCGGAATGCTCACGGTATTCTTCTACGCCCGTTTATGGCGCCGGGCCGGGATCATGACCGATGTCGAATTCGCCGAGATCCGCTACAGCGCCCGTCCGGCGGCTTTTCTGCGCGGGTTTCGAGCGCTCTATCTCGGGCTGCCCATCAACTGCATCATCATGGGCTGGGTGAACCTCGCAATGGTCAAGATCCTCATGATGGTCTTTGATGTTACCAAGATCCAGGCCCTCTTGATCGTCCTCGGCATCATGCTCCTGACGGCAATGATTTCGACCCTTTCAGGGCTATGGGGAGTGCTGGTGACGGACCTTTTCCAATTCGTGCTCAAAATGGGCATGATGATCGTCCTTGCGTATTATGCTGTGGAGGCCGTCGGGGGAATGGGAGCCTTGAAAGAAAAGCTGCTCCTCCTCGATGCCGAAAAGGGTGCAGGAGGCCAGGGTTCCATCCTCTCATTTACGCCCGAAATCGGATCGCCCTGGATGCCCATGCTGACCTTTTTTGTGTATATCGCGGTCACCTGGTGGGCCACCTGGTATCCGGGAGCGGAACCTGGCGGCGGCGGCTACATCGCCCAACGGATTATGTCCGCCCGCGATGAGAAACACTCTCTGCTGGCCACACTCTGGTTCAATATTGCGCATTATGCAGTGCGCCCGTGGCCATGGATTCTGACGGCTCTTTGCTCCCTGGTGTTGTATCCCTCACTCGTCGACAAGGAATCCGGTTTCATCAAAGTCGTTGTCGATCCTCAGGTGTTCCCGCCGGCACTGCGAGGATTGATGATCGCGGCATTTGCGGCGGCTTACATGTCGACAATAAGCACTCAGCTGAACTGGGGCGCATCGTATATAGTGAATGACTTCTACAAGAGATTCCTGGTGCGCGGCCGGACGGAAAAGCATTACGTCGCGCTTTCGCAGGTGGCGACAATTCTGATCATGCTGGTGTCCTGCATCGTCACCTACTACCAGGATTCGATTGCCGGGGCCTGGAAATTCCTGATCGCGATCGGGGCGGGGACCGGAAGCGTTTTTCTGCTTCGCTGGTTCTGGTGGCGTATCAATGCCTGGAGCGAAATTTCCGCCATGGCCTCCTCGTTTTGTGTCTCTATTCTCCTGCAGGTGTATTTTCGGATGGACAACGATGACCCGCACGATTTTGCCTGGATCGTCATTATCACGGTCCTCTGCTCCACCGTCATCTGGCTTGCCGCGACGTATCTGACCGCACCGGAAAAGGAGAATGTGTTGATGGCCTTCTACCGGCGTGTCCGGCCGAGCCCCTATCTCTGGGGCCCGATTGCCCGGAAAGCGAAAGATGTGAAGCCGCAGCGTGACGACGCCTATAATCTGCTTGACTGGATCTGCGGTTGCGTGCTCGTGTACACGACTCTTTTCGGCGTCGGCAAGATCATATTGGGCAGTGTTGCGGAAGGATTTGCATTCCTCGGCATTGGTGCACTCGCCGGCTGGATCATCTATCGGGATCTTGACCGGCGCGGCTGGAAATCGGTCGTCGAATGATACGGCGGAACCAAAACGGTAAATGGCGCTGATTTGATGTATAATCGCAAACCAAAATTTTATAACGGCTCTGTTGAGCCCTGACGGAAGAGACCGGATGCTATGACATGTGTAGTCAGGCTTTGTATGCTGCTGTTGCTGTTCGGAATCGCTTCGTCCGCAACGGCCGCAAGCTCGCCAAGAGTCCTGAACGGGATAGATGTTTTGCGGGCGAGCCGATTCAGAGTTCTGTCAGGCAAACGTGTGGGTCTGATCACCAACCATACGGGGCGGGCGGCCGACGGAAAAACGACCATTGAGCTGCTTTTCAGATCCGACGTCTGCGAACTCGTGGCGCTGTTCAGTCCGGAGCACGGAATCACCGGTACCATGGATGAAGAGTTCGGTTCGTCCACCGATCATACGACATCGCTGCCGGTCTACAGCCTCTACGGTGCTGCGAAACGGCCGACTCCCGCGATGCTCAAGAACATCGACGCCCTCGTCTTTGACATTCAGGATGTCGGCGCAAGGTTTTACACCTACATCACCACAATGGCCTACTGCATGGAGGAGGCCTCCAAAGCGCGCATTCCGTTCTATGTTCTGGATCGTCCGAATCCGATAGGCGGGAACCGGGTTCAGGGTCCAATGCTCGATCCGGATAAAACATCCTTCGTCGGATATATGCCCCTTCCGGTCCGACATGGGATGACGGTTGGAGAGCTTGCCCGCTACTTCAATATTGCAAACAGAATCGGCGTGGAGTTGCACGTGATTGAAATGGAAGGATGGGCGCGGTCGTACTACTTCTGGGATACCGGACAGGTGTTTCGGAATCCTTCGCCGAATCTGCGGAACATGGTCGAAGTACTCCTGTATCCCGGCGTCTGCCTTCTGGAATTCACCAACGTTTCCGTCGGACGTGGTACTGATCGGCCGTTCGAGGTGGTGGGGGCCCCCTGGATCGATCCTTACCGCCTTGCGACCGAACTCGAAACGCGGAGAATCCCTGGGGTGAAGTTCGTACCGATGTTTTTCACTCCGGACGCCGGCAGACACAAGGGAACCGATTGTGGGGGGGTGAACCTGCTGATCAGCAACACCGAAGAGCTGGACCCGGTGTTTCTCGGTCTCTCCCTTATTTCAACGCTGCGGAAACTTTACCCGGATGCATTCGAAATTGCGAGAGTCATGGACCTGTTGGGAAACGCGAAGGCAATGAAGGAACTTGAACAGGGGAAGACTCCTTCCGAAGTGCTCCGGAACGGAAGGGACCGGTTGCGCGATTTCATGGAAGAACGCGAGAAGGTTCTGATATATGGGGAATCACCGAGAAGCAAGAAAGGGAGGGACTGATGGCTCCGGCGGCCCGCAAAACAAGACGAAAAGACGAAATCAAGGTCACGATCGCTCCTTTCCGGAGTCCGGCGGATTTCAAAAGCTGTGAAGAGATACAGCGGGAAGTATGGCATGCGCCGGACATCGACATCGTTCCGGCATCGTTGCTGCTGACTTCAAGCCGCACAGGGGGCGTAATCCTCGGGGCGTTCAACAACCTCGGAGACATGGTCGGCTTTGTCTTCAGCATGCCCGGTTCTCTCAGCGGCCTTCTGATACACCATTCACATATGCTGGCCGTCCGATCGGCGTACAGGAACTTTGATGTAGGCTATAAACTGAAACTTGCCCAACGCAAAGAAGTGTTGAAGCGGAAGATCTCGTGGATCACGTGTTCACTGGATCCGATGCAGCCGTTGCACGCCTATTTCGCGTTCGGCAAACTCGGAGCCTGGGGCGACTCCTACCAGGAGGATTCTCGCGGAGAGCGCGGCCTTCCCGCCGACAGGATCACAGCGCGATGGCACATAGAGAGCGGTGATGTGGCCCAGCGGCTCGATGCCGGGCCGCCCCGCAGAGATCTGCGCAGGGAATTGAAGCAGAAGCCGGTGATAAACACCCTGGTGGAAGCAGCACCGGGGATGATGAATTCCTCGCCGGTGAAACTCAACTGCTCCGCGGACAAATTCCTGTTCGAGGTCCCGTACAATCTGCCGGAGATAAAGAATCGCGATCTTGGGGTAGCGTTGGAATGGCAGGGGCGAATGCGTCAGGTTTTTAAGCATTACTTCAAGAAGAAATATGCGGCGACCGATTTTCTGGTTGCGGAACAGGACGGCCACCTTCGGTCCTTCTATCTCCTCGAGAAGAAAGAATCCTGAATCCGGAAAGGACGGCAGGTGCTTCTCTTCAGCCGCGGCTCAGCCGGAACGTCGTTTTCTCCCGCCGAAGTCAAAGACGCTCTGTTTTCATCGCTTGACAAGCTTGGCAGGCGGAAACGCGTGCTCGCCATCCCTCCTGATTTCACGCGCTTCCATTCGCAGGCCGGCCGTATTGCGGAGCTTGTCTGGAACTACTATGGCGAGCGCCTCGTCGATGTCCTCCCCGCTCTCGGTACTCACTCGCCAATGAGCGGAGAACAGATCAAATCCATGTTCGGCTCGATCCCGGCGGACCTTTTCCGGGTGCACGACTGGAGAAGCGGCCTTACTCTGCTCGGGACCGTACCTGCTACATTTATATCAGAGGTGTCTGAGGGGAAACTCGACTACGGCATCCCGATTCAGGTCGACAGCTCAGTCGCCGAAGGAGCCCACGATTTGATTCTCTCTATCGGACAGGTCGTTCCTCACGAGGTGATCGGGATGGCGGGATATAACAAGAACATCTTCGTGGGGACCGGCGGCGCAGAAATAATTAACCGGACGCATTTTCTCGGTGCGGTGTACGGGATGGAGCGCATGATGGGGCGTATCGACACTCCGGTACGCAGAGTACTGAACTATGGGTCGGCTCGTTTCGCGGCACACCTGCCGATCGTCTACATCCTCACGGTAGTCGAGACTGATCGCAGCGGAACGCCGGTCATCCGCGGGCTTTTTATAGGCGATGACCAGGAATGTTTTGAGCAGGCGGCAGAGCTTTCGCGGAAAGTCAATCTGCAGCTGCTGGATGAGCCTCTCAGAAGAATAGTCGTGTACCTCGATCCGCGTGAGTTCAGAACCACATGGCTGGCGAACAAGAGCATCTACCGTACCCGTATGGCCCTGGCAGACGGAGGAGAATTGGTGGTCCTCGCGCCGGGGCTTGCAGGTTTCGGTGAAGACGAGACTATAGACGCGTTGATCCGAAGATTCGGTTACGCCGGGACACCGCGGATCCTGGAACTGGCTCGCACAGACGAGGACCTGCGGCGGAATCTCGGCGCAGCAGCTCATCTGATTCACGGATCTTCGGAAGGTCGCTTTACCATTACCTATTGTCCCGGCCATCTCACACGGCGCGAAATCGAAGACGCAGGGTTCTGCTATGCTCCCCTCGACCGTATGGCAGCGAGGTACGAAAATCTTACCGACGGTTTCAATGAACTGCCGGACGGAGAAAAGGTTTTCTTTATATCGAATCCTGCACTCGGGCTGTGGGCATGCCGTAAACGATTCGAGCCCGCGACACCGCTGGAAGGAAGGAAATGATCAAAGAGAGAGCTGATATTGGAATGATAGGACTTGCGGTGATGGGTGAAAACCTGGCCCTCAACATGGAGAGCAGGGGATTCACGGTTGCCGTGTACAACCGGACGGTCCCCGGAATCGAAGAAGGAGTCGTCGCCCGCTTTCTGAACAGGCGGGGGAAAGGAAAGAGATTCATCGGCGCGGAAAAAATCAGCGACTTCGTCCAGGCGCTTTCCTCTCCGAGGAAGATCATGATGATGATCAAGGCCGGCAAGCCTGTTGATGAGATGATCGAACAGCTCCTCCCTCTCCTGGACGCGGGCGACGTGCTCATTGATGGAGGGAATTCGCATTTCCTTGACACGATCCGGCGTACCAGATATCTCGAGTCAAAAGGAATCCTCTTTATCGGCACCGGGATTTCGGGTGGCGAGGAAGGAGCGCTTCACGGCCCGTCGATAATGCCGGGAGGCTCGCCTGCGGCATGGCCTCACGTCAGACAGATTCTGCAGGCAATCGCGGCCAGAACCGACGACGGCACTCCCTGCTGCGACTGGGTGGGAGAGGACGGCGCCGGTCATTTCGTGAAGATGGTCCACAACGGTATCGAGTATGGCGAAATGCAGATCATTTGCGAGGCATACCAGGTGATGAAGGAACTTCTGGGAATGCCGGCAGACGAGATACACGAGGTCTTCAGACGCTGGAACGATGGAGACCTCAACAGCTATCTGATCGGGATTACCGGCGAGATTCTCGCGTTCAAGGACACCGACGGACAACCGCTTGTCGACAGGATCCTCGACACGGCGGGGCAGAAGGGGACGGGCAAGTGGACAAGCGAAGTGGCGCTCGATCTCGGCAATCCGCTCACCCTCATCAGCGAAGCCGTCTTCGCCCGCTGCCTCTCAGCCATGAAGGAAGAACGCGTCGAGGCTTCAAAGGTCCTGACGCGTCCATCTCAGAAGTTCACCGGCGACAGAGAGGCTTTGCTGCGCGATCTCGAGGCTGCGCTGTACGCTTCGAAAATGGTCTGCTACGCGCAGGGGTTTGCGCTCTTCAGAGAGGCGGCCGGCGAGTACAAGTGGAGTCTTGATTATGGCGGGATTGCGATGCTGTGGCGGGCAGGATGCATTATCCGTTCGGCGCTCCTGTCGAGAATCAAAGACGCCTTCGATCGGAATCCCGGGTTGACAAACCTGCTGTTGGACGGTTTTTTCAGCGACCGGATAGAACGTTGGCAGCCGGCATGGCGGCGCGTCGTCTCAGAGGCGCTGCTGCACGGCGTCTGGGTGCCCGCTATCTCGGCCGCGCTGTGCTATTACGACGGGTACAGCAATCCGCGGCTTCCTGCAAATCTGCTCCAGGCGCAGCGCGACTACTTCGGGGCGCATCTCTATGAAAGAATCGACAGGCCCAGGGGTGAGTTCTTTCACACAAACTGGACGGGACAGGGCGGCGATACTTCTTCTTCTTCCTACAATGCCTGAAGAACTCTGGTGCGAAAGGAAAACATAATGGGAGACGGTTTGAGGATTCCGGCAGTCGGCACATTTGACCTGGTTTCGCTGGGTGCTCTGGTACACAGACTTGACCCCGGGATAATTCCTTTTCGGAAGGCGGCTGAATGCCGGATTCACGTGAGCGGCGGAGAGTTCAATGTTGCTGCGAACCTGGCTGATTGTTTTCAGATGAAAACCGCCGTGGTCACTGCGATGGTCGATTACCCGATCGGCGAGCTGATTGCGGAACGGGTCAAGGCAATGGGAGTGAAACCGTTCTACAAGCGGTTCGCGCACGATGGCGTCAACGGCCCTAATATGGCCACCGTGTACAGCGACCGGGGTTTCGGGGTTCGTCCTCCCGTGGTGTTCTACAACCGTTCCAATGAGGCTGCCGCGCTCCTCAGGCCGGGCGATTTCGATTGGACTTCGATTTTTGCCGGAGGAGTCAGGTGGTTTCACAGTGGCGGCATCTTTGCATCGCTGTCAGAAACGGCCGGTTTTCTCATCGCGGAAGGAATGGAGGCGGCAAAGAGCAAGGGTGCCGTCACGAGCTTTGATCTCAATTTCCGGGAAAAACTCTGGAGCATCCGGGGAGGCCGGAAGAAGGCGGTCGAAGTAGTCTCCCGGATTGTCGAGAACGTCGACGTCCTGATAGGAAATGAGGAAGATCTGCAGAAAGGGCTCGGAATAGAAGGGCCTGAAGTCGATGCAAGGGCAGGACTGGATCCTGCCTCGTTTTTCGCCATGATCGAAAAAGTCGTCGCTAAACATCCGCACATCCAAGCTGTCGCGACAACGCTGCGCGAGGTGCAGTCATCAAGTCGCCACAACTGGGGAGCGGTTGCCTGGGTCAACGGCCGGAAATGCGTTTCGCCTGTGTGTGCGCTGGATGTCTTCGATCGCGTGGGCGGCGGCGACGGCTTTGCGAGCGGTTTCATCTACGGGCTGCTCACGGGCGCGACCCCGGAAGAGGCTGTCAGGCTGGGCTGGGCGCACGGCGCGCTCCTGACCACCTTCCCGGGGGATACCACGATGGCTACGGCTGAACAGGTACGTGCATTCGCACAAGGCGGAACGGCGCGCATTCAGCGCTGATGATCGACCTTACCTCCAGCCGGCGGGAGGAATCTGAGGTATCAACTCCTCGTGCAAAACAGGGATAGGCGCAATCGCCTGAATGCTTCTCACCTCGATTGGGCCCGTATGGATCGGTCGCTCGAGTTCGGGCGGACTGGCCAGTTCAGGCGCCTGAATCAAAGGAGGGACAGTCTCGGCGAGTGCCTGCCTGTTGCCTGCGGAGGCTGACCCTGTCCGGCGCCGTTTGCTGCCTGTGCGGGTCTTTCCTGCCTTGCCTGCCGATGCGGAGAGCACTTCGGGTTTTCGGAACACTTCTGCTACGTGTTCGATTTGACAGAATTCGGCCAGCTCGGCAATCTGGTCCAGCGTGGGCGTCGGAGCAATAATGCTGTGATAGTCTCCGGGGCCGAGCAACAGGAATGCGAACGTCTCTGCGAAATCGCCGGCCGGCGTATTGTAGTCGGGACAGGCATCACAGCCGAACCAGGGAGTGGAGGGATCGATGCCTCTCAATTCGCACCATTTTCTGCGGCGTTCATCGGTATTGAAACTCAGGTCGAACGCGTGTCCCAGTTCATGTGCAAGATCGTACGCCTGGTGGATCGGGTCCTCTCCATTCCTGACGTACACTTCGATACGACGTTCTCTGGTCAGAGTCATTGCCCGGTAACCGGGTCGCGAATTCATGAAGGTAACGCTGAAACCGAGCTCTTCCCAGGGATACCGGATGAGCGACAGAACGGCTTTTTCCCGCTCTTCACTGAATCTCGGCTTGGAGGAACCGTCAGGTCGGGCCGGCACGGGATCCGAAATGGTTCCCTTGGCGTGATCGGCGGCCCCGGCTGAGGAACCACCCTGTCGAGTGATTTCTTTGGTTTTCTTGACGGTCTGCCGTTCCGCCCGAGTCAGATACTCGAAAGGAGAAGAGTTCGGTGCAGGACGGCGGTTCATTGGAGTGGCTGCTATTATCGCTGCCACTGCCATGGACAAAAAGATCACACTTCTTCTTCTGGAGTCTTTGCGCATTCCAGGATTCCGGATATAAGGGGGCCGAGGAGCAGGCGAACAACTGCTCTCGAACCGGTTATTCTAGATCCGATTGTCTTCAGCTAAGGATTAACGCGAGCAGCCACTGCAGCATCATGAGCTCAACGCGGGGCAATTTCAATCGAGTCGGATCCATTTAACATAGTTTCTCCTGTAAGCGCAACAGAAATTCGGTACCCGGTCGGGTCCCGCAGGAGTTGTCTAGGAATTGCTGCGAGGGAAGTCCTGACCGAAAGCCAGAATGCGGCGGATTTCGTTGCCAAGTTGGAGCGGGTCTGTAGGTTTTCCTATTACCCCCTTCGCGCCCGACAAAAGGAGGTTTCTGATCTCAGCGGGACTGGTTCGTGCAGTATGGAAGATTACGGGTATGGAATCGGTTTCTGCTTCCTTTCGCAGCCGATCGAGTACAGAAAGCCCGTCGATGTCATGCATGACGATATCCATCAGAATGGCATCGGGCCGGTTCTCTTTTGCGCACTCGATGGCATCCATCCCGCTGCTCGCGAGCAGGACCTCGTACCCTCCTGCGTACTGCAGCGCCATGGACGAGACAAGAAGTGTGGCGGGATCGTCGTCAACAATCAGGATTTTCAAACAAATCTTCCTTGCCGGGGGGCGCCAACAGGCTGGTCTTTGCCATCAGATAAGCCTTCTGGAGCTCAGCCATTAGCGGCTGGACTTCCTCGATCCTGCCATGTTCGGCGAGGTCCTCAATCGTGCCGGCAAGATTCTGAACCTGGTATGCTCCCAGGTTCGCAGCACTGGACTTCAGGGAATGGGCCGCGCGGCGGACACCCTCGAGATCTCCTCTCCCGAGAGCGATCTCCGCATCGCGCAGAACTGGTTCTGCATGGGATATAAAGAGATGCACCATATTAGTCAGAAGCTCGCCGCCCCCCAGGGTGCGCAGCCGTTCCAGTGCCCGCAGGTCTATGCAGCCGGCATTACCTTCCATACATCATTTCCACTGATCGAGAGTGACACGGATGAAAACACTTCATTAGTGAAATGCTAGCTGTAGCGCTTCGATTCAGCAAGGAGGGAATTTGGAGGGGATCACTCCACCAGCCTTACTTTCAGGCCCTGGATACGCGAGGAATTCAACAGGAGCGTCTGTGCCGATCCAGGCCCTTGCAGCTTTTCAGCCTTCAGATGGTTACGGGCGCTGTTGAGTGACTTCACTCTGAGTACCAGTTCTTCCAGACGGTCTTCCTGACCCCTGACCACGCGTATGGCAGGCCCTGTGCCCGCCGTGAAGGTCCCCGAGGAAGAGGGCTTGCCCAGAATCTGCTCCCAGGCCTTTCTCTCTTTGGCCATATCCGCCGCAGCGATGACAATTTCCTTTGCGCCGAGCAGCCCGAGCGGTCCGCCATCGTTCAGGGTAAGCCTGTTTCCCAGTTGCTTCCGCCTCACCTCCACCCTCAGAAACGATGGACTGTACTCATAAAGAAAAGCCCTGAACGAAAGCCTGGAGATTGAAGGAAGCTCCACCCGGGTCCACAGAACGCCCTCTTTCCCGCCGGGAAGGGTGGAAACATGAGTTTCCGGTTTCCCATGACGCACCCTGAGATACTTCAGTTCATCCAGCACATAATCCATGGGATACGGCTCAAAGATAATGCCTGAGAAGTGAGCCGCCGGACTTTGCTGCGTTCCCTCGTACCGGTAGATCTCGACTGTAAGGTTTCCCGTACTGAATGCGCCGGTTACATACTGCTGGTTCCGGGTAAGCGGCCATACGACCGGCAGCTCGAGCGTTTCCGTGAATATCCGGAAGAGGCCGTCAGGATCGACTGATGTTATCTGCAGTTGGTCGACCTGCCTTATGACTGGCGCGCGAAGCGCGGGAGCCTGTTGCGCCGGGACTGCGGCCGCCAGCACTGTACCGAGCGCCGCAAGAAGTGCGTAACGGATGATCATTTCAAAAAACCCGGGTTGAACTCGAAACCCCTGCACTGATCGTCCTCTCACACTGCATGCTGATTTCAAGCAGCAACGGAAGCGATCCGGCATTTTCCGCCGCCACGCACAGATTGCGGAGCCCGGACGGGACATGCGCCAGATAGCTCTTCAGCCCCTTCCTTATCCCAAGGAAACCGTAGGCTCCCAAAGCCTGCATGAGCCTCTGAGCCGACGCTTCCCAGAATGCCTTCAGGAACTCATTCCAGTCAGGCTCAGAGCTGGTCAGACCGTAGTAAAAGGAAAGAAGCTGGTGTCGTTCTTCAGCAGAAAACCTGACGTATGGATCGCAGAGTAACGAGCCCAAATCATACAGACAGTTCCCGAAACGCATGCCCTGGAAATCAATCAGGAAAGGCTCCCCATCGTGGATCATTACGTTCTGGGACTGCAGGTCGCGGTGGACAAGCGTCGGATTCTGTGATGCCAGCCGTTCAGCCAGTCCCTGCAGTTCTTCTTCCAGCGCCTCTGCAAAAGGAGGTTCGAGCGGAAGCCGGCAGAGCCCGGTGACGAAATTCTCTCTGAAGTAATCCCTCTCCCAGCGATAGAGTCCTGGTCCGAAAGCATCCATAAGCGCTGTCCTGCCCGAGAGAAAAGCCTCGTCCGAACACGCATGGAGCTTCCTCACAAGACGGAGAGTTTTTTCGTACATCTTCCTGCGGACGTTCCAGGATTCATTGCGGAGCGACCAGAGATCGACGTCGCCCAAATCCTGCATGAAAACGAGGCATGCCATCCTGTCGTGATGCAATATCCTGGGGACCGATATGCCGTTGCGGGCGAGTGTAAGTGCGATATCGGCATAGTAGGTGTTTTCCACGCGGCAGGGATCGTAGCTTCCTATCATGACGGAGGCGCCCTTGTTCCACACAAAGCGGTGATAACTCCTGTCCGAGCCTCTCCCTTCAAAGGAAATCAGTTCACCGTCGTCCTCATCCGCCAGTCCCAGCACGTCGCGCGCGATTTTGACTATCTCATCATGTGATTTCATCCGCCCCTCCGGCCGACCAGATTTCTATACGATTCAGGCGAGCCGATATCATCCCAGTTTCCTTCGTCGATCACAATTCCCATGATGGAACCCGGCTGCTCGACGATTCTCTGAACAAAAGTGTTGATAACGGTCTCAGGCTTTCCGGGTTCAATGTGCCTGAGAATGTCGGTTTCCAGCCCATAGATCCCTGTGAAGACGCATGCCTTTGCGCCTTTTTGCTGCGTTTTTCCCCGGATATCACAGATCCTGCCGCCTTCATCGACGATAACGTTCAGCGGACCTCCCGTGCTTCTCAACACCAGGGTGACTTCCGGTGAGTTCTGCAGATGGTACTGCACCAGCTTCTGCAGCGGAAAATCTGCTATGACATCCCCGTTATAGCAGAGAATCGTCTGTTCGTCTCCGAGAAGGTCTTCAATGTTCTTCAGCCCTCCCGCGGTATCGAGCAGCACGGGCTCGTGCCGGAATATGATCGGGACCCCACGCCAGCGATTGTCGGGGAACTTCTGCCTGTAAATCTCAGGGCAATGGTGGGTGTTGACGATGAAGCGTTCTATGCCGATCTGCAGGAGATGATCCATCGCGTGGGTGATGACCGGGCGACCGTCAAGCGGGAGAAGCGGCTTGGGACAATGCTCCGTGAGGGGACGAAGACGGGTTCCCAGTCCTGCCCCAAGGATGAAGGCGGTCTTGAATTTTCTCATGGGTCTATTCTAATGGAATTCAGAATTTGGAAAAGGGTGATGTCGGGCGGGTTCCTACCGTCGCGCAGCGAAGTAGCCCTGACGCGCCCGCACCCGCAGGTCCGGCCGTCCGGGGATGGATACGGCTATGCGCCGGAACTGATCGT
Organism: Acidobacteriota bacterium; assembly: GCA_012719355.1. Lineage (GTDB taxonomy): Bacteria > Acidobacteriota > UBA6911 > UBA6911 > UBA6911 > UBA6911. The sequence continues at coordinate 16,858 of JAAYAM010000217.1, forward strand.
CCAGGCTGGAGTTTGAGGAGTAGTAGCTGAGAAGATACTGCGCCCTGAGTTCCGTGGCTATGAGGCTGAATATTCCATCGAGATCACTCCTGTCGTCGGAGATGAAGGCAGTTCCGCCGGTCTGGGAAGCCAGTGAGTGGAGGTCGCGCTGTCCTTTGATGCTGATCTCGTTGAGGCGGATCGACGCCCCTCCGGGATTTATGGAATAGAAGATCGTATCGCAGCGCTGCACTTCTCTCAGCGCATCAAAGATGGTCCGGTCGCTGCGGTTGTCCTCCCCGTCGGAAAGCACAATCTGCGCCCGCCTCGTTTCAGGCGCCGCCATCTGCTGCAGAAGCTTTGCGGTGTATACAACGGAATCGTAAAACGCCGTGGCGCTTTCGGTCGGCTTCAGCATCAGGAGCTGGTGCAAGGCGTCTTTGAGCGAAGGAGAATTGCGGAGCAGAATCTGCTGATCTTCGGTAAACGTCACGATCGATACCGTGTCTCCGGGTTTCATTATCTTCTCAAGGAACCTGATTGCCGCTTTTTGTTCAAACTCGAAACGCGGGCTGAGGCTTCTGGAGAGATCGAACAGAAGTGCGATCTGGAGAGGCGACTGGCCCGCCTCAGCCATCTTCTGCACTTCCTGGAAGCGGCCGTCCTCCTCGATCCTGAATTCATCCATTCTCAGGTCAAGAACAGGCCTTCCCTTCGAATCCGTAACCGAGACCGGAACCGTCACAAGGCTGGTGTTGACGCGTATGACACTTGAAGATGGGTAATCGGTAACGTCTGAGCTTATGAAATTCGCAGACAGTTGGCCATACAGGCTCCTGATCGCGAGAGAGAGCACACAGAACCACAAAAAGCTTCTACTTTTCCAGAACCGCATATTGACCCATCCGATTGTGCGCGAACAGAAACCTGCCGGGGGCGGCACAGCCGCCCCCGGCAGGAATCCTACTGCTGGTTGGATTCCGGCATGTTCATCGTCGAAGTCCCCTCAGACTGGGCGAGCCCCTTGCTCACCAGGACTCGGACTTCAACACGGCGGTTCTCCTTACGCCCTTCACGTGTGGAGTTGTCCGCAACCGGCTGACTTTCGCCATATCCCATTGCAGGGACGAAGCGCCGGAGAGGAATGGAATACTTTTCCGCAAGGTACTGGATAACGGCGTCGGCACGTCGCTGGCTGAGCCTGCGGTTAAACGCCTCGTTCCCGTCTGATGATGCGAAGCCGGCAACTTCAATAAGGAAGCCTCTTTCCACTTTGGTCTGTTCGGCAAGCCTCTCAAGCTCGGCCTTGACTTCCGGGCTCAGAATGGCGCTTCCTGCCTTGAAATGGACAACCGTGGAATTCTTTACATCGTAGTCGTCCAGCGAAGAGATGCGATCGTTTGCAGCATCGACGCCGGACCGGGCGAGGTCGGCAATGGATTGGGCATTGTTAGCCGCCGACATGGCATTGTCGGCTGTCTCCTGCGCGGCTTTGGCTCCGCCTCTGGCCGCATTGGATACTGCAGCGAGTTCCTGGACTTGGCCGGAAAGCCTCTGGGCGTTCTGTTCTGCTTCACCCAGGCGGGCCTTGGTGGCAGTCAGCTCGCTTTCGACCGGGACGACTCTCGTGTCCATGGTCTGAGCTACTTTGAAATCGTCATGTCTGAATTTGATCTCTCTTGCGGCAAGCGCACCTGCGTCGTTGCCTAATCCTTTTACTTCTACCTGCAGGCCGGGGACAAGGTCAGCTTTGCTGAATCTCTTGGCTCCGCGGAAGGGGTTACTCTTTTTTTCCTTCACCTCGGGATTGTTCGCGAGGGAGACGTTGTAAACCGCCCCTCCTGTACTGCGGACGGAAATGGTGTCTTCCTGCTGGCCGAGAATGACTCCTTCGATTTCCAGCTTCTGGCCGGCTGGAACCTGCACGGTGCTGGTTGTTCCGGACTGAGCTTCCTGTCCGTAACCCACCAGGGCTATCATGAATACGAATACGAAAGCAGCGAACAGCACAGGCATTAAACGGCGGGATTGAATCGATCTCATATATCCTCCTGATTATTGAGTCCTAAACCTGTCCTTCTCCGCGTTTAGGGGAGCGTGAGCCAGGGCCAAACAGTTTCTCTTAAAGCAATCGATGTGCCACTTCCTAAGACATTAATAATTGCTTTCAAATCAGATACTTGCAAGACAAGGGCAAAATACCCGTGTGTCCTGAGACCCGGTAAAAATTCCCTGCCTGGCGGTGCGGAAGCAGCCGCGGGGACGTCCGCGGCCAACCTGATTACATCCCGGTAGGAATTCGCTTCCTGTACTACAAAATTGTATTTGGAGGCACTGACTGCGCCGCCGTCGCGCCTCGAAGCCGTGCCTGTTGTCGTGAACCACGTTACAGATCTGTTGGTTTATCAACTCGATCTTACGATTATGTTGCCTCTGCCGTCCCGGGGCGCCGGGAGTGAGAGACTTATAAACCATTGAAAACAAAACATCAATCTTATTTAATTCGCTGCAATCGCGGGCATGGCACGGCTGGTGCAATTGTTCGGGAACGAAAAAACTTGAAAAAAGGAGACATGATGAATCTGAAGAGAATGATCCCGAGCGCAGGCCCCCTGATCCTGATCTTGATAGTCGTCTGCCCGCTCGACGCGGGCGACAACAGTCCCCTCAAGGCGAACGTGTCGGCCAACTATTACAGCAAGTACATCTGGCGCGGGCAGAACGTCAATGACACAAGCGTGTTCCAGCCCTACATCTCCGGCAGCATCCATGGATTCACCGGTTCCGTCTGGGGGAACATGGACCTGACGGATGGCTCGCAGACCGCGCCCGAAAACGGCGGCAGATTCAGTGAAGTGAACTACACGCTCGATTACTCGGCAAGCGTCCCCGGCACGAAGAGAATGGGATTTTCGCTTGGAACCATTCATTACCGTTTTCCTCACACGGATGCCGAATCGACGACCGAGATTTACGGTGCGTTGAGTTGCGACGTTCTTCTGAAGCCCCGCCTGGTGTGGTATCGGGACGTCGATGAAGTCGACGGGAGCTACATTCAGGCCGCCATCGGTCACTCTTTCGAAAAGGCGCTCAAATGGAACAAGGACTACTATGTCGATCTGCTCGTCGGGGGCAGTGTCGCCTGGGGGACTTCCGGCTACAACAGGGGGTATTTCGGGATCGACGGCGGCCGGTTCAACGATCTTACCCTTGTGGTGAGCGCCCCCGTCTCGCTGAAACACCTCAGCGTTATCCCCACCTTCAACTTCTCCTCACTGCTCAGTGAAAGCATCGGAAACGCCACGTTCGAACGTAATAATATCTGGTTCGGAATAGGATTCTCGAAGAGTTTCTGATCCGGATGTGGCCAGCAGAAGGCGCACCTGTGCCTTCTGCCTGCCGGTGGAAGACTATCCCCATTGCCGTCACCTATTGTTTCCCATAAGATGGGTACATAGGGTGAGGGGGGTGAAAGAATCGTGAGTTATCTACAACTGCCTGACTCGGATCCTGCCGAAACGCAGGAATGGATTGATTCGTTGCATTCCGTGGCCCGAGCCCGCGGGACGATGCGTGCCAATTATCTTGTCAGCGCTGTTCTGGAGCGTGCCCGGGCGTTGAACATCGGGCTGCCGGAACCGGTTCAGACCCCGTACATCAACACGATCCCCCCGGCCGAGGAGCCGCCGTTTCCCGGCGACGAAAAGATGGAGAAGAGAATACGAAGGCTCGAGCGCTGGAATTCGGTCGTGATGGTCACGAGGGCCAATAAGCAGTACGACGGAATAGGCGGTCACATTTCGACCTTTGCCTCCTCTGCCGCACTGTACGGTGTCGGATTCAACCACTTCTTCCGCGGCAAGGATAAGCATCCCGGAGATCAACTGTTCTTTCAGGGACACGCCGCTCCGGGAATCTACGCCAGGGCATTTCTTGAAGGGCGCATCACCGAGGCGCAGATGGACAACTTCCGTCGCGAGATAGTTCCCGGCGCCGGGCTTTCATCCTATCCGCATCCCCGCCTCATGCCCCATTTCTGGGAGTTTCCAACGGTTTCGATGGGACTGGGGCCGCTGAATGCCATCTACCAGGCCCGCTTCAACCGGTATCTACAGGCTCGTGGAATCGCCAACACTGAGAATTCCCGCGTCTGGTGCTTTCTCGGCGACGGTGAATGCGACGAGCCCGAGACGCTCGGATCACTCTTCCTTGCTTCGCGCGAACGGCTGGACAACCTCATCTTCGTCGTCAACTGCAACCTGCAGCGGCTGGACGGGCCGGTACGAGGCAACGGCAAGATTATTCAGGAACTGGAGATGGTCTTCCGGGGTGCCGGCTGGAATGTCATAAAAGTCATTTGGGGAAGGGAATGGGATGACCTGCTCTGCCGCGACAAAGACGGCTTGCTTGTTGAAAAGATGAACGAGACCGTCGACGGAGCCTACCAGAAGTATGCCACGGCCAAGGGAGATTACATCAGGGAGCACTTCTTCGGGCCTGATCCCCGGCTTCGCGCCATGGTCGATCATTTGAGCGACCGCGACCTGCAGAACCTCCGGCGTGGCGGGCACGATTACATCAAACTTTATGCGGCTTACAAGCATGCGACCGAGCATAAGGGACGGCCCACTGTCATCCTTGCCAAGACAGTAAAAGGATGGGCTTTGGGAGAAGGATTTCTCGGCAAGAACGTGACCCACCAGCTCAAGAAGATGAGTCTGGACCAGCTGCGAGAGTTCTGTGCCCTTCTCGAGCTTCCCATCACGGACAAGCAGCTCGAAGATGCGCCGTATTATCACCCCGGGCCGAAGAGCCCTGAAATCGAGTATCTCCTCGAGCGGCGTCGCGCGCTTGGCGGTTTTCTGCCAAAACGCGTAGTCAGGGCGAAGCCCCTCAATCTGCCGACTCACGATCTGTACGACGAATTCAAGACCGGGACAGGGAAGAGCCGTGAGGTTTCCACCACGATGGCCCTGGTCAGGCTCATGCGAAAGCTGATGCGCGACAGGGAGATCGGCAGAAGAATCGTGCCGATCATTCCTGACGAAGCCAGAACCTTCGGAATGGATGCAATGTTCCGTGAATTCGGCATCTACTCGTCCCTGGGACAGCTCTACGAGTCGGTTGATGCCGGCATGCTGCTGAGCTACAACGAGTCGAAAGACGGCCAGATACTGGAAGAAGGAATCACGGAGGCGGGAGCCACCGCAAGTTTTACGGCGGCGGGGACGAGCTACGCCACTCACGGTGAGTATATGATTCCCTTCTACCTCTTCTATTCGATGTTCGGATATCAGAGGACCGGCGACCTCTTCTGGGCTTTCGGCGACGCCCGCGGGCGCGGATTCGCCATTGGAGCGACTGCAGGGCGAACGACTTTGAACGGAGAGGGACTGCAGCACGAAGACGGGCACAGTCAGGTGCTGTTTTCAGTCGTTCCCAATGTCAAGGCCTACGATCCCGCGTTTGCCTTCGAGGTCGCGATGATTGTGAAAGACGGCCTGCACAGGATGTATCAGAAGGGGGAGGATGTCTTCTACTACATCACCGTGTACAACGAGAATATATATCATCCACCCATGCCCGACGGTGTGGAAGAAGGAGTAATCAAAGGACTGTACCTCTTCCGCCCGGCCCCGGAAAGGCTGAAGCATCACGTGCAGCTTTTCGGCAGCGGTTCAATCATGCAGTGTGTTCTCAGGGCGCAGGAACTGCTTGCCGAGAAATTCCAGGTTTCGTCCGACGTCTGGAGCGTCACGAGCTACCAGCAGCTGCGTGACGACGCACTCTCGTCCGCGCGCTGGAACCGTCTGCACCCTGAGGATGCGCCGAAGGTTCCTCACGTGACCGCAGTGCTTGAAGATGTTCCCGGTCCTTTTATCGCGGCCACCGACTTTGTCAAAACGCTTCCCGACCTTATCCGCCCCTGGATCAATCAGCGTTATGTCGTACTCGGAACGGACGGATTCGGCAGGAGCGATACGCGGGAAGCATTGAGGCGCTTTTTCGAGGTGGATGCCGAGAGCATTGCCGTTGCCGCCCTCCATGCACTCTCGCAGGATGGGCTGATTCCGGCGCGGGAAGTCAGCCGCGCCATCAGGGAACTTGGCATCGATCCTGACAAGCTCGATCCGGTGCACCCGCGAATGATTGATAAGGTTACAAGCATGGCTGAAGCGAAGATGGTGGGATAGACGCCAAAACGCGGCGGCGCCATTGAATCGGGTGGTTGCAGGGGGTAAGACATTCGTGAGGTGCCGCATGAGAACTTGGTTTGCAATAACGCTGTCCCTGACGCTTTTCGTTCCCGCCGCCGCAGGTGACGAAGTCGCCTGGCTGAAGATGGACCAGGCTCTGAAGAAAGCCTCGGCCGAGAACAAGTTCATTGTACTTGATATTTCGGCGACGTGGTGACCACAGTGTCGGCGAATGACCCGTGAGGTCTATTCAGACAAGGAATTCATAGAATTCTCCCGCAGCCAGATCTATGTACGGGTGTTTCAGGATGCAGAGCCCGAAGGCGACCGGCTCGCCCGCAGGTACAGAGTCGAAGGGTTTCCGACCATCATAATCCTCGATTCTTCCGGCCGCGAAGTGAAGCGCCTGTTGGGTGCGATGCGATCTCGGGATCTGATCGACGTACTCAGCACGATTTTCGAAGATGCGGGCGACAGGATAACGCTTTAATGAGCTATTTCCTTCTTAAGCGCGCCGGCCCTGACACGGCCCGCGAGGTTGTGTCGAAAAAGCGCAAAGGCCATTCGGCCGCTTCACCCGCATAATCGACTCCGATTCGTTTCGACACCCCGATTGTGTCGCAGCCGGTCCCCTGAAAGAGCCGTATATCGCCCCCCGACAGAAGATCAATTCCACTCGACGCCACCGTGATTCCCAGTGCGGCACAGAGCCTGCCGGGCCCGCTCAGGAGTTTTGCCGGCGTTCCTTCCGGACCCTCGGCCGCACGCAGCAGAACTGCTTCAGGTATACCCGGAGGACGGGTGACGACATTAGCGCAGCTGTGCATTCCATAAACAAGAAAGACGTAGAGGTGCCCCCCGTCACGGTACATCGGTTCCACACGGGGGGTGCGCCGCCCGCGCCAGGAGTGCGCAGCCTTGTCTTCTATTCCGAGATAGGCTTCCGTTTCGATTATACGGGCTCCGTACCATTTGCTTCGATATCTCCGGACAAACCATGCGCCTATGAGTCCGCGCGCGACGTGAGCGGTTTCGAGACGGAAGAACTCGCGTGGAAAGTCCTCGAGACCCGCAACATCCGGATCAATCCGCAAACTCGAATCAGGAAGGTATTCTGTCAGGAGCGATTCAGATTTCACTGCAAAAGCTGTGCCTGGATTGTTGAACGTGATGCGATGTCTGCCGGTTCGGGAGATACGGTGCGGCCGACAACCGTCGCTATCTGTCGTATCTCGGCCATCAGTTGCCGGAACTCGGGAGGCTGTATGGACTGGTTTCCATCCGACAGCGCCTCTTCCGGATGCGCGTGGACCTCAATCATGAGTCCGTCGGCTCCGACCGCGATGGCCCCGCGGGAAAGGGGTATGACTTTCTCCCTGCGTCCCGTTCCATGGCTGGGATCGACAATAATCGGCAGATGACTCAGGCGCTGAACGGCCGGAACGACGCTCAGATCGAGCGTATTGCGTGTGTGATCGGCAAAGGTCCTTATTCCGCGCTCGCAGAAGATCACATTGTAGTTTCCCTCGGACAGGATGTATTCGGCCGCCATGAGCATCTCGTCAAGCGTGGCTGAGATGCCCCGCTTCAGAAGCACCGGTTTGGACGACCGGCCCGCGCGCTTCAAGAGCGAAAAATTCTGCATGTTACGCGCACCTATCTGGATGACGTCGCCGTATCGTTCCACGATGTCCACACTTTCCACGTCTATCGCTTCAGTTACGATCCTGAGCCCGAAGTCTCGGCGGACTTCCGCCAGAATCTTCAGCCCATCCTCCGCCAGTCCCTGAAAGCTGTAGGGGGAAGTGCGTGGTTTGTACGCGCCGCCACGGAAGAGCTTTGCTCCGGCGGCCGCCACCGCCTCGGCCACAGCCCTCGTCTGCTCGCGGGTTTCCACTGCGCACGGACCCGCAATGATCGCAACCTCGGATCCTCCTATCCGCACGCCATCTCCGAGATCAATAATGGTGGTGGCCTCTTTGACTTCACGTCCGACCAGCTTGTACGGTTTCGAGACCGGTACGCATTCACCGACTCCCGGGAGCGCCTCCAGCGCGGCTGCTTCCACCGGTCCCTGGTTGCCTGTTATTCCGATTGCAGTGCGGGTAATTCCTGGAATAGGGTGGGCTTTGAAGCCCATTAATTCGATCTTACGGCAGACGGCACTGATTTCATCCGCCGTCGCATGCGATTTCATCATCACAAGCATATGTCATTCTCCTGCTGGTCACTCCAGGAAGGAACAGGCTCCCGGGAAAAAATCATTCTAATACAATACCCCACAAAAGAGTAATGGCGTCTGGCCCCATAGTATAAACTACTGGGAGAGGACGAACCGAGGAGGCGCCAATGAATCCCAGGGACAACGTGGCAGAGAGACTGAATCGAGTATACCCGAGACTGCTGGACCTGAGTCATCGGATTCACCGGCACCCTGAAACGGGCTTTGAGGAAGTGAATGCCGCAGCGTGGCTGGCCGGAATGCTGCAAGATGAGGGCTTTCACGTTGAAGTGGGAATCTGCGGACTCCCGACGGCTTTTGCAGCAAGGACAGGGAACGGTCCCCTCAACATTGCCATATGCGCCGAATATGACGCTCTCCCGGGCATCGGCCACGCCTGCGGGCACAACATCATCGCGGCGGCTGCAGCGGGAGCCGGAATCGCCGCTGCTGCCGCGGCAGATGATGTCGGGCTGACCGTAACCGTCATTGGGACACCTGCCGAGGAACTGGGGGACGCGGGAGGGAAGATACTGCTGCTCGAGCGCGGCGCCTTCGAGGGAGTTCACGCCGCCATGATGGTACATCCGGCTCCTTTTGACGTCCTCACCCCCAGAATAATCGCAGCCTCCATGTTCGAGATCAGGTATACAGGCAAGGAGGCGCATGCGTCAGCATTTCCGGAGATGGGAATCAATGCCGCAGACGCGATGACAATTGCCCAGACTTCCATCGGACTCCTGCGCCAGCATATTCTCCCGACCGACCGGATCCATGGCATCATCACACATGGCGGCGATGCTCCCAACATCGTCCCCGCTTTCACTTCCGCCCGGTTCATCGTGCGTTCTCAGACCATCGAACAGCTCGAGCAGCTGCGCCCGCGCGTTTACCGCTGCTTCGAAGCCGGTGCAATCGGCAGCGGCGCAAAACTCGAGATCATCGGTGGAGACAAACCTTATTCGGAAATGCTGCATGACCGCGAGATCGCTGCAGTGTTCCGGCGTAATGCGGAATTGCTCGGGCGTAATTTTCCGAATGTGGAAGGTGCCGCCGAGAGAGCCGCCGCTTCCACCGACATGGGAAATGTCTCCAAAACCATCCCTTCCATTCATCCCATGATAGGAATCGACTCGCTCCCCGCCGTCAATCACCAGCGCGAGTTCACAAACCACTGCATAACAGAAGCCGCAGATAAGGCCGTCTATGACGGTGCGCTCGCGATGGCCTGGACCGCCACAGACCTCGCGTCGGACCCTGCCGCCCGAAATCGCCTCAATCCGGGATTTTTACCCTGAACGGTCCGCCTTTCCGGATTTTGGACTGGCAGGGACTGGGGCCCGGAACTGGCCTTATTGTACCAGTTCGGGGAGAGTTGAAAGGCAATTGCAACTGGGGTCTTCGTAATGCATCCTCCGTACTAAGATAGTCGGAGGGTTTGAAGTGCATCAAAAAATCTTTCTGATCCTATTGGCCGTCTGGTTTCACGGCCATTGCCTAGTTCATGCGCAGGAATCAAAACCCGATCTGATCCAGGGTGATTACGAACTGAAAGTAGACGTCGAAACGGTGTTCCTTAACCTGTCTGTGCGGGACAGATTATCCAACCGCAGCCTCGCCGGGCTGCAGCAGCACGACTTCATAGTCTATGAAGACGGCGTTCTGCAGAATATCCAGCAGTTCCTCCCCACTGAAGCTCCTTTCAATCTCCTCCTTCTGATGGACGTCAGTGGCAGTACGGGCGCTTACTTGAAGATGATGAAGCATGCTGCTATTGAGTTCACCCGGCAAATAAAGCCGGGGGACCGCGTTGCGGTCGCCACATTCAATTCCAGGGTGAAGCTTGTGCAGGAGTTCACCGACGATCTCGACAAGGCCGAGCACGCGATTAAACGGATGAGATCAGGTGGCGGAACGGCTTTTTATGACGCATTGATGACCGGCGTAACCCAATACATGGACGGTGTGCAGGGCCGCAGCGCCATCGTGGTCTTTACCGACGGCATCGACAACCGGCTCGATGGCATGCCCGAGAGCGGCTCCCGGACAAGCTTTGACGATTTGTACCGGAGAGTCCAGGAGACGGACATGATCATCTACACAATCTTCCTCAATACCGAGAAAAATTCCCCGCATTTCAGCCGGAGTTCCGGTCCATCCGGTTCCGGCTGGCCCGGTCGCCGGGGACGCGGTTTCCAGTTCCCGTTCCCCTTTCCGTTTCCTTCCCCCTCGCCTCTTCCCCCCGGGTCTCCGCCTTACGGCCGCAGCGATGATCCGGTCTGTGAACTGGCACGGGAACAGCTCCAGATGATCGCAGACCAGACAGGTGGCCGGATGTATTCCCCGACCAAGACGTCGGAACTGTCGGGCGTCTACTCTGAAATCGCCGATGATCTGCGTATCCAATATCAGCTGGGGTACAACTCATCGAACAGGAGTCACGACGGTAAATGGCGAAGCATACGAGTCGAACTCGAGGGGAATCCTGATGCCGTGGTACGGACGCGACGGGGCTACTATGCGCGCCGCGCCGTTGCTCAGGACACTCAATAGCCTCATTTGGCGGGTTCCGATGGCCGCATTTCGATTCGGCTCTGCAGGCCCCTCGGGTCAGAGTCGAGCAGGAACACTATGGCCTTGGCCACATCCTCGGGGAGGAGCTTCCAAGTCTTTGAGTTCCTTTCCCGGGATTGTGGCGCAGGGCCGTTGAAACCCGTCTCCACAGAGCCCGGCATGATGTAGCTCACCCGGATGTGGTCGTACCGGAGTTCCTGCATCAGCGCCTCGGAAAAGGCGATGAGGCCTGCCTTTGAGGCTCCGTATGCGGAACCTCCCGGGAAGTAATTCTTCCCGGCAAGACTTCCTATATTGATGATGTATCCGCCGCCCCCCTTCTTCATATGCGGAATCGCTTCATGGCAGCAGTAGAACAGGCCCGACAAGTTCGTGTCGATGGTCGCGCGCCAGTCTTCGGGGCTCATCTTTTCAACACTGCTGAAGCGGCCTATCCCGGCATTGTTCACCAGCACATCCAGCCTGCCATGCAGGCGTATGGCTTCCTGCACCAGCTCTTTAACCTGCTCGTGCCTTCGAATATCGCACACTAGCCCCTCGATAGCCGGATGGCTTTGCTTCAGTTCGTTGACGGCCTTCTTCACACCCTCTTCGGTTGTGCCGCAGATCAGCACTTTCATCCCCTTTTTCAGAAGCTCTTCCGCGACTGCAAACCCTATCCCGCGGGTTCCGCCGGTTACAAGAGCTGTCTCGTATCTGTTCGACTTGTCCATAGGTTGCCTCTTTCGCCCGAGCACCTCATTCGTTGCAGTCGTCAGGCACCAGTATCTTCATTCTCATCAGGGCGGCTGCATAGGTCTTCCCCTGTGGATCCAGCCGCAAGGATGTTGTTCCACCTCCCCCGAGTGCCTGGGTCAGAACGAAGTTGAATGCATATATGCGGGGGAGATCATATCGTTTCACCGTCCCCTTGCAGAAGTCGCCGAAATGGGCTTTGACCCGCTCCGCCGTCACCTGTTCGGCAATGAGGCAGTAATACTCGGGCTTGCGTGCAACTATTCCGCAGTTGACGGTATCTCCTTTGTCGCCACTCCTTCCATGCGCGATCCTGGCCAGTGGCACTTCCTTCATGCCGCTCCTCCGGTGATTTTCACAACCGGCGTGACCTCCGATTTCGGAATCAGGCTCGGCCAATAGACTATCTGGTGGTGCGGGGCGGGCCTGAAGACGTCAGGGAGGCATCCTGTCGGGATTCCGCACAGGACGTGAGTTATGACTTCGCGGGAGATCCTGTCCGCCGTCACGGGGTCATCCACCAGGAATGCCATCCTCAGGTACACTTCATCCGGATCTTTGCCCCCCTGCGACATCGGCCCGTGCACCGCGTCGCTGCCGAATATCGAAACCAGCACGTCCCGGTACGGCACTCCCAGTCTCGCCAGTCTTTTCAGGATCAACTCCGAACTTGCCTTTGCCTTGGCTATGCAGTCCGGCCACGTGTAGATGAGTCCCGTCACAATCCGATAGCCCCCTTCGTAGCTCATCGAGACTTTGTAGTGCGAGGGAGGCGGATGACCTTTTGTTCCCTTTACCCTGACGCGATTGTTTCCCAGGTCATCCACTTCGAGTTCCGTGAGGTCGCAGGTTACATCCGGCACCACGTACGCGGACGGGTCGCCGATTTCGTACAGCAGTTGTTCCTTCACAACCGCCGGAGTCATGAGTCCGCCCTGGCCGGGGTGTATAGTCATGACCAAAGAGCCGTCTTCTCCGAGTTCTGCAATAGGGAATCCGAGCCGGTCCAGATCAGGCACGCGCTGCCATCCTCCGTTGAAATTCCCACCCGAGGCCTGTCCGCCGCATTCAATCAGGTGTCCTGCGATTGTGCCGCAGGCCAGAAGGTCGTACTGGTCGGGTTTCCACTTGAACTCATGTATTGCGGGGCCGAGCGCGAGAGCCGCGTCATTAACTCGTCCTGTCACCACGATATCAGCGCCGGCCGAGAGAGCCTCGGCCACCGGGAAAGCACCGAAGTAGACGTTGGCGGAAGTGATGGGGCCGGGCATCTCTCGCTGCGGCGCGCCCGTATCCAGGTTGATGAAGTCAATGCCGCGCGCCGTTAACTCCGCCAGCCGGGGCATGAGATCGTCTCCATACACTACCCCGACCCTGAGCCCCGGGCGCCCCAGTCCTTTTGCCTCATGGATCAGAGCTTGGGCGAGTCCCAGCGGATTCATCCCGCCCGCATTCGTGACCAGCCGCACTCGTTTCTGGTGCAACAAGGGGATCGCCTGCCTCATGAGCGGTATGAAGTCGGCCGGGTACCCTGTTTGCGGATCCTCCTTCCTCTGCTTCTGCAGAATCGACATCGTGATTTCCGCAAGGTAATCCATCATGACGTAATCGAGCGGCCCTCCGTTCAGGAGATCGATCAGTGCGTCCGTGCGGTCGCCCCAATACCCGAGTGCTCCGCCGATCCTGATGGTCTTCATGAGAAGCGCTCCCTGCGTTTTTCGAGGAATACTTGAATTCCTTCCTTGCTGTCTTCCGTCTCCATGACTTCGGCGAGGGCCGATTCGAGAAAACTCTCTTCTTCAGCAAGTTTCTCATCGAGAAACCGGGAGATCGCCTTCTTGCCGAGCGCCAGTATTGTGGGGCTCTTCGCCGACAGCTTCTGAAGCAGCTCTCCGGAGGCTTCGTCAAAGCGGTCACGGCTGCAGGCATGATTTATGATTCCGTATTCCCGTGCCTGTGCGGCGGTTATGCTTTCGCCCAGAAACATCATTTCGGTCGCCTTCTTGCGCCCCACATTCCTGTAGAGCAAGCCGAGCACCATCATCGGGAACATCCCCACCTGGATTTCGGGTGTGGAGAAATGGACATCGTCGCAGGCAATACACAGGTCGGAGGCCAGTACGATTCCGATACCGCCGCCCAGCACATGTCCGCGCACAAGAGTGACCGTGGGCTTCGGAAATCCCGTGATTTCGAGCAGGAGGTTCCGGTAATCAGCCGGCCGGACCTTCTGCTCTTCCGCCGCGGACGAGAGCGTGGATCTGAGGTCAAGCCCCGCACAGAATACCTGCTCTCCGGCTCCTGTCAGTGCGACCACCCTGGCTGCGTCGTCCTCTTCCGCCTTCTGCAGGCACTGGCGCAGCTCTCTGATGGTTTGTCCGGTGAGGGTATTTCTTTTCCCGGGTCTGTTGATCGTGATGCGGGCGACGCCCGCATCCACAGAGAAGACTACGTCCGGCATGGGTACCGCCTTTCAGAAGAAAGTTACCATTAAAGTTCCTATATGGATAGGCGGGTGTGGCCGTGGGCCGATAAGATATAATCAGGAGAACGCCTGGAAGGGTTGGTTTCAGAGATGTTTCCTCTTAGAGACGACAATCCGGTTTCGATTACACCGGTTATCAACTGGCTCCTCATTTTCGTGAACGTGGTGATCTTCATGTACCAGGTTTCCCTCGGCCCCAGAGACATGCAGATCTTCGTGTATCAGTATGGAGCCATTCCGGCTGTGATTACCGGGGAACAGAGGCTTCCGGATGCTCTCGCGGCCGTTCCTCCAATGGCGAGCACGTTCACGAGCATGTTCCTGCACGGCAGCTGGATGCACCTGATCGGAAACATGTGGTTCCTGTGGATCTTCGGCAACAATATCGAAGAGGCGATGGGGCCCCTGCGCTATCTCGTGTTCTATCTCCTGTCCGGCATATCAGCTTCGTTCGCGCACGTATTGTTCAATCCGGCATCCGCCATTCCATCGATCGGAGCAAGCGGCGCAATTGCCGGAGTCATGGGGGCGTACGTGATGCTCTACCCGAGGGCGCATGTCCTTACCCTCATTTTCCTCGGATTCTTCATCCGCCTCATCTATTTGCCTGCGGGGCTGATTCTCGGATTCTGGTTTCTTCTTCAAGTTCTGAGCGGTAGTATGGGTAGCGTGTCCGGGGGGCAGGATTCCGGCGGGATCGCGTTCTGGGCCCATGCCGGAGGGTTCGTCGCGGGAGTTATGCTTGTCGGGGTGTTCAAGAAGAGGAGCGTCAGGTTCTTCAATCCACCTCACACCCGGATTGGAGCTTATTATCGTTGAAAGGCACCCGGGAGAATATCGGAGGATTTCATGAAATCGGCAATCATAGCATGCGCGGTCCTGATCCTTTGCGTCGGTGCCTGCATCGTCTCGGCGGTCGATGCCGTAGCTGAACACGGCAAGCAGGTGTATGCGGCGCAGAAGTGTGCCATGTGTCATTCCATTTCGGGAGCGGGGGGCAAAAGGCTGGCACTCGACGGTGTCGGATCCAGGCTGAAGCCCAAGGAGATGCAGAAGTGGATTCGGACACCCAAAGAGATGAAGTCCAACACGACAATGAAGGCTTATCCCAACCTTCCCGAAAAGGACCTTGACGCTCTCACTTCATATTTGTTGTCACTGAAGTAAGCCGCTTGAGTTTCGGTTTCAGGAACGCTTCAGCGTTATCGCCGCTTCTGGAGTAAGCACCTGGAACGTGACGCTTTCCTCAAGGTAGAGCCGCACCCTGTGCGCGTCATGATCAAGATACCCTATCGAGACATCGCGCCCCACCGTCATTTCGAAATCTCCGCTGCGAAGTGCCACGAGGAGCGCTCCGTCAAGGGCAGGAGCCCATATCACCCGGCCGGAGAGTAGCCGGCGCACGTGCAGCAGGACGGGGAATCCGCTTACCGTGGTCTTCGAAAGAGCCGTGTAGCCGGCGGCGTCAAAGGCGAGAGCATATGGTCCGTGAATCCCCCCGTCGCGCAGCCTTTCCCTGGCTTCAGCGATGACCTGTGGGTAGGCTGCCGGATCAGGAGGCAAGGACAGCGCCGCGTGTGGCGATGCTTCGCATATTCCTCGTATTCCGGCCGGGGCATATCCGTAATACGCCAGCTTGTCTTCCGCCGAGGCCAGCCTGAGCGCAGCGTCTATAGCGGGGTGCACATCCACGTCGCGCGCGCCGCGATTCGCA
Organism: Acidobacteriota bacterium; assembly: GCA_012719355.1. Taxonomy (GTDB): domain Bacteria; phylum Acidobacteriota; class UBA6911; order UBA6911; family UBA6911; genus UBA6911. The sequence continues at coordinate 32,763 of JAAYAM010000217.1, forward strand.
GAATCGATGTCGTCCCGCAGCAGTTCGAACTCAGCCCTCAATTCGACTAAAGGGAGGACCATCCGAATTCGTGTCTGGAGCCCTTCGACAAGTGCGGATTCTGCTGTCCGGGTGCGGCCCAGGTTTACTGCGGAGTATTCCCAGCCGTGCGGCCCCTTGAAATCGGCGATCTTCCTGACAGAAAGCGCCGCTTTGAGCGTACGGGTCACCTCTTCTTCCAGTATTTCCCATGTCTCATCAGGTATAGGGGCCAGTTCCCGCCTCAGGTCGTTCATCGCTTGCCTCCTTTCCGCAGGCTGCCCACCGTCAGGGATTCATGACCCTTCGTGCCGGCAGCTTGTTCCTCATTCTCGTTATCGTGATCAAGAGCAGCTATATCCCCCTCGGTGAAAAGGATCTTGCGGAGATTCGCGTCCATCTCAGGATCGCGCCGTCTGATCCATTCGAGCAGCATTACGGCATGTTCTTTTTCCTCGTCCCGGTTATGTTCCAGGATGTGCCGGAGTTCCTCGTCTTTAGTGGCATCAATCCGCTGGTCATACCAGTCGATTGCCTCGAGTTCTTCCATCAGTGAGACTACGGCGCGATGCCTGTCAATCGTCTCGGTTCGCAGCTGATCTGCAGGTTCGTGTAATGAACCACTGGAAGTTGCCATATCGGACCTCTTGGGTTATGCCGGGGAAGGGGGGATTACCGGCGGACAGAATCGAGGTAATTCTACTTCCTTCCGGGTGCAAATCAAACTCGTGTCACCTGCGCAGTAGTTCCAAGTGTCGATTGGGTACATGTACGTATTGTGCGGACCTGTCATCGATGGCTCAATTCTCTATATTTCGAAGAGCGAGTGAGCGCCCTGCCGGGCGTTCACCGGCATGAAGAAGGATGCATGGTTGTAACGATTCTTCTCAAGAACGGTCAAAAACACGAATATCAAAACGCAGATATACAGAAAAAGAACGAAGGGAGGTCCACTGCGGTCTACGATGTGAACACATTCAGAATCATCGCCGAGTATAAAGCAGAACAGATTCTGATGTGTCAGGCGTCATCCGGGAAAAGTACCGCTGCGCGATGGCACCCCTGATGGGCATGGGGGTAATTGCTCAAGTATCAATGGGTATTTCAGCGCATTGATAGGTTGCCTCCCGGTGACTTATAAAGACACCCGCATGCTTTCGTTGCCGTTCGTCGTGGCCTTGCCGTCATCAGTCGGAGGAGAGGTGATGTCCATGGTATACACCCGGGAAATTCGTGAGCTGTTGGAGGCTTGTGAATACAAGGCAACAATCTACGAACGTGAGCCTGTCAGAGAGGAAGCGAAGGTTCGGCGGATGACTCCGCGCGAACGCAGTCAGGTCGAACGGATGAGCTATCCCGAACAGGGATACAGGAGATTTCGAGCTGAAAGAATGACGGTCATCTGATCCGCCTGATAAATGACCCGCCGGCGGCCGGCGGGTCATTCTCAGCTCAGGATGCAAGTTCCGATCTTATCGCCAGCTTCCTTTCCTCCATCTGCCGGCCCATTTCCTGCAGGGTCTTCGGTTCGATGCTCTTTCTCGCCACCGGGAACATTCCTTTCTCTTCTTCCTTGATGTGATGGCTCACCAGTTCCTGGAGCAGCCTGCATTTTGCTGAAAAGGAATCCTCCCCGTCATGCAGGTTGTTGATTTCCTCAAGCACGACATCCACGACATGGTGTTCTTCCCTGGCTTCGAAAAAGAGTTGCCTGTCGTCCTTCTTCTGAACTGCTTCTTTGAAGGCCGGATAAAAGATCTCCTGCTCAACCTGCTCATGGGTCTTCAACTCATCGTGGACTTTCGACAGTATGTTGTCGCGCGATTTCGAAGGGCGGCTCGAGGCGTCGACCAGCCTCTGCAGCAGATCCTGCATCACCTTGTGATCTTCTTTGAGAAGGGAGATTGCGTCCTTTCGGTTGTTCCGCTTTTGTGGCATCTTGACTCCTTTGGCTTGGAAGATCCAATCCAACAACGATGCTAGCAATTAGCGGACCAGAACGGGTTCATGCATCGCGGCAACGATAAGGCGCGCCGTCTTCCGGGTCTGGTTTCGCGAATTGATCATGATGTCGTACAGGTGCGGGTTAAGCCAGTTCTCGCGGTAGTTACGGCGGATATACTCAGTGCGCCGGGAATCCGTTGAGCGGATCAGTGCCTCAACATTCGTTCCCTGAGGCTCTCTTCCGCGGATCTTCTCCACCTTGTCCTGCCAGTCCGCGTAGACGAAGGCGTGGAAAACATCCTCCCTGTCTCTGAGAATACACTGTGCGCCCCGCCCGACGATGACGCACCTGCCGATCTTGTACGCTTCTTCAATGACTCTCCTGGCAAGCTGTGCCGCCTTTTCGGCGTTGAACACGTCGTGCGCCACGATGGGGGAGACCCCGTCTGCGGTTACGCTCCAGATCGCGTCTGTGAGCCGGTGAAGCCAGGTGTCGACTCGTTCATCAAACGCCGCCACTTCGCTGGCAGGCAGCTGTTCCATGCGGCTGATTTCCAGGATCAGCTCTTTGTCTACAAGCTTCCACCCGAGATCTTGCGCGATGATTTCGGCGATCTCAGCGCCACCGCTGCCGTACTCTCTCGAGACTGTCAGTGCCCTGTACTTCATGCTTCCTCCTGGTGACTCAAGGGATGCGCGGAAGTGTGTTTCTTTATCCTGTATGCCGTATTCCCGGAAGCCCGACACCGGGCGCCGGCCTTTCACGTAGTACGTCCCTGCGGAAACGGAACAGTTCGGCCGGCCTTCCCCCGGTCTGCTGGTCGAACTGACCTGTGCCTTCAACCAGACGGCCGGTTTCCACCAGCCGTCGCAGATTCTGTTTGTGAAGCCTGACGCCTGCCAGCGCCTCGACGACGCGCTGCAGTTGCAGTAACGTGAATGCTGACGGCAGCAGTTCGAAGACCACCGGACGGTACTTGAGTTTTCCCCGAAGGCGCCCCAGCGCCGTGGCCAGAATCCTGCGGTGATCCAAAGCCATGGGCCGGCCCAGGGCCAAATCCGACGGGAAAGGATGTTCCTCAATGGGAAGGCCGCTGTCCCGGGATGCTTCCGCCGCCAACCCGACTTCGTAAATCAGTTCATATCGTTCCAGGACGCGCTCCTGAACCCACGGCGCACCCCCCAGTCCGAAATTGATATCAATCCGTTCTCTCCTTTCCTGCCTCACCCTGTCGTCAAAGGCGCTGTCGGCCCACTGCCGCAGCGCCGGCGCGATATGGTTTTCAATGACGGCGGGTCTGCCTCGGCGCCAGTCTTCCCATGGAAAAAACAGGTAACATTGCCGCCAGTGAGCTCCGGCCGTCCCGGAGAGTATGCCTTCCCTTACAAGGGCGAGGTACGCGACCGATACGACGCGGGGCCCGCCCTCTTCTTCGGACGGATCGCGGTTCTTGTCTCCGAAGGTATAGAGCTGCTCAACATACCCGAGTTCGAGCCCGGTCTGCTCCCGCACCCAGCGCCGCAGTCCCAGTTCGAGCGTCCGGTCGCAGGCAGGGTCGAAGGGACCGAAGGGAATTGCATCCGCGGCATTGCTGTCATGCTTCAGTTCGCCCGTCAGCGAATGTCCGGTTCCCTTGACTGTCAGAATCAGCGGCGTTTCCTCGGTGACTGCGGCGATTACGGCGTTGAGCCCGATCACGACTGGTGGATATATTGTCTTCTCCATTTTCGATCGTTAGTGACGCGTCTTACTTGAGCTCCCTGCTGGAATAGCCCAGAATCCGTCTTGCGATGACGAGCCGGTTGATCTGGCCCGTCCCTTCAAACACATCGATGATCTTGCCGTCTCTCATCCACTTCTCAAAGAGGAGGCGGCGCGAATAGCCCAGCGGGCCCATCAGTTCGACCCCCTTCTGGGTTATCTTTGTAACGACCTCCCCGGCTTTTACCTTGCACATCGAGGATTCAATCGTGTTCGGCCTGTGCCGGTCAATCAGCCAGGCGGCTCTGACCACCAACAGCCATGCAGCACGGAGCTGCGCCTCCATATCAATTATGTCCCGTTCGATCGACGTGAGGAGATTGCGTGGAACCCCGTAGCGGATCCTGATGCCGTTGAGATCGAGATGTTCCTTCAGAAGGTCGAGTGTGGCACGGGCCACTCCCAGTCCTGCAGCGGCCACCGACGGTCTGGCGGCATCGAAAGTGGCCATCGCCCCTTTGAAACCGGTACTTTCCATTCCTCCCAGGATGTTCTTAAGCGGTATCCGGCAGTCTTCCAGTATCACGACCGCCGTGTCGCTCGCTCGCAGCCCCAGCTTCTTTTCCAGCTTGGTGATCTTCACGCCGGGATTTTTTGCATCTACGAGGAAGGGCTTTATCGCCGACGCCCGCTTCGAAGGATCGGTGGTTGCCCAGACGACCATCAATCCATCGGAATCGAGCATCGATGTCTTCGCCGTGGTGACAAACAGCTTCTCCCCGTTGAGCACCCAGCTGTCGCCGTCGCGCACCGCAGTCGTGCGTATTGCAGATGAATCCGATCCGCAATGGGATTCCGTCAGGGCCATCGATGTCCAGGTGGGGCTGTCCGCCTGAAATTTCTCCTTCAGATGCTCCTTCTGCTCCTCGGTGCCGGTGGCTTTGATGGCGGAGCCGCCCAGCGCGGGCCATGGCAGGCACATGTAGAACCCGATGTCTCCCCATGCGATCATTTCATTCACATGTATAAGCAGCATGAATGGTTCGTCCGGGAAGGATTTCCCCGGATGGAGGCTTTCGAGATCCTTGCGCGCGACCTGCCACATGAAGTTGACAAAATCCCACGGCAGTTCGTGTTCGTGATCGTATTCATCGTAGTAGCGAGCCTGCGGCCGGATTCTTTCCCGTGCAATCGTTTCTGCGTAGTCCTGCCGCTGTCGTATGGCCCTGGAATTCTCAAAACTTATCATCGATTTCTCCCCTAGACGATTGCGATTCCTTCCAGCACTCCGCATCCCCGCGCATTGCGCAGCCAGAGCTCCACCGGGTGATCGCGGACGTATCCGTATCCTCCGAGGATCTGGACTGCCCGGTCCGCGACCATCAGCGCCATATCACCGGTGAAATTCATTGCGTACTGCGCTTCCTTCGTCGCGTCTCTTCCCTGATCCAGGCGCCATGCCGCCTCCCAGACCAGCATGCGTGCCGCGTCTATTTCGATCGCCATTTCTGCGAGTGTGAAGGCGATCGACTGCCGCTGTGCTATCGCCTCGCCAAACGCCTTCCTCTGTTTTGCATACTCCAGCGCGTATTCGTATGCGGCGCGTGCGACCCCCACCGCCAGTGCAGAAAGCGCGACGCGTGACGAGTTGTGGAGGAGCGCAAAATCGCATCCCGCATCGCCGCCGAGCCGCTGTGTCGCGGGGATCGAGCATTCCTTCAGTTCCACCGAATACAAGGGAAGCGCATTGATTCCCATGTTCGGCTCCCGTTCGCCTATCGACAAACCCGGAGAGTCCTTCGATACCAAAAATGCCTGGCTCTGCCCGTCCAAAGATGCATAGACGAGCAGCCACTCGGATTCCGCTGCGAAAGGCACATTGCACTTGAGTCCTGTGAGCACATAGCTCCCGTTGTTTCTGTGCGCCGTGGTCTTCAGTTCATAGGGATTGAACCCGAAATGAGGCTCCATCAGGGCGGCCGATCCGTGCGCGTAGCGGTCGGTGCAGTAAACGGGGAGGAATTCCGTCTTCTGCTCTTCCGTCCCGCAGTAGAGGATCGGGAGCGCGACCAGATTCGGAGCGGTAAGAACGAGTGCGGCGGTCATATCTCCCCAGGCCAGTTCTTCCGCAGCCAGAACCCAGGTCATCGCCGAATGGTCGCCGAATCCGCCGTACCTCTCAGGTATGCTCGCCGGCAAGAGTCCCAGTTCCCAACCGGCTTCCACCCAGGAAGGGTGATGCCGGCCGGTTTCATCTGCATCTCGCATCCGGTCCCTGAATTCCTTCAATGCCAGCTTCCTTGCAGCGCTGATGATGATTTTCTGCTCTTCGGTCGGTTCAAATGAATACATGGCAAGGCCTCGTGCATGAAATGCCGTGCATTTCAGACTGAGGGACGGTCGATGAGCTGTGCCGGCGCGGTTTCGGCTTACTCGTCACTCATTGACGTCCCGAGATTGCGTGTTTCACAACAATGAACCTCTCGGCCGTAGAAAATCGTGGCCGAGCGGTCGAATACCTCTGCGCTTTCAGAACTGAAAAAATCACGTCGTCCCCGTCTGGAGCACCTGCTTTCGATTTCAGGATGACGGTCCAGGTAATCCGCAAGACTCCTGGCGACGATTGCTCCCTGTGATATAACCTGGATGCCTGGAGGCAGAAAACTGCGTATCTTTTTCTGCAGAAGGGGGTAATGCGTGCATCCGAGAATCAGCGTGTCGATGAGCGGATCGGCTGCGAGAATTCGGTCGAGGTGCTGCCTGACGAAGTAATCGGCGCCATCGCTGTTGAATTCGTGGTTCTCCACCAGCGGCACCCACATCGGGCACGCCTCCTGCACTACGTTCACGCCGGGGAAGTACCTCCGGATTTCGATCAGATATGATTGCGAATCAACGGTTCCGCGCGTCGCCAGGATGCCGATGTGGCCCGAACGGGTTATTCTTCCCGCCAGTTCGGTCACCGGCCGGATTACCCCCAGGACTCTGTTGGCGGGTGCGATGCGTGGAAGATCCTTCTGCTGTATGGTGCGCAGCGCCTTGGCGGCTGCCGTGTTGCACGCCAGAATAATCAGTGGACAGTTCCGTCTGAACAGCCATCGAACCGCTTCGAGAGTGTATCCGTAGACGGTCTCGAAAGATCTCGTGCCGTACGGCGCGCGGGCATTGTCGCCGAGATAGAGCAAATCGTATTGAGGAAGGACCTGCTCTATCTCCTTGAAAACGGTGAGCCCGCCGAAACCTGAATCGAAAACTCCAATGGGACAATAGTCCATGATAAATCCTGATGGAAACTGCGCGAGCCGAAACCTAGCAGTTGAGGTTCAGGGTTTCCATGAATTCTTTTATGATGCGGGCCGTGAGCCCCCAGATCTGGTGATTGCCGTAAGAGAAGAAATATACGTTTACTTCCTTGTCCCGGAAAACGCTTTTCTCCTTTCGCAGCTTTTCCGGATCAAGGAACAGCCCGAAGGGGACCTTCAGGACCTCGGCGACTTCATGTATCTGAGGCGTCGTGGTGAACGGCCCGTCGATGAATCCGGCGAAGGGGGCAACTCGATATCCGTTGATTGAAATGTAGTCGTGAAAACGGCCGAGTATCTCTATCCTGTCTTCTGCTATCCCGACTTCTTCGAACGTTTCGCGAAGTGCCGTCTGGACGAGTTCCTCTTTTCCTTCGCGCATTCCGCCCGGAAATGATATCTGGCCCTTATGAGTCTGGACCTCTTCGGTGCGACGCGTGAGCAGAAAGCAAAAATCGTCGCCGGATCTGAATACCGGCATGAGCACAGCCGCTTCGCGGGTGAAACCGTTTGTGAAAAGCCTCGGCTCGAGAGCCGCGAGGCAATTACGAATGCGATCTTTCATTTCCATCCATGCAAGTATTGCGGGCGGCGGCCGTCCGCCCTTCCCAGTATATATTATGTCTTAACTTCGGCAACTGATTCTGAACGCACGATTGTCTCCTCGAAAACAGCGGCTATCGTATCCGCCGTGCGCCTGGCTGCGCCGCGATTGTTCTCGAGAATTGAACCGGCATTTCTTCCCAGCCGCCCTCGCTCATCCGGATTCTGCAGCAGATCAAGCATGACGTCGCGCAGCTGATCCGCTTGCCGGCCCCGCTGCGTAGCATTCGCCGTGATCTGCCGCATGCCTTGTTTGGCGCGAAACTCGTCTGCAATCCACCGGAAATTCTCCATGGACGGTCCCGTGACGATTGCTTTGGAAAAGAGCGCCGGTTCTATGATGCTGTGTCCCCCGTGCCGGCCGAGCGTTCCGCCAATGAACACGACCGTCGCGTATCTGTACACGGCTGCCAGCTCTCCGACCGTATCGAGAAGCAGAACATCCTCGCTCACCGGCTGTGAGTGGATGGATCGTCGGCGAAGTGTGAAGCCGCTGCGCGCAACCAGGTCGGCTGTTTCGTCGAACCGTTCCGGGTGACGCGGCGCCAGGAGAAGCCTCGTCCGTGAAAGCGCCGGGGTGCGTCGAATCCGTCGAAGCACCTCGAGAAGGATCTCTTCCTCTCCCGGATGTGTGCTTCCCGCAACGATGAGCATTTTCTCGGGATCTGCGGAGACAAACGCTTCGAGCGAAGTGTCCGCGGCCCGTAACGGCAGGTTCGTGTCGAATTTTATGTTTCCCGTCACCTGGATCTTTTCGTTAGGTGCTCCTATCCCGGCGATGCGTCGGGCGTCCTCTTCGGACTGCATCAGCAGCATGCGGTAATTCCGGAAGACCCTCCGCAGCAGGCGTTTTGCCAACCGATAATGACGGAACGAAGCGGCGGAAATCCGGCCGTTGACCAGCATAACTGGAATGCTTCTGCGGCGGGCCTGATTCAGGAGATTCGGCCAGATTTCCGTGTCGACGATGACGATCATGGACGGACGTATCCAGTCGAGCACTCGTCTGTCGATGGAGGAAAGATCGACGGGGAAGTAGAATGTGTCGCCCGCGCCGGCAGAAGAGAACCGCTCTCTCGCGACGGTCTGTCCCGTCGCGGTGATCGTGGAAAAGACGAAGCGCGCCTGGGGGAAACGGGAGCGGAGATTCTCCACCACAGGCTGAAGACTGAGGGTTTCGCCGACAGAGCAGGAGTGAAACCAGATCGTGGGGCGGCCATCAGACCGCAGGCAGGCGGGGAGCCGTCCGAGTCGCTGCGAAAGGCCGGGAAGGTACTTGTGATAGCGCCATGCCCTGTAAAGGAACACCGGGAGCAGGAGCAACCCCCAGAACACCAGAAACAAAGAGTACAGCAGATACATTATTCCCGGTCCTCTGTCGACAAAAACGCGGCCGCCTGTTTCAAATCGTCTTCTGTATCCACGCCGATCGTATCGTGACTGGTTTCCGCAACGATGATCGGGATGCCGTTTTCAAGATAACGCAGCTGCTCGAGCCGTTCGGCGAGTTCCAGTCCGGACTGGGGCAGCGCGTGAAAAAGGGCGAGTGCCGCCCTGGTGTAGCCGTACAGGCCGATGTGCTTGTAGTGAGTGACGCCGTCTTGCGAGTCTCTTGCGTACGGAATAGGAAATCTCGAGAAATAGAGTGCGCGCCCGCCGGTGTCGGTAACCACTTTTACGATATTGGGATTCTGTGCGGCGGAGTGGTCGATCGCTTTCTTGAGCGTAGCCACTTCGGCTGTGCCCTTGATCAGCGGCTCCAGCAGCAGTCGTAAATGCTCCGCCCGCACCGTGGGCTCGTCTCCCTGGATGTTGACGTAAATGTCTCCATCGGTCCGTTCCATCACTTCGTGCAACCTGTCGCTCCCCGAAACATGCCTTCGGGTAAAGAGCACCGGGATGTCGGAAGCGCGACAGTAATCCCGGATCTTCTCGCTGTCGGTGGCAACGAGAAGCGTACTCAGCAGAGGCGACCTGCGCGCCCGGTCGTAGACCCACCGTATCATCGGCTTGCCGTTGATCGGAAGCAGGGCTTTACCCGGAAGCCTCTTAGAATCAAAACGTGCCGGAATCACTCCTATGATCTTCTGATCGCTTTGCATAGGCTCGACATTATCCCACAAACCCCTGCAGAAATCGGACAATTCATGGATCTGGATAAGCTGCTATCATTAGGGACGTATGAAAATTGTTCAGGTTGTTCTGCCGATTCTTTTGCTTGTCCCTGCAATGATCGCCCAGGAGCCGATCAGGGTAGAGAGTGCGCTCGTCAATGTTCCGGTTATCGTAACCGATCAACACGGAAGATTCATATCCGGTCTGAAGCAGGAGAAGTTCGAGCTGTTGCATGATGGCCTTAAGGAGAAGATCACCCATTTTGCCACCTCTGAAGATCCGGTCAACATCGCTCTTCTGCTGGATACGAGCGTGAGTACGACGACAGTGCTGAAGAAGATCAAGAAAGCGGCGGAGCGTTTCCTTCTGCAGATGCGGCCTCAGGACAGGGCGCTGGTAATGACGTTTGATTCGAAACTCGAGGTTCTGTGTCCATTGAGTTCCGACCGCAGAGAGCTGAAGGAAGCGATTAAGAACGTGCGGGAGGGGGGATCAAGCACGAAACTGCGCGACGCGATCTTCCAGATTGTCCAGAAGCGATTCCGCTCCATTGCCGGGCGCAAGGCGATCGTGCTTCTGACCGACGGGCAGGATCACGGCAGTGCAACATCAACGCAGGAGCTGTTCGACGCTATCGCAGCCTCAAGCACTCTTGTCTATCCAATCTTCTACCGCGTGGATCCGATACAACTGATGGAGAAGATCGCCGAAATCTCGTCCCGTCTGCCCAGGGAAGCGGTGGAACCCGCCTGGAGGAAGATGGAAGCAGAGGCGGCGGAATATCTTGAAAGAATCGCGGAGCTCTCCGCCGGCCGCTTTTACCAAAGCGATGTCGCTCAACTGGACAAGGCTTTCAGACAGATCTCCGAAGAACTGAGGTCCCAGTACCTAATCGGCTTCTATCCCGACCAGTCGAAGCTGAGAGGGGAGACCCATTTGCTCGAGGTCCGCGTCTCGATTCCCGATGCGGTCGTGCGCAGCCGCAGGAGCTACCGGACAAGTCCCTGACCGCCGCCTGCGGCGGTAAATCGTGTGCTGAGCCTTACCTTACCCCACTCGACCACCAGGGCCCCGCCGCCTTCGGGTTGAAGCCCGATTGTGAGGGTCTCCACCGGGCTCTGGATTTCCGATTTGGTCATGGCAACCGTGGCGACGTCTTTTGATGTGTCGTGCTTCATGGCGTGACCGGTAGTCTGCCGGTTGAAGACCAGGTCGTACTTATCGGATTGCGTCCGTTTCAGCCAGAGGCCGTAGGTCCCTTTAGCGATGCGGGTTGATCCGAACATGAGATCGACCGGAGTTGTAATGGTGGTGACTTCATTCTTTCCCAGTCTCCACGACTCTCCGACCGCGAGCTTCGATAACATGTCGCGCCCTTTGAGCGACGGACGTCCGTAATCGATCGTAATCACACCTCCGGAAACCTTCAATTCCGCTTTGCCTCTTTCATCCTGGGCGATGGATGTCGGCAGGAGCATAGCCGACACGATTAAAACCATACTGAGCAACGTTCCTGTTTTTGCCATGGTGGCCCCCCTTCATCTGCCTGCAATTGTAGGCTATGAAATATATGTCTCTCAAGCAATTCGTCTCTGCGCCGCACGCAGCTGCGGCATAGGAATTTGGCAGGGCTGGATGCTGGGGGTATCATCAATAGAGCATGCATGATTGGGGTCTGAAAAAACGCAACTCGGGGTCATCATGAAACATAGCTTATTCAACACACTGCAGACGTTTGTCGTTTCCGGCGGGCAGACCGCTTCCTACTATTCGCTCCCTCAGCTGGAGAAGGAAGGAGTCGGGCCGATCTCCAGCCTCCCGTTTAGTATCCGTATCCTGCTCGAATCGGTGTTGCGCAATTACGACGGCAGGAAAATCGGCGAACAGGATGTTGTGGCATTGGCAAACTGGAAGCCGAAGGCCGCGCGCACGGAAGAAGTGCCTTTCATCGTAGCGCGTATCCTGTTGCAGGATTTTACCGGCGTCCCTTTGCTGGTTGACCTGGCGGCGATGAGGTCGGCCGTGGCGCGTTTGGGAAAGCAGCCGGGGATCATAGAGCCGCTGGTACCGGTGGATCTGGTCATCGATCATTCGGTGCAGGTCGATTTCTACGGGAGGAGTGATGCACTCCGGCTCAACATGCAGAAGGAGATGGAGCGCAACCGGGCCAGGTATGAGTTCCTCAAATGGGGGATGCAGGGATTCCACGGCTTCAGCGTCATTCCCCCCGGGATCGGGATCTGTCATCAGGTGAACCTCGAACACCTTGCGCAAGTAGCCTGCGGGCGAGACGGCCTGTTCTTTTCCGATACCCTTGTCGGCACCGATTCTCACACCACAATGGTCAACGGACTGGGGGTGCTCGGCTGGGGCGTCGGCGGGATCGAGGCGGAGGCCGGGATGCTGGGCCAGCCGGTTTATTTCCTGACGCCCGACGTGGTAGGGGTCCGGATGACGGGCGAATTGAAGGAAGGGACGACTGCTACGGACCTGGTGCTGCGAGTTACGGAACTCCTGCGTCAGACAAAAGTCGTGGGGAAGTTCGTGGAATTCTACGGACCCGGAGTCGCCCGGCTTTCGGTGCCTGACAGGGCGACGATAGCCAACATGGCGCCGGAATATGGCGCCACGTGCGGGCTGTTTCCCGTTGATGAGGAGACCTGCCGGTATCTCGAAGGGACAGGCCGGTCGGCGGAGCATGTCGACGCGGTTCGAAATTACTATATTGCGCAGGGGATGTTTGGAAGCGCTGACACCGCGGAATATAGCCTGAGCGTTGATCTGAATCTCTCCGAGATAGAACCGAGTGTCGCCGGTCCGAAGCGTCCGCAGGACCGCATCCTCCTGTCGAATCTGAAACAGCAGGTGCGCGAGCTCTTTGTGAAGTCTCCGTCCGAAGGTGGCTTCGGCTGTCCCGCGTCGGAACTCGGCACGGCCTTTCCGCTTCCCGCACTGGACGAAACCACCGGGCGGACAATCTCGGGTGGAGGAGGGCAGGCGTCGGAGTCAGTGTCCCATGCGTCGAAAAAAGACACAAGCGTCTGGACCGAGACCGAGATGGTGAACAACCGCCCGACCCCGAACCAGGTTGAACTTGCCAGGGGGGTGTTTCCTGACAAAGAGCTGCATCTGCGGCACGGAATGATTGCTATTGCCGCGATCACTTCATGCACCAACACGTCCAATCCAAGCGTCATGCTTGCTGCGGGACTGCTTGCCAGGAAAGCGGCAGAGAAGGGAATTGCGCCGCCTCCGTATGTAAAGACATCACTTGCTCCGGGATCTCGCGTCGTGACGGAGTACCTGGAAAAGGCCGGGCTTCTGGAATGGCTCAACCGGATAGGTTTCAATCTTGTCGGATACGGCTGCACGACCTGCATCGGCAATTCAGGACCCCTCGACCCTCACATTGAGGCTGCCATAGCGAAGCACGAGCTTGTGCTGGCGAGCGTGTTGAGTGGGAACCGCAATTTTGAAGCGCGGATACACCAGTCGGTGAAGGCGAATTTCCTGATGAGCCCTCCGCTGGTGATTGCATTTGCGCTGGCCGGCAGAGTTGACATCGACATGAACAACGAACCGCTCGGGAAGAACGCGGCCGGCGAGGACGTGTATCTGCGGGACATCTGGCCGGATGAAGAGGAGATACAGGTCCTGGTGCGTTCGGCGTTTGATGCGGAAACCTATCGTAAGATGTACTCGGATTTCTCCGGTCAGAACCCGCTGTGGAACGACATTCCGGCAGGGACGGGTGGACTGTACGGATGGAACAAGGGATCGACCTACATACAGGAACCGCCCTATTTCGAGCGGTTCCAGATGGAGCCGGGACGTATCGAGGAGGTGCGGGGCGCGCGTGCTCTTGCCATCTTCGGAGATTCCGTCACGACCGATCACATAAGTCCTGCCGGCGCGATCAAAGCGGCTTCTCCCGCCGGAGTCTATCTGCAGGAGAAGGGAGTCGGGGTCAAGGACTTCAACAGCTACGGCTCGCGGCGTGGGAACCATGAGGTCATGGTACGCGGCACGTTTGCCAACGTGCGCATCCGCAACCTGATGGTGACGGGAGTTGAAGGGGGCGTGACCGCGTATCATCCGGGCGGGGAGCAGATGAGCATATACGATGCCGCAATGCGCTACCGGGAAGCGGGGACGCCGCTGGTCGTGATTGCCGGTCAGGAATATGGAACCGGCAGTTCACGGGACTGGGCCGCAAAAGGGACACGGCTACTGGGGGTAAGGGCGGTGATCGCCCGGAGCTTCGAACGCATTCATCGCAGCAATCTGGTAGGAATGGGAGTGTTGCCCTGCCAGTTCAGGGAGGGTGTGAGCGCCGAGTCGCTCGGCCTGGACGGCAGCGAGACCTATGATCTCCTTGGTATCGGTGATGATCTGAAACCCGGGCAGGAGGCGACTCTGACAATCAGGAAGAACGGGAAGATTGAGCGGGTCCCGGTGATTATGCGCATCGACACGCCGGTTGAAGTTGATTACTTCCGGCACGGAGGCATTCTGCCTTACGTTCTGCGCCAGCTCCTGAAGAGCCAATAGAATCAACGGTTTTTGCAGGTGATTGATTTTATTGAGGATTAGCTTGACTCGTCAGGAGGCGAGTCCTATAATTCTTGCGTTATCGCGGGGTGGAGCAGTCTGGTAGCTCGTTGGGCTCATAACCCAAAGGTCGCGAGTTCAAATCTCGCCCCCGCAACCAGCAATCAAAATCACTTACAGCTGAATTCAGAAGAGAAAAAGGGGCTCGTAAAGAGCCCCTTTCCATTGTCCAGAACCAATCCGAGAATCGGGGCTGTTTTCTTTTCTTTTCAACCATACATACACCACTCCTGACGGGAAGCAGGTCTTGATGTGGAATCAATAATCGTGTCGTGGAGTCCAAGGGGAGCATCATCGTGCGAAAGAATTCAAAGTACGTGAAAAAGGACTGACGAAGCAACCCTGCTGCAATCGTTTTAAGGACTGTGTGGCTGAGAAGTCGATTGTGTATTGTGGAACGGAAGATGAGACTGAATGGGCGATCCCGGGCTTCTATCACCTTTACTACTGCCCCTTCTGCGGAACCTTGGTCAAAGGGCAGGGCTGGGGTGCGTACGTCAGGCAGCAGGGAAGGAAAAGCGGATGAGACGGCCGAACAGGGATTGTGCACACCTGAAATGATCGGATGTTCCTACAAGATTTGATTTCCAACACTTCCGTGCGGGGAAAAGCGTATAGAAACGGGATTGGACAGTGCGTTTGTTGATTCCCGTATTTGCGTGTAATACAATCCGACCACCTATTCTGCGTCGCCTTCGTCAAACGCATACGCGGCGGCGAAGTGATCCGCATCATCCCGGGCCGTCGCGCAATCCGGCATGAAAGGAAGCTATATGGCGAAGCTAACGGCTGACATACGCAAGAAGCTCAAGAAGCCAGCGGCCCGTCCTGACCGCGAAACCAACCGGGAGATGCGGGAATTGCCTCCGGACGCCGTGATTGTAAAATTTCACAGACCCAGGAAGGAGAGCGTCACAATGAGGATAGATTCTGACGTTCTCGCATGGCTGAAGGCATCGGGTTATCAGACTCGAATCAACGAGTATTTACGTCGGCTCATGAGGCAGAGCAGGAAAGGCTCCTGAACCGTGCCGGCGGGCGAATTGACGCGAGGTAACTGTTGTTGCGTCCATCCATGTACGCTATCCTTCCTGAGTAGCGCAACTTGAAGTTGCGTGCATCCATCTCATGCCAGGGCTCGTTCCAAAATGCAACCCGTTTTCGTGCGAACCCTACGCAAAACCAAGGAGGTCATTTTGGAAAGAGTTGAGAACGGCAGCTTTGTCAGCGTGCAATACAAGGGAACCCTGGGAAACGGTCAGGTGTTCGATTCCAGTGAGGGACGACAGCCCCTTGAGGTACATATGGGGGCTGGAGAGATGATTCCAGGGTTTGAAGCACAATTGATGGGAATGGCCCTGCACGAAAAGAAGACGTTCACCCTCGCGCCGGAAGAAGCATACGGGCCGCGAAATGACGGCCTGATGCACTCGATCCCCAGATCAGAAGTTCCGCCGGATATGGATCTCAAGACTGATATGATCGTCGGGCTGATCACCCCGGAAGGGAGGCAGGTTCCGGCACGAATTGCGCAGTTCGACGAACAGCAGGTCACCATGGATCTGAATCATCCTCTGGCCGGCGAGACATTGACGTTTGAAATTGAGGTCGTCGGAATCAGCAGCACCTCCACCGAGCAGTCGATGAACTGTCCCTCGGGATGTGACTGTTCCGGCGGCGGCTGTGCCGAGTAGTGCGGGACGCGGTGGTGTTTCGTCCGGTTGAAGAGGAAGACAGGATCTTCGCGGAGCAGCAGATACTGCGAGCCGGCGCCGCCGCGAACGTGAGTCTGTGCCAATACAAAGAGTTTTCCTGCGTCAGGTGCTGTCTTCCTCACATCGGTGGAGACGTCGCGATGGATGCGAGGGGGTACCTCGGTCCGGGCGGTGTCGTAATGAAATTCACCAATTTCAATCCCTTGATGGGACCCCGGATAGAAGCTTCGCAATACGAAGATGCATTCCCGGACGTTGGAAGGGAAGAGATGGAAAGACGGTTCTCAAGAAGAAGAGAACTGTTTCTCCGGATATATGACCGCAGACAACCGGCGCAATCACTTGCCCGTTACATGAAGACTGTACAAGCCGTCGAAGGGTACCGTTACCGGCATTCGGCCGTCGCGGGACCCTTCTCCCTGTACATCGGCGGATCTGTGGGAAGCGTCTGCGGCTTGCCTGAGTGCCATCTTCTGGCTTTCCTTGACCGGGAAGGGCGCGTCGGGTGCATGGCCCATCCACAGGCCGAGACGTCCCAAGGGTATGACGGACGCGACGAGGCCGGCTTCTTCAGCCATACCGGCTGCTGCCGGAACGTAGGCTGCGAGGCCTGCAGGGAGTTCGGTTTGCTGAGCCGAGCGGCTTTCAAGGTTTTCGACAAGGGAGTCGCGGGGATGACCTGGTACGAGTACAGCAGGCATTCCACTTCCGTGTTTGTCTACTACCTCAGGAGCTACGATCAGGTCTTGCAGAAATGTGAGGAACGAGGGCTTCTGGACAAGCTGACGATGCAACAGCTCGTTGCTTTCACCAATACCCTGTACGATGACTGGCCATTGAGAAATCAGGAATGTGCCGATCCCGTTGCAATACTGTCAACTGATATCCCGCTCTCCGAGAGAATTCTGTATATCGCTCTCGCAACCCGCTTCAGGCGTGGCGATTTTGCGGTACAGCTGCAGAATGCCAGGGCCCGCATCGAAAAACGTATTGACGACCTGAGCGCCGAAGTGTCCTGCTGATACCGGCAATAGCTCCCTCCACATCCAGCTATACACCTCCTGGTGAAGTGAAGAAGATTTGTTCTAAATACTTCCCTTGACAATATTGAAGAGATGAAATGACTATTCAGACGACTGCATTCCGGTAGTCGATTGTGATTTCAGGTAGATGGATGTTCTGGGTATTGCTCTCGGCTTCTTGCTGTACATGTCCGGTATGGAGGCGAAGCGGACCTTGTGACGTACAATCACGAGAGGCTTCTGGATGAGCTGGACGCCCTTCTTCAGGGGAATCCTGGCAGGAGATTGTCAGAGATTGCCCGCCTGCTTCGCGTGAGCCGTCACACCATTGAACAGGTGTTGCGTGCGAATAGAAAGATGACTTTTCGCGAGTATAAATATCAGGTTCTCTTGCGCACCGCTCTGGAAAGACTCGATATACCGAATCTCTCTATCAAGGAGATCGGCATCAGCCTCGGGTATACATCGGCCGCATCTTTTTCCCGTTTCATACAGAAATAGACGGGGAAAACCGCCAGTGAACTGCGCAAACACGGAATCTGACAGCCGATCCTGCATCTGCACGCGGCCAAGTATAGTGCAGCTCCGAAATCGGCCACTTCTGCATAGTCTTTCTCCAAAGAGATAGGCGTAATTCCTTGTCGGGAACTACGAACAAGATCATAGTTACTATCGATTCAGCTACAACGGCCAATTCATTTTTGTTTCATTGTTTTAAAAAGAAGCGGGGCAGCTGAAGGGATGCGCCGCTTCTATCTTTCCATAGTCCTGACTTGCGCTTGAGATCAGTTGCAAAGGCACGCCGTTTACCTGGCGAGCGGCCGCAGGGAAGAAATCTCTATTTTCTAAAGGAGAAAGTGATGACATCACGCAGACGCGTGCTTGGGATGGCAGTGCTCGTTTTGCTGATGATTTCAGCACAGGCTTACAGCCAGACTGCCTCCATCAGCGGAATTGTAACCGACGAATCGGGAGGAGTATTGCCCGGCGCTGATATTACGGTAATCAATGCCGCCACTAATGTTACTCAGAAGCTGGTGACTAATGAGACCGGAGCATATTCGGTGCCCGGACTCCCTGTTGGATCGTACAGAGTGACTGCGGAATTCACAGGTTTTCAGACCCAGACCAAGACCGATATCAAACTCGGAGCCGTTTCACAGCTTCGCGTGAACTTTGAATTGGCTGTGGCCGCCAGGGACGAGACGATTGAGGTCAGTGTCGCACGAGAAAATCCTGCTCGAGTCAGGTTCATCTGTCGGGATGATGCTGCCGGAAGAGAAACTGACTGAACTTCCCGTGGTCGGCAGCAATGTACTTGATCTGATGAAGGTGATGGGTGGAGTCAACATGACGGATAGCCCCACGTTCGGGGCCGACCGGACGACTTTCGGCGGAGTAAGCGCCGCCAACGTAAACCTGCAGCTCGATGGTATCACTTCCAATGACGTCCGTTGGGCTACGGGTGCGAGTGCCCCGGTTTTCCTCAATCCGGAAACCGTGGGGGAGTTCAAACTGGTGGTATCTCCCGTCGATGCCGAGATGGGGCGGGGTGCCGGCCAGGTCCAGCTGATAACCCGCTCCGGAAGTAATGAAATTCATGGAAGCGGCGTCTGGAATATCCAGGAACACTGCGCTGGACGCCAACCAATGGTATCAGAACCTCCAGGATGTTCAGACGAACTGGCGGAATCAGCAGGAATACACTCTCAGTGTCGGCGGTCCTATCATCAAGAACAAGACCTTCTTCTTTGTGTCGTGGGATCACCAGATATCGAGGATTCGAGAGCACAACGTGAATATCCAGGTCCCCACGCCCTGTGCCCGAAAAGGCATTTTCCGTTACTTTGACGGGTACTCGAACGGCAACTTTCTGACGAATCCGTCGGCCGCAATATCTCAAGTCAGGGCTTACAGCGTATTCGGTCCTATGCTCAAGGAGATTCCTGCCAACGACTTCGATTGTGCTTCCGTCGCAGTCGATCCGTCGACCGGCATGCCAACGGCCGACTGGGTGGATTACAACAACCCATGGGATGAGCTTCGCAGGCCCGATACTACCGGATACGTCAGCAAGTTCATGGGACTGATCCGTGATTTGCATCCGAACAATTATGATGTCGGCGACGGTCTGAATTGAGCAGGTTACCGCTGGGTCCGGACCAACAAAGGCATCGACAACGTATACGGACTTGGAGAAGGACCCAATCGGAAACAGATCAACCTAAAAATCGATCACAATTCCAACAGCAACCACAGGATCAGCGGTGCCTACACGTGGGAAACGAACAATGGCGAGGATGCTCAGCCGCAATGGCCGGTGAACAGCTATGGGGGAGGAATTACAAGGGATCCGAGGAGGGTTTCGATCAGCCTGACCTCGACGCTGAAACCGACCGTCCTGAATGAATTCCGGTTTAGACTCACCCGAACCGAGTCCTATGTTGTGTCGCCGCTCCACAACAAGACCGACGATTCATCGGACAAATTGAAGGCCCAGGAGCTTTATCCTCCTTCACTGCTGCCAAACTATGATCCTGATGTCCCCATTCTCATAGGGTTGGGGAGTCAGTTTCAGATATCGGGTGGGAGTCATCCCTACGGAAGCGGCCGCGGCAATTTCGGTACCTATTGGGGCGGGCACGATCCGCGATATGTCTGGGCGGATACCGTAACGTGGACGAGGGGAAGACATTCGTTCAAATTCGGTGGGGAGATACAGCGGACGAAGTCGTATCAGGAAATCAACGGTTCTATCAGCTTCGGTACTTCCAATATTACGTCTCCTTACGTCCTTGACCGGAGCGTCCGATAACTTCCCGAATTCGGGAC
The DNA here is from genome assembly GCA_012719355.1 of Acidobacteriota bacterium. Taxonomy (GTDB): domain Bacteria; phylum Acidobacteriota; class UBA6911; order UBA6911; family UBA6911; genus UBA6911. The sequence continues at coordinate 52,627 of JAAYAM010000217.1, forward strand.
TGGTAATGGGCTCTTCATTGGCTCCCACATACGCTCTCCCGGGACTCACCGGCAGCCAGACCGGCGGAATGGCCGGGAGCATGTACTCCATGCTGAACATGTCCGCCGGCTCTGTCGGCAGCGTCGGTCAGTATTTCTACATCAACAGTCCGACGGCTATGTCCTACAACGATGTGACCAAAGGCGAGGATCTCTGGATCACGGATTATCGTCAAAACATGTTCAACTTGTTCATTAAAGACGACTGGAAAGTCAACGATTCTCTGACTCTCCATCTTGGCCTCCGGTACGAGTGGTTTGGAGTGCCCTACCTTGCAAATGGTATGACCACCTCGTTGAAGGGAGGGGCGCTCTCGGTGTTCGGGAGATCAGGAAGGAGCTTCAGCGACTGGATGTCCGTTCCTGATTTCATTCCCGGCCAGAGTATCAACTACCGCGGGGAGGATGCCGAAATTGCGTTTGTGGGGCCGGATTCACCGAATCCCGGTCAGCAGCTCTACAACGATGACTGGAACAATTTCGCTCCTTCAGTCGGTTTCAACTGGCAGCTCCCCTGGGGAGGGAAAGGAAAAACAACGCTCCACGGTGGCTATTCGATCAACTACCTGACGGCTGGGCGAGCTAATATAACCTATCCGCCGGGCGTTGCGCGGGACTACACCGATACCGGTCCATCCTGGACGAGCTATACGGATCTTTCAAACCTGGGAAATGTACTTCCTGTCCGGGTGCCCGAACACATGAAGACTCCGGCCGCCGATCCGGTGATTCCCGTGAATCAGCGGCAACAAAGTATTACCGTGTATGATCCGAACCTGCGAACACCCTATGTGCAGAATCTCACGCTGGCGATTACGCGAAACATCGGATCCAGCCTGACTGTAGACCTGCGGTACATCGGACAACTGACCCGCAAGCAGCCGAGTACCATCAACCTCAACTCGTCAAACTTCATCTCCAACGGGCTGAAGGATGTGTTTGATGCGGCCCGCCGTGGCGAGAATCCGGTGGAGCTTGACCGGATGTTCAATGGCGTTTCCCTCATGGCGGGCGCTGCTCCCGTGGGCACAGAGGACGACGCGGGCGTGTACCAGACAGGCGCCATGCATCTTCGTGGTGCATTTCAGCCAAGCGCACAGCAATTGCTCGCCAACGGCAGATATGCCGAACTGGCAACTGAGCTGGATCCACACCATGCAAACGGGCCGTCCGGCGTCGAGCACTGCCGTGAACTCCCTCTGGGGCGGGAACGGTCTGCCGGATCTGGTCGGTGAATTCGATCCCAAGTCCGGCCATGTCACCTGGGAACACGGCGAGCGTTACGGGAATTACTTCAACAACATGTACGAACTTGTCCCGGATCCGCAGTGCGCGAACGTCACGTCCCTGCAGGGTCTCGCTAACCAGTGTACGTTGCAGGCGGCTGCCCGGGCCGATACGGGAGAAATCGTTTTTCAGAATCCTCAACCTGGAACCCGTGGGAATTTCCATCCGGGCGTCATTACGACTCCGTTGACCTGGAATACCGATATGGCCTTGACGAAGGAAATCAGGGTTATGGAAGGCACGCGGATTCAGTTGCGGATCGATGCTACGAACGTATTCAACCATCCTCTGCCCAGCAGGGGCACCTTCGGTTCACAGGGGAGTCGTGTTGTGGCGCCGGGTGACTTTTCGGGCAACTTCACAATGATGAGTCTGGGACCGGCTTTTTTCTTCGCCCCCAACGCACCGGGGTATCTGGATTCGAAAGTCGGGGCCTGCACATTTCAGGCCAAGATACGCATCGATTTCTAGATCGAGCGCTTCCGGATCCGCCGTAATTGCGGCGGATCCGGTTTTTCGCCACCAATGCAGACGCGGGCTTTTTGAGCTGCGATCAAAATTGCTGCGGCGTCGGCTGCCGGCGAATCCGAGGAAAAAGTCATGGTTGCAGCAAAAAGTCTATGCTGTGTTGTGATGTTGTTTTGCTGTTCAGCATCCGTCCTCTGCTCAGATGGATTGTTTGCTCAGGGTGAAAACCTTACGGCAGGAGAGGTGATCGCAAGGCATCGTGATTCGATCGGGAAGCCTGAAGAACTGGCGAAAATAGCATCACGCGGAATCAGCGGCAAGGCTGCGGTTCAGTTCATTCAGGGCGCCACGGGACTTCTGAATGACGGACGCTTTCTCTGCGTTTCAGAGGGCCGGAAGATCGAAATGGTGATGAAATTCGGGGCCAATCCGCTATCCAGGTGAGTATTTCGCCTACAATGGAAGCGAGTCCAGCGTAGGTCACATCAGTCCAGGACAAAGATCTCCACTGGCGGATATCCTCTTTCGCTACGATGCTGTGATGAAGATGGGCTTTCTCGGCGGAGTACTGTCGGTGGCCTGGCCTCTGTTGAAGCCGCTGGAGGAGCAGCCTGGTATGCTTTACAGGCACGAGGAAATAGAGGGGCAACCTGTTCACACGATTGAATACCTTTCTGACAAGAGTCTCGGCGACGTAAGAGTCAAGCTTTTCTTCGACATCAGAACTTTTCGTCACGTCCGGTCTGAGTACAGGGTACGGTTGAAGAACGATATGACCGCAATGGATAGTGTTGTTTCCGGCCTTCCTCGATCGGCCCGTGATTCTGCGAGGAGGCCGGCGGATCTCAGCCCCCGCCCGACGATCCAGGAGAGTCAGCCCGATTCGATCTATGTCCTGATCGAGAAGTTCAGCAATTTGGCAAAGGTCGGCGAAGAGGTGCTTCCGCAGGACTATTTGATCGAATATTCCGTTGAAGGGTATGGAGCATCGTTTGTGGCGAGATGGGCAGTGCTGATCGAACATTGGAGAAACAACGGAGTTGTCGACGAAAGCTTTTTCACGGCTCAAAAATGAAGCTGTCGATCGGCAGAATCTGTGGATATAATCGGATCCACCCGCGATATCGCATCACAAGGAGGTCAGATTATGTCCGTAGTTCGATTATCACTGGGCGCTGCAATACTGGCCATTCTGGCAATACAGCTGCCTTGCACGGAAACATTTGCGCAGAATCCGGAGCCGCAGTATGAAGTCCTCAGTCCGTGGGCCGAAGTGGACCCTGTACCGGTTCGGGGGATTTCGTCGCGGATACAAAGCCTGGCGGGCAGGAAGATTGGACTGTTCGTCAACTACAAGCGCGCTGCCACGCCTATCGCAGCCGCGCTCGAGAAGAAGCTGAAATCGATGTATCCCGATGCTGAGATCAGCTCCTTCTATTCTCTTGAGTGGAATGTCACGGAAGTCGAGACCAGCGACCGCGACAGGTTCACAGCCTGGGCCAAAGGTGTAGACGCCGTCATCATGTCGGTAGGGGATTGAGGGTCCTGCACAAAGTTCCTCGTCTATAACGCAATATCGATCGAGGACTTTGGCACGCCGGTCGTGTTACTGGCGAATCCAGGATTTGTAAAAGACGCTCACTCCGCAGCTTCCAGCAAAGGTATGCCCGGAATCCGGGTTCTCCCGTTGAACGTGGCATGCGAATCAACCGTAGCCGCTGAAATTGAGGCGGGGACTACAGCTGCCATGCCCGGTATTGTCGAAGCCTTAACCAAGCCTTTGACTGAAGAAGAGAAGAATCCAAAGCCGGCGGCCGCGGAGCCGCGCCGGATCGCCTTCAAGGGAGACTATGAGGACGTAAACCGGTTCTTCTACCGTAATGGCTGGACAGACGGCCTTCCGATATTCCCTCCCACGGAGGAAGCCGTGAAGGAGATGATGACCGGTACGGATCTGCCTCCGGATCACGTGGTTGCAAAGGTCATACCGAGGCTGGGCAAGGCGACCGTCGAGAAGATCGCGATAAACGCGGTCATGGCCGGCGCGCTCCCTACCCATATGCCGGTCCTGATAGCGGCGGTGCAGGCTTTGATGGACCAGAGATCCAGGTTCGACACCTTCGAAGTGAGTACCGGATCCTGGGCGCCGTTTTTTGCAATCAACGGTCCTATCCGCAATGACATCCGTGTCAACTACAGCTCGGGCGCCCTCAGTCCCGGAGACATCGCCAACGCTGCAATCGGCCGTGCGGTCGGATTGATCGTGAAAAACATCGGGGGTGCGAGAAAAGGGATCGAGGACATGGGCGTGATCGGCAATCCCTCGAAATACAGCCTCGTAATCGGCGAGAGCGAAGAAGAAAGCCCATGGGAACCACTTCATGTCGAGCGTGGATTCGCCAAAGAGGAGAATACCGTTACTCTGTTCTTCCCTAACAGCTTCGTTCAAAGCGTGCCGCGCGAGACCAGCGCCGAAGGGATTGCGAAATCGCTGGCGGCCATGGGACCATGGAACATGTCCTGTCTTATCGTGATCCCCTCGCATGCAAAGGTCCTGTCCGACGCCGGGTGGACGAAAAAGAAGCTGAGGGATTTCGTCCTTCAGAACGCGCCCAATCCGTTCCCGTCGAACCAGGACACCTCGCAGATCCTTTCCCAACCGCCTGCCGCCGATTCTGACGGTCTTATGATCCTCGTCGCGGGAGGACCGGGTGCCTGGATGGCGATGCTCCGGAGCGTCGGCGGAATCGAGAACGGATTCATTACGAAGAAGATCGAACTGCCGCGCAACTGGGATAAACTGGTTGCGAAGTACAGAAACGTTGTACCTGTTTATCGCGGGTATTAGAAAACACAGAGAAGAATCAAGTCCCGTGGGCCGTCGCCACGGGACTTGATTTCTCAGTTCCCGTGTGTGGGCGTGCGTCTCCCGGCACAGATCTCCGGCTTTAGGTCGGCCGCACTGATGCGTGCCATAACCGCCTTTACGACCCTGTCGCAGCGGGTTCCTGCGAAACTGAACAGTTGGTTTTGCGCGATCCCGGCAGTTGTGTAAAGTTCTTTTCTCATCAGTGCCCGGGCCCTGTGAAGCCTCGTCTTCACAGTTTCCTCCGATATCCCCAGACATTCCGATGTTTCGGCTGTATCGAGTCCCTCGACGTCCCTGAGGACCAGGACGCTCCGGTAATGCTCCGGCAGCCGGTCCACTGCATGTTCGAGGATGCTCCTGAGTTCGGAGTCAAACGCTTTCTGTTCCGGAGTCCCATCAACAGAAGCAAGCGTTCGCATTCCTTTCTCCGTTTCCGCAAAAGATTCGAAATCGACAAAGCGTTTCCGCCGACGCAGTCTTGCCAGCGATTCATAGACTGCGATCCTGGTGAGCCAGGTTGAGAACTTTGACTTCGCCGCGAACTGGTTCAGATGTGTGTAGGCAAGGAAGTAGGCGTCCTGCATCACCTGTTCTGCTTCGCTTTCATCGCGCAGAATCGCACGTGCCGTCCGGTAAAGGCGCTGGTTATACCGGCGCATGATGATCTCGAAAAGTTCCGTCTCGCCTGCCAGCACGCGATTGACTACCTCGGAATCGGTAAGCGAGCCATCATTCTGCATCTCAATCGCTCCCCCCGATACACTTGAGTCACGCCCCTGTGAAAAGGTTACACCCTTTTCTTTCCTGTAACCGATTGCCGGCTGGTTTCTCAGTTGTTTTGGGAGGAGATAAAAAATGAACGATTTCAACGCTCGACTGAATTCTTCCTGGTGGGCGCTGCGACTCTGTCTGGGAGGCGCCGCGTTTCTGGCAGGATTGGACAAGTACTTCAACATACTCGCGGACTGGCAGGCGTATCTCAGTCCTGTAGTGACCCAGGTTCTTCCGGTAAGCGGGGCGGTATTCATGGCCCTGGTCGGGATAATTGAGATGATTGTTGGGTTGGCAATTCTGACTCGATGGACCAAGGTAGGAAGCTACATAGCCATGGCCTGGCTTGTTGCTATCGCTCTGAATTTGTTGATGACCGGAAGATTTTTTGACGTCGCGGTTCGCGATGTTGCGATGGCGATTGCGGCTTTCACTCTTGCGCGCCTCACCGAATCCCGCGAGGGTGCAACGGAGTCGGGAACCGCTTACGTCCCGCATGGTGCCGGCAGCAGAGCCTGATCGGTAAGGTGCAACTTTACCAATCAGGCTTCCGTGACCTGCGGGCGGAACATGCCGCGGTGTACAAGCCTTACCAGGGCTCCGAGGCCGACGAGGGTAATGAGAAAACTGAGTATCCCCCCTATGAACGGCAGATTAATCGCGACGATCACGATTGCCAGCCCTATCAGGAGCGGCAGCGCCGTCCCCGTACGGCTTCCCGTTGGCGCGATCATCTCCCCGACATGTCGTGCGACGACAATGTGGGCCAGGTAAAGAGCTATCAGCCAGAGACCGAAAGCTATAAAAGCGATCGGCAGTCCCACTACCGTGATGACGAGGATCACTGCGGCAATAGGAGTTGCGACAAGAGCCAGGAAACCGATCCCGCCGGAAAGGAGCGCCTCGCGACCGCTCCCCAGCGGGGCGTGCCGTGCGGTGGGGAACAGCCGGAACAGCAGAAAACCGGTGAGGAAGGCTCCCGCCAGCCTGAAGATCTGGCCGACATAGAATCCGGCCGTGAGATATTTGCTCGGTTGGGGCGGTTCGAATTCGATACCTCTTTTTCCCCCAATAGTGGCTTCCGGATCGATTTGCAGGTTCTCGCCTGAATGTACTCTGGCGCTGAGATCCCGTCCTACGTGTGCCGGAGCTCGAACAGCAAGTTTCCTTCCGCGGAAACGAAGATCCCGCTCAATTCTTCCCTGTACTTCCATTGTTCCGGCAAAGCCGGCGACATCACGGCCGACGGTGCCATCGACGATTACGTCCGAGCCAAAGAGCATGGCATCGTCCGTCCTTCCCGTCTTATCCAGAGTCACGGTCTGGCCGAATCCCCAGAGGGTGCGTTGAACCGTTCCTGCAATCCGGAGAGACTGGCCGAACGCGTAGACACTGTTCTGTGCCGTGCCCGTCATCTCGATTCTCTGGGCAAATCCGATGACATTTCCCTGAACGGCTCCCTCTATTCTCAGTTGACGCGTGAACGCGACAACATCGCCGTTGACCGTCCCTTTGATGTCCACCGACTCAGCGAAGACAATCAGGGTGTCATTGATGGTCTCTCCTTGAGGAATCGTTATTCCTTCGTCATCTTCTGCTTTCCTTATGTCGATGGCGTACACGGGCGCTGTGAGAGCAACCATCAGAAGGGACGAGAAAAGGACCGAGGCTGCAATCCTCGTGGCACGGCGACCGAGAGCAAAGAGAGCCCAAACCATGAAAAGGGATGCCAGCATGGTGCCGGCCCTGTAAGCGTATGAGGTCACGATCGATCCTCCGTTTTCTATGACATAAAAAAGGCTGTTTACGATCCAGTTTAGACTCCCTGACAGACTCAGCGGCGACAACCATTCCAGCACAGCGGGGACCTCGAATTTCCGTACAAGATCCATGCCGAGGCGCAAACATAACGAAACGATAAAAAGAGCCGCCGCGGGGCGCATGAGCTCCGGCAATCGAGCCTCGCACGACGATTCGAATTCCCGCCATTCGACGGACTGAATGCTTTCGGCCAGGATGCGGGCCTCGGCCCTGAAAGCCGCGACCTTACTCCTGCACGACGGGCAGAAGTCGATATGGGGAGCGAGGATGCGCAACTCCTCTTTCGGCAATTCACCGTCTCCGTACTGAGCCAGGACAAATTCGTCAGGGCATTTCATAGGTCTTCCTTCTTCAGCTCCTTTCTGAGCTGTTCTTTCCCTCTGAACAGGAGGGTTGCCACTGTATTTCTGGGGATTCGCAGTGCGGCTGCGATCTCGTCATAGCTCATCTCGCTGTAGTAGGCGAGGATGAGCGGGATCCTGAATTTCTCCGGCAGGCGCCTCAATGCATCACGTACACGCCTGCTCCTTTCATCGGTGACGACGCCGGTAAGCGGCCCCGGATCGGAGGCCCGAGGTTCCGGGGATTCGCCGTCGTCCGCCTCGAACAGCCGCCTTTCGACCCCGCGTCTTCGGAGCACGTCCACGCAGTAGTTGCTCGAGATTTTCAGGATCCAGTTCCTGAGTGAAAGCTCCGGATTATAGCCGTCGATCTTGTTGTGTACGCGCAGGAAGACTTCGTGGGCTGCGTCTTCCGCCGCGTCTCTGGAACCCAGCAGGTACGCACACAGATTCCGCACCCTGTGGTAGTGCTCCCGGTATATGGCATCGAGGTCCGTTTCGCCCTGCATCGTCGGTTCCAACGCGTACATGCTGTTCCTACGGACCAGTGGGGGAACTAGGAGCCTGTCCGAGAATTAGCTGAAATTTCTGTTGATCGCGGACAGAAAGGAAATTAGATTATGTTTCATGGCAAAAACATACCGTCCTTACTGTCCAGATCAAATGTTTCTGCTGCCGCCCA